>NZ_JBICXG010000003.1:120472-581708 GCF_043200175.1 Streptomyces sp. NPDC048462
ACCCCCCCGCGGGGCCCGGGGCCCCCCCCCCCCCCCCCCCCCCCCCCCCCCCCAAAACCACCCCCCCCCCCCCCCCCCCCCCCCCCCACGTCCGTGATGTCAGTTGCCGGGCTCCGAGGCGTCGAGCATGGCCCCGCGCTCCACGACCTTGATCCGCTCGCGGTCCTGCTCGGCGCCGAGGGCGCGCTCGTGGGCGTCCAGCCGGTACCAGCCCTCACGGGTGGTGTAGCGCACCCCGCGCGCCCGCAGGAACTCGGTGACGGCCGCCGGCTCGGGCTGCGCCGGGGCGGGCAGCCGGCCGGTGGTGTGGTCTTCCAGGAGGCAGGCGACGGTCTCGTTGGCGTCGCCCTTGGTGTGGCCGATCAGGCCGATCGGACCGCGCTTGATCCAGCCGGTGACGTACACCGAGTCCATCGGCTCGTCACCGGCCAGGACCCGTCCGGCGGCGTGCGGGACGGTGCCGGAGGCGACGTCGAAGGGGAGCTTGGGCAGCTCCTGCGAGTAGTAGCCGACCGCGCGGTAGACGCTCTGCACGTCCCAGTCGTTGAAGCGGCCGGTGCCGCGCACGTTGCCGGTGCCGTCCAGCTCGGTGCGCTCGGTGCGCAGCCCGACGACCTTGCCGTCCTCGCCGAGGATCTCGACCGGGGACTCGAAGAAGTGCAGGAACAGCTTGTGCGGGCGGTCGCCGGCATCGCGGATCGCCCAGTTCTCCAGCGTTGAGGCGACCATGTTGGCCTGCTTGTTGCCGCGCCGGGTCTCGATCGAGCCCTGGTCGTAGTCGATGTCCTCGGGGTTGACGATGACCTCGATGTTGGGCGAGTGGTCCAGCTCGCGCAGTTCCATCGGGCTGAACTTGGCCTGGGCCGGGCCGCGCCGCCCGAAGACGTGCACCTCCAGCGCCTTGTTCGCCTTGAGGCCCTCGTACACGTTGGCGGGGATCTCCGTCGGCAGCAGCTCGTCACCGGTCTTGGCGAGCATCCGGGCCACGTCCAGGGCCACGTTGCCGACGCCGAGGACCGCGACCTTCTCGGCCTCCAGCGGCCAGGTGCGCGCGACGTCCGGGTGGCCGTCGTACCAGGAGACGAAGTCGGCGGCCCCGTGCGAGCCGTCCAGCTCGCTGCCGGGTATGTCCAGGGCCCGGTCCGCGTCGGCGCCGGTGGAGAAGATCACGGCGTCGTAGAAGGAGCGCAGCTCGTCCAGGCCGATGTCGTTCGGGTAGTCGACGTTGCCGAAGAGCCGCAGCTGCGGCTTGTCCAGGACCTGGTGCAGCGCCTGGACGATGCCCTTGATCCGGGGATGGTCCGGCGCCACGCCGTAGCGGATCAGGCCGAAGGGGGCGGGCATCCGCTCGAACAGGTCGATGGACACGCCCGGGTCGGTGGCGACCTCGGATTTGAGCAGCGCGTCCGCTGCGTAGATTCCGGCGGGACCGGCTCCGACGATGGCAACGCGGACGGGGCGTGTCATGGAGGGCTGTTCCTTAGAACGGGCGGAAGGACGGGCGAACACGGACGGGGCGCGCCTTGGTAAGGCTTGGCTTAGTTCGCCCCTCCGCACACGTTAGTCGCTGCCCGGGTCCGGTTTCGGGGCGGGTCGGCGTTCTGCGGGGGTATCCGGTACTCCGGGCCGGGGCTCCTCGGGCCGATTCCTTGGGATACGGGCCTGCGGGGCGGTCTGCGGAATGTGTCCCATCGCACGTTCAGCTGGTGGACAGCTCAGTCGAAGAATCGGGCAAATGGTGGCAGAGTTACCCACATGGATGATCGGGTAGCGGGTGCCCTGTCACTCCCGGACGACTGGCCCGCCCACCCGGACCTCAGTCTCGCCCTGAACCGTATGGGCAGCTTCGACTGGGACCTCGACAGCGGCCTCATGCACATGGATCAGCCCGCTCTGGACGTGTTCGACCTGCGGGCCGACGAATACGACGACCGGCCGGAGTCGCTCGCCGTGCGAGTGCCCCCGGACGAGGGGGTGCGGCTGGACGCGCTGGTCGCGCAGGCGCTCAAGAGCGGGCGCAGCAACTACGGGGCGTACTTCCGCAGCCTGCGCCGCGACGGGAGCCTGCGCTGGACCCATACCCAGGGCTTCGTCCGGCGCGACGCGACCGGGCGCCCCCGCCGGATCATCGGCATCGTCCGGGACGCCACCCAGGAGCTGGCCGACTCCACGGCCCGCCGCGAGCTGGACCAGGAGCGCAGGCGCCGCACCAGCCTGGTGGAGGGCACCACGGCCGCGCTGGCGCACGCCCGTACCGTCCGGGACGTCACCGACGTGCTCAAGAACTCCCAGGGGCTCGCCCACCTGGGGGCGACGAGCCTGGTCATGGGGCTGATCGAGGCCGGGCGCATCCATCTGGTGGCGGACGGGCCGGAGGGCTCCTTCGTGCCGGGCACCCGCTACACCCGGACGGACGAGCCGTACCCGATGAGCGAGGTGGTGCGCACGCTCACCCCGCGCTTCATCGAGTCCGCGGAGGACTTCGCCGCCTCATACCCCATCCTGTGGCCCTACATCAGCCATCTCGGCATCACCTCGGCGGCCTATCTGCCGCTGATCGCCCAGGCCCGCCCGATCGGAGCGCTCGGGCTGCTCTACAGCGACAAGGACGGCTTCACCGGCGACGAACGCAATCTGCTGGTCGCCCTCGGCAGCTCCATCGCCCAGAGCCTGCAGCGCGCCATGCTCTACGAGCAGGAACACGACCTCGCCGAGGGACTCCAGCAGGCCATGCTGCCGCGCCGGATCCCCGAGGTGCCCGGCGCGCAGATCGCCGTCCGGTACCGCTCGGCCCGCCTCGGGCGGGACATCGGCGGTGACTGGTACGACGTCATCCCGCTGCCCGGCGGCCGGGTCGGCGCCGTCATCGGTGACGTACAGGGGCACGACACCCACGCCGCGGCCGTCATGGGACAGCTGCGCATCGTGCTGCGCGCCTACGCGGCCGAGGGGCACAGCCCGGCGACGGTGATGGCGCGGGCCTCCGTGTTCCTGCACGAGCTGGACACCGACCGCTTCGCGACCTGCACCTACGCCGAGGCCGACCTGACCACCGGGGTCGTGCAGCTGGTCCGGGCCGGTCATGTGGACCCGCTGGTCCGGGAGCCGGACGGCACCTGCCGCAAGGTGCCCGTCGACGGCGGGCTGCCGCTGGGGCTCTCCGCCGAGTTCGGGCGGCTGGAGTACCCGGTCAGCACGGTCGAGCTGGATCCCGGCCAGACCATGGTGCTGTTCACCGACGGGCTGGTGGAACTGCCCGGGGCCGACCTGGACGAGGGGATGCAGCTGCTGGCCGACATGGTCAGGACCGGCCCGCAGGACCTCCAGCCACTGGCCGACCGGCTCTGCGAGTGGGTCGACGAGCGCGGCGGGGAGGACGACGTCGCGGTGCTGCTGCTGCGGCGCCGGGCCGCCCACGCGCCGCAGCCCGGCGGCCGGCTCCAGCAGCACGTGGCGCAGAACGACCCCGAGGCGCTGAGCTCGGCCCGCCACATGATCCGTGCGGCGGTGCGGGCCTGGGGCGCGAAGGGCCGGGCCGACGAGGTCGAGCTGGCCGCCGACGAGCTGACCACCAACGCGCTGATGCACACCGACGGCGGGGCGATCGTCACCATCCGGGTGCTCACCGGGGCCGGGCGGCGGCTCCGGGTCGATGTCGAGGACCGGTCCAGCGCGCTGCCGCGCCGCCGGGACGCGGGTGAGTCGGGGGTGTCGGGCCGGGGGCTGATGCTCGTGGACCAGCTGGCGGACGCCTGGGGCGTCGAGTCCCGGGGCACCGGCAAGTGCGTCTGGTGCGAGTTCAGCATTCCGCCACGCGACTGAGCCGCCGGACCGGCGCCGCCGCCCGGCGGCAGTCTCTGAGGCGGTATCGCGGGCAGCGGCGGAGGCGATGAACGCTACTGGAAAGTAACAGAACGTAACATGTCTGTACTTGACCGTAACCGACCGAGAGGGATTGACTGTGATTTCGTGATTTCCGTCAGTCATTTGTCTTCGATGACATGAGGACCCGTTGGGCACTGAGCTACTGGCACCCCTCGATCTCGCCTTCTGGCACCTTGAGTCCGATGCCCACCCCATGCACCTCGGCGCGCTCGCCGTCTTCTCCCCGGACGGGGGTGGGTCGCCCGGGCCGGACGCACTGCTGGAGCTGCTCGGCTCCCGGGCCGCCGCGATCCCCCGGCTGCGGATGCGGGTACGCGACGTACTGCTTCCGGTCGGCGGCGCGGCCTGGTCGGCGGACAAGGACTTCGACGTCCACCGGCACGTCAAACGGGTGGAGCTGCCCGAGGCGGCGGACGGTGAGGGCGCGTTCATGGCGGCGGCCACCCGGCTCGCCGGCGAACTGATGGAACGGCCGCTGCGCAGGGGGCTGCCGCCCTGGGAGATGTACGTGATCGGCGGCGCGGCCGACGGCCCCTTCGCCGTCCTGGTCAAGCTCCACCACGCGCTCGCCGACGGGATGCGGGCGGTCGCCATCGGGGCCGGGATCTTCGACGAGATCGCCTCCGTCGCGGGCCCCGGCCGGGCCGGTGCGCCGGCCGGCCGGGCCAGGCCGGTACCGCCGCGCTCCTGGATGCCCGGCCCGCGCCAGGTCGCCGGTCTCGCCCTCGGCCGGATCGAGGACCTCGGCCGGGCGTTCGGCGTCGGTGCCTCGCTGGTGCGGGCCAGCCGCCTCGACCTGCGCGGCGCGACGGCGCTCAGCGCCAGCTCCAGCGGCACCCGGCGTCTCGCCACCGCCGATCTGGACCTCGAAGCCGTGCAGCGCATCCGCCGGGCGGCGGGCGGCACCGCCAACGACGTGCTGCTCGCGGTCGTCGCCGGAGCGCTGCGCCGCTGGATGCTGGAGCGCGGCGAGCCGCTGCCCGGCGCCGACCCGCGCGCCCTGGTCCCCGTCTCCAGGCGCCGCCCGGGAGGCGCCGCCACCGGGAACCGGCTGTCCGCCTACCTGCTCGGCCTCCCCGTCTCGGAACCCGACCCCTGGGCGCGGCTGCGGGCGGTCCGCGGAGCCATGGACCGCAACAAGTCCGCCGGGCCGCTGCGCGGCGCCGGTGCGGTCGCCGTACTCGCCGACCAGCTGCCCTCGCTCGCCCATCGCTTCGGCGCCCCGCTCGCCGGGAACGCGGCCAGGATGCTCTTCGACGTACTGGTCACCAGCGTGCCGCTGCCGCGCTCCGCGCTCTCGCTCGCCGGGTGCCCGCTGCGCGCGCTGTACCCGATGGCGCCGCTGGCCCGGGGCCAGTCGCTCGCCGTCGCGCTGACGACGTACGGGGGCCGGGTGCAGGTCGGGCTGGTGGCCGACGGCAAGGCGCTGCCCGATCTGGAGCGGCTGGGTCGCTGCGCCGAGGAAGAGGTGGCCGAGCTGCTCGCGGCGCTGCCCGCCCTCTGACCGGCCGGGCCGCAGGCTTCGGCCGCCCGACCGCTCGCGCGGCCATAGGTCGGACAGATTCCCGGGCAATTGAGGTAGTTGATGGCGTCCGGGGTGTTGACGTGCCCAAGTGATCCGATGAATATTTGCCGTGGCACGAAGTGATCATCGGGGAGGGCGGCACAGGCATGCGGCGCAACAGGCTGGGAAACAGCGCGGTCGAGGTCACCGAGCTGTCCTTCGGGGCGGCCGCCATCGGCAATCTCTTCACCGCCGTCGAACCGGCCCGGGCCGCGGCCGCCGTAGACGCGGCCTGGGACGAGGGCGTCCGCTACTTCGACACCGCCCCGCACTACGGACTGGGCCTCTCGGAGCGACGGCTCGGTGAGGCGCTGCGCACCCGGCCCCGCGACTCGTACGTGCTGTCCACCAAGGTCGGCCGGGTGCTCGACCCGTTGCCCGACGGTGCGCCCGCCGCGTCCGACGAGCTCTCCGAGGGCTTCGCCGTACGGGCCACCCACCGCCGCCGCTGGGACTTCAGCGCCGCCGGCGTCCGGCGCAGCATCGAGGACAGCCTGGAACGGCTCGGCCTCGACCGCATCGACATCGCCTACCTGCACGACCCGGACGACCATGCGGAAGCCGCCTTCCAGCAGGCCTACCCGGAGCTGGAGAAACTGCGCGCCGAGGGCCTGATCGGCGCCATCGGGGCCGGCATGAACCAGACCGCGATGCTCACCCGCTTCATCCGCGAAACCGACGCCGACGTCGTGCTCTGCGCGGGCCGTCACACCCTCCTCGACCAGTCCGCCCTCATCGAGCTGCTGCCCGAGGCTGCCGCTCGCGGCCGCAGCGTCGTCGTCGGCGGGGTCTTCAACTCCGGCCTCCTCGCGGACCCGCGACCCGGCGCGACCTACGACTACACCGCCGCCCCCATCAGCCTCCTGGACCGGGCGCTGCGCCTGAAGGCCGTCACCGAGGCCCACGGTGTTCCGCTGCGCGCCGCCGCCCTGCACTACCCGCTCACCCACCCCGCCGTCGCCGGGGTGCTCGTCGGCACCCGCTCCCCGGAAGAGGTCCGTGACGCCGCCGCGCTGCTGCGCGAGCCGGTCCCCGACGGGCTCTGGGACGAGCTGCGCGCAGAGGGCCTGCTGACCGAGAACGGAAACTGACATGCGTATCGCCCTGCACACCAAGGTCCGCGCCGACCGCATAGCCCAGTACGAGGCCGCACACCGCGAGGTGCCGGCCGAACTGACCCGGGCGATCCGCGCGGCCGGCGCCACCTCCTGGACGATCTGGCGCAGCGGCACCGAACTGTTCCACGTCATCGAGTGCGAGGATTACGCCCGGCTCCTCGCCGAACTGGAGGAACTCCCCGTCAACGTCGCCTGGCAGGCCAGGATGGACGAGCTCCTCGACGTCACGCACGACTACTCCTCGGACGGCGCCGGAGCCGGACTCCCCGTCGCCTGGGAGCTGTGAGATGACCGGCGCCCCGCGCATCGTCGACGCCCACCACCACGTCTGGGACCTCTCGGTACGCGACCAGGAGTGGATCACCGGCGAGGAACTGGCACCCCTGCGCCGCGGCTTCTCCCTCGACGACCTGGAGCCGGAGGCCCGCGCCAACGGCGTGAGCGCCACCGTGCTGGTGCAGACCGTCACCGTCCCCGAGGAGACCCCCGAGTTCCTCGCACTCGCGGACGGCAGCGATCTCGTCGCCGGCGTCGTGGGCTGGAGCGACCTCACGGCGCCCGGCATCACCGACACCCTCGCCGCCCTGCGCGAGCTCCCCGGCGGCGACCGGCTCGTCTCGCTGCGCCACCAGGTCCAGGGCGAACCCGACCCCGAATGGCTGCTGCGCGCCGACGTCCTGCATGGCCTGGCCGCGGTGGCCGGGGCCGGACTCGTCTACGACCTGGTGGTCCAGCCGCACCAGCTGCCCGCCACCGTCCGGGCCGCCGAACTGCTGTCCGGCCTCACCTTCGTCCTCGACCACGCGGGCAAACCGCCCATCGCGACCGGCGCCCTGCGCCCCTGGGCCGATGACGTGCGGGCGCTGGCCGCCCTCCCCAACACCGTGTGCAAACTCTCCGGCCTGGTCACCGAGGCCGACCCGCACCACTGGACCGTCGAGGACCTGCGCCCCTTCGCGGACACCGTCATCGACGCCTTCGGGCCCTCCCGGCTGATGTTCGGCTCGGACTGGCCGGTGTGCCGGCTCGCCGCCACGTACACCGAGGTCGTCGAGGCCGCCCACACCCTGGTCAGCGGCCTTGCCCCCGGTGAACGGGCCGCCGTCCTCGCCACCACCGCCGAGCGCGTGTACGGCCTCCGGTAGGCACCGGGGCGACGCCTGCGGCAGGCTGGGAACCATGCCCGAACTGCCGGAAGTCGAAGCCCTGCGGGTCTTCCTCGACGACCACCTGGTCGGCAGGGAGATCGACCGCGTACTCCCGCTCGCCATCAGCGTCCTGAAGACGTACGACCCGCCGCTCACCGCCCTGCACGGCGGCACCGTCACCGGCGTCCGGCGGCACGGCAAGTTCCTGGACATCGCCGTCGGCCCCCTGCACCTGCTCACCCACCTCGCACGGGCCGGCTGGCTCCAGTGGAAGGAGAGCTTCCCCGCCACCCCGCCGCGCCCCGGCAAGGGGCCACTGGCGCTGCGCACCGTACTCACCGGCGGCGACGGCTTCGACCTCACCGAGGCAGGCACCACCAAACGCCTCGCCGTCCACCTCGTGCACGACCCGGCCGAGGTGTCCGGCGTGGCCCGCCTCGGGCCCGACCCGCTGGACGCGTCCTTCGACCGCGACGCGTTCGCCGCGCTGCTCGACGGGGAACGCCGGCAGATCAAGGGCGCGCTGCGCGACCAGTCCCTCATCGCCGGCATCGGCAACGCCTACAGCGACGAGATCCTGCACGCCGCGAAGATGTCGCCGTTCAAACTCACCGCACACCTCACCGACGACGAGATCACCCGGCTGCACACCGCCCTGCGCACCACGCTCGACGACGCCGTCGCCCGCTCCAGCGGACTCGCGGCGGGAAGACTCAAGGCCGAGAAGCGCAGCGGAATGCGGGTCCACGGGCGCACCGGCGAGCCCTGCCCGGTCTGCGGCGACACCGTCCGCGAGGTCTCCTTCAGCGACTCCTCGCTCCAGTACTGCCCGACCTGCCAGACCGGCGGGAAACCGCTCGCCGACCGCAGGCTCTCCAGACTGCTCAAGTAGCCCGCCCGGCCGGTGTGCTGCTTGAGCAGTCCACGCCGCCCGGCCGGTGCGCCGCTTGATCCGCCCGTGTCACCCGGCCGGTCTACACTCCGGCCTCATGCTGCGCGTACTCGCCGTCGACGACGAAGAACCCGCCCTGGAGGAGCTGCTGTACCTCCTGCGCGCCGATCCCCGCATCCGCAGCGCCGAAGGAGCCACCGGCGCCACCGAGGCGCTGCGCCGCATCGGCGGCGCCGTCGACGCGGGGCCCGAGGACGCCGCCGCCATCGACGTCGTCTTCCTCGACATCCACATGGCCGGGCTGACCGGGCTCGACGTCGCCCAGCTGCTGGCCGGATTCGCCGCGCCCCCGCTCATCGTCTTCGTCACCGCCCACGAGGACTTCGCCGTACAGGCCTTCGACCTCAAGGCCGTCGACTACGTCCTGAAGCCGGTACGCCGCGAGCGCCTGGCCGAAGCGGTGCGCCGCGTCGCCGAACAGGTCGGAGAGCGCTCCGCACCCGTCCACGACACCGCACAGGACCAGATCCCGGTCGAACTGGGCGGCGTCATCCGCTTCGTCCCGATCGACGACATCGCGTACGCCGAGGCCCAGGGCGACTACGCACGGCTGCACACCGCCACCGGAAGCCACCTGGTCCGGGTGCCCCTGACCACCCTGGAGGAGCGCTGGCGGACCCGCGGCTTCGTACGCATCCACCGCCGCCACCTCGTGGCGCTCGGCCGGATCGACGAACTCCGCCTCGACGCGGGCAGCATGAGCGTGCGCATCGGCACCGCCGAACTCGCCGTCAGCCGCCGCCACACCCGCGCGCTGCGCGATCTGCTGATGCGGCAGGGCGGTCGCTGACCAGCGGCTACCCGCGCTCGAATCCCTTCCCAGCGGGGTCGGGTGCTGCGTACACTCCGGCCCCATGTCCGCAGAGTCAACGCCCCGGCGCGAAGTGGTGACGGGGGAGCCCCGGCGGGTCCGGCCGCTGCCGCGCTACCGCACCCAGTCGGAGATCGACGAACAGACCGCGCTGGGCGGTGCCTACGTACGCTCGCTGATGCGCAGCCAACTGCGCGCCGGGCTCACCGCCTTCGCCGCGCTCGCCGCCGTGGCGGGCACCCTGCCGCTGGTCTTCGAGGCGCTGCGCAGCGACGCCGTCGTGTGGGCCGTCCTCGGTTTCGCCGCCTACCCCCCGCTCACCCTGATCGCCTGGTGGTACGTGCGCCGGGCCGAGCGCAACGAACACGACTTCGCCCGGCTCGTGGAAGGCCGCCCCGCACAGTGAGCCGCGCCTACGCGGTGACGGCGGTCGCCGCCGTCGTCTCCGCCACCGTCCTCGTCGGCGGATTCGGACTGCGCATCTCCCGCACCACGTCCGACTTCTACGTCGCGTCGCGCACCGTACGGCCCCGCCTCAACGCGGCCGCGATCAGCGGCGAGTACCTCTCCGCCGCCTCCTTCCTCGGCATCGCCGGACTGGTGCTCGTGCACGGCCCCGACATGCTCTGGTACCCCGTCGGCTACACCGCCGGGTACCTCGTCCTGCTGGTCTTCGTCGCCGCTCCACTGCGCCGTTCGGGGGCGTACACCTTGCCCGACTTCGCCGAGGGACGGCTCGAATCGCGGCAGGTGCGCCGGCTCGTCAGCGTGCTCGTCGTCGGAGCGGGCTGGCTCTACCTCGTCCCGCAGCTCCAGGGCGCCGGACTCACCCTGAAGATCCTCACCGGGGCACCCGGCTGGCTCGGGGACGTGCTCGTCGCCTCCGTGGTCGTCCTGGCCGTCGCCGCGGGCGGCATGCGCTCCATCACCTTCGTCCAGGTCTTCCAGTACTGGCTGAAGCTGACCGCACTCCTGGTCCCCGCCATCTTCCTGGTCCTGGCCTGGCAGGGCGACGGACGCCCCCGCGTCACCTTCGACGAGCAGCTGTCCGTCTTCCGCGCCGACCACCCGCTGTACGCCACCTACGGGCTCATCGTCGCCACCTTCCTCGGCACGATGGGCCTGCCGCACGTCGTCGTCCGCTTCTACACCAGCCCCAACGGCCGCGACGCCCGCCGCACCACCGTCGCCGTCCTCGCCCTCATCGGTGTCTTCTACCTGCTGCCGCCCGTCTACGGCGCCCTCGGCCGGCTGTACGCCCCCGAGCTCATCGGCGGCGGCGACGCGGACGCCGCCGTGCTGCTGCTGCCCGGCCGGGTCATCGGCGGCCTCGGCGGGGACCTGCTCGGCGCGCTCATCGCGGGCGGCGCCTTCGCCGCGTTCCTGTCCACCGCCTCCGGACTCACCATGGCCGTCGCCGGGGTCATCACCCAGGACGTGCTGCCCTCGCGGGGCGTACGGCACTTCCGGCTGGCCACCGTCCTCGCCATCTCCGTCCCGCTGGCCGGATCCCTGCTGGTCAGCCGGGTGCCGGTGGCGGACTCGGTGGGGATGGCGTTCGCGGTCTCGGCCTCCTCCTTCTGCCCGCTCCTGGTCCTCGGGATCTGGTGGCGCCGGCTCACCCCGCCCGGCGCCGTCGCCGGACTCCTGCTCGGCGGCGGCTCGGCGCTGCTCTCCGTCGCGATCACCGTCAGCGGCGCGGTGCGCCCGCCCGGCTGGCCGCACGCCCTGCTCGCCTGGCCCGCCGTCTGGTCCGTACCCGTCGGCTTCCTCGCCATGATCCTCGTCTCGCTGGCCACGCCCGGCCGGATACCGGCCGGTACCAACGCCGCCATGACCCGCTTCCACCTGCCCGAAGCGCTCACCTCGGGGAGGCACCGGTGACCGGGGCCGGATACGCGGTGATCGTGCTCATCGGCGTCCTGCTGTTCGGGGCCGGCCTGCTGGCCGGACGCCGCACCGCCCGCCCCGTCCGCACCAGCGACGTGGGCACTCCCGTGGAGCACGCCACCTTCGAGACCCTGCACACCGCGTCGCTGGCCGCGCCCCCGCTGCGCGCCGGACTCACCGAGGACAGCGCCCGCAAGTCCGCCCGCCGGCTGCGCTCCCTGCTCGGCACCGACGCCCTGTGCCTCACCGACCGCGAGCGCGTACTGGTCTGGGACGGCGAGGGCGGCCACCACGGCGAACACGTCATGGAACAGGTGGCGGAGCTGCTCGCCAGCGGCCGCGACACCGCCTTCCGCAGCGACTGCGACGATCTGGACTGCCCGCTGCGGTGGGCCGTAGCCGTGCCGCTCACCGTCGACCACCGGGTGCTGGGAGCGCTCATCGCCTACGCGCCCCGGGAGTCGGCCGTCCTGGCGCGGGCCGCCGGTGAGGTCGCCCGCTGGGTCTGCGTACAGCTGGAGCTCGCCGAGCTCGACCGTTCGCGCACCCAGCTCATCGAGGCCGAGATCAGGGCCCTGCGCGCCCAGATCTCCCCGCACTTCATCTTCAACTCACTGGCCGCCATCGCCTCGTTCGTCCGCACCGACCCCGAGCAGGCCCGCGAACTCCTGCTGGAGTTCGCCGACTTCACGCGCTACTCGTTCCGCAGCCACGGCGACTTCACCACCCTCGCGGACGAACTGCACTCCATCGACCAGTACCTCGCCCTGGTCCGGGCCCGCTTCGGCGAACGGCTCTCGGTCACCCTCCAGGTCGCCCCCGAGGTACTGCCCGTCGCCCTGCCGTTCCTCTGCCTCCAGCCCCTTGTCGAGAACGCCGTCAAGCACGGGCTCGAAGGCGCGCTCACCTCCAGCCGCATCACCATCAGCGCCCTGGACGCGGGCTCCGAGGCCGAGGTCGTCATCGAGGACGACGGCATCGGCATGGACCCCGAACGGCTGCGCCACATCCTGCGCGGCGAGGGCGGCAAATCCACCGGCGTCGGCCTGCTCAACGTGGACGAGCGGCTGCGCCAGGTGTACGGGGACGACTACGGGCTCGTCATCGAGACGGGCATCGGCGCCGGAATGCGGATCACCGTACGGCTGCCGAAGTACCGCGCCGGGGTGCACGGTTCCTGAGGACCGGCCGCCGGGCCCTCAGTACAGGTGGATCGAGAGGTGTCCCAGCGGCAGCCCCAGCTGCCACGCCGGCGTCCACACCTGGGCCGAGGCCCCCTCCGCCTCCGGGTCGGGCGGGCCGTCGGCCGGCTCGGGGGCCGGCGGGCCGATCGCGTCGAGGTCGGCCGCCAGCAGCTCGGTGTCCTCCAGCCACCGCCACGCCGCGCGGGCCAGCGCGAGATCCGGGTCGGGGCCGCCCCGCGCCGCCTCCAGCCCGTCGAGCCGTTCACAGACCCAGCCGCGCCACGGCGTCCCGTACGCCGTCAGCAGCCGCAGCTCGTCCACCCGGGTGGCGGGGAGGGCCTCGGCCACCGCGCCGTCGGAGAGGAAGACGGTGAGGGCGAGCGCGTCACGCCCCGCCCGGTACTCCAGCGTCGCCGGTTCCATCAGCTCACCGGTCCGCAGCAGTTCGTCGGCGATGTACTCGGCGTACATCCAGGCCATCGGGATCAGCAGCCCGCCGCCACCGGATCCGTCACGACGTTCCGGACGCATCGCGTCTCGCCCCATTCCGTTCTCGGCACGCCCCTACACGCAGCATTGAACCGGGGGAGCGCGCCCCGCGTGGCCAGAAGGGCAGGATCCGTAGGACCGGATACGTCACAGACAAGAGGTTGCGATGACCGCCGACCCCGGGGAGGGACCGCACATGAGGCAGCTGCTCGGCGCCTACGTGCTGGACGCGCTCGCGGCCCCGGAGGCGCTGGAGGTCTCCCGCCACCTGCAGAGCTGCGACCGCTGCGCCGCCGACTACGTGGCGGTGGCGGAGGCCGCGGCACTGCTGCCGCTGCTCAGTGAGGAGGACCTCCTGGAGTAGCCCGGCAGACCGCGCGAGAGCAGGCGCAGCGCGTAGTACGAACGGGATTTGACGGTCCCGGCCGGGATGCCGAGCACCTCGGCCGTCTCGGCCACGCTCAGCCCCCGGAAGTAGATCTGCACCAGCACCGCCCGGTGCTCCGGGCTGAGGCCGCGCACCGCCTCGCGCACATCGAGCGCCGCGACCGCGGACTCGGCGGTGTCCTCCCCGCACGGGGCGCTCTCCAGCACCGCGTCGCCCACCTCGGCCGGCCGGGCCAGCCGTGACCTGCGGGCGTCGATGGCCAGCCGGCGGCCGACGGTGAACAGCCAGGGCCGCATCGACTCGTACGGGCCGTCGAAGGCCTCCGGGTGCTGCCAGGCCCGCACCAGGGTCTCCTGGAGCAGGTCCTCGGCCCGCTGGCGGTCACCGAAGGTCAGGCCGAGCAGGAAGTGGAACAGGGCCGGGCCGTGCTCACGCTGCAGATCCGCGAGGGCCCGCTCGTCGGTCGTCGTCGTGGTCATCGTGAACGCCCTTCCCCGCGGAGGTCCCTGCCGCCTCGCTGCTGACTGGCGTATACGAACGCATCCGGGCCCCGGGCAACAGGACAAAAGCCGCCCCGTGCGACGAGCGGTCGCACGGGGCGGCGAATGGTGCGGTGAGCGGTCGGGCGGCGGCGGTGCGGGGGAGGGGGAGCGGCCGGGGCCGTTGCGGGGACCTGCGGAGCGCGGGGTCTACGGGACGACGGTGACGGGCCAGCGTCCCGCCTTCACCAGGCGGACGGCCACCGAGCCGATGAACCGGTGCCCCGCCGACTCCGAGGCGCCCACCACCACGGCATCCGCCTTGAGTTCGTCCGCGGCCGTGACCAGGCCGTTGTACGGATCACCGCGGAAGGTGTGGAACTCCCAGCGCACATCCCATATGTCCTTCATCCGCTCGGTCGACTCCCGGATCTCGTTCACCAGACCCTCCGCGACCTCCCCGGTCGTGTCACCGACCGGCGCCCCGAGCGCGGCGCCCGCGGGCAGCACGGGCTGCACGTAGACGAGGGCGAGCATGGCCCGCTGCCGACGGGCGAGACCCGCGGCATAGGCCGCGGCGCGCATGGACGACTCCGAACCGTCGAGGCCCGCGACGATCACTTTTGGGCCGTCTGTGCCACGTTCGAACTGGTGAGGCTGCTGGTCTGTCACGGCAGTGAGGCTATCCGCTCCCGGGCGGCCCACTCGTCCCGGATGCCGGCCGCCCGGCCGCGCGGACGCCGGTTGCCACGGACGGGCTCCCCCCATTGGGTGCAAAACCCCGCGTGACCGGTGTCGTTGAGGTGGGTGGGAGCCCGGACGTGCGAGCAGTTGGTCATGAAAAATGATCAGAGGCTGCCGATGCGCAGGACGCTGCTGAGGCTGGCCGCAGGACTGGGTGCCGCCTCCCTCGTGCGCCTGGTCGCCGCGGACACCGCAGGCACTCCCTTCCGGCGGCCCGCGGCGCCGTCCACCGCCGCGGCCGGGCCGCAGGCGGCCCTCCGGACCAAGCCGCTGTCCTATCGTCTGAGCCCCATGACAGCGAACACCCCGCCCCACTACCGCCCCGCGGCGCCCCCCGTCCGGACCCGCCCGTTCGAGAAGCTGCCCGACATCGGGCACGCGATGGTGCTGACCTTCGACGACGGCCCGGACCCGCTCTACACCCCGCACATCCTGGACACCCTGCGCAAGCACGACGTGCGGGCCATGTTCTTCCTGTGCGGGGAAATGGCCAACGACAACCAGGACCTGGTGCGCAGGATCTCCGACGACGGACACACGGTCGGCAACCACTCGTGGACGCATCCGCTGGTCACCAAGCTCTCCAGGGCGGGCATCACCGACGAGCTGGGCCGTACCAGCGAGGTGATCGAGAAGATCACCGGCGCGCCGCCGCTCTGGTACCGGGCGCCCTACGGGGCCTGGAACCGCAACTCCTTCGAGATCGGCGCGGCGATGGGCATGGAACCGATGGCCTGGACGGTGGACACCCTGGACTGGACGGTCCCCGGCACCGACAGCATCGTCCACCGGGTCAGGGAGGGGGCGGCGCCCGGTGTCGTGGTGCTGTCGCACGACGCCGGCGGCAACCGTTCGCAGAGCGTGGCCGCGCTGGGCCGCTACCTGCCCGAGCTCCTGGACGACGGCTACCGGCTCACCGTGCCGCAACGGCGCTGAGCCGCGCGGCGGCCGCCGCCGGGGACGGTCCGCCCCCGGCAGCGGTCGTCAGCGCGTGGCGACCAGCCGGGCGAAGACCACCACGTTGCCGTCGTAGCCGTTGGCCTTGGTGAACCCGCCACCGCAGGTGATGACCCGCAGCTCCGCCTTGCCGGTGTCGCCGTACACCCGGGCACCGGGGAAGTCGTCCTTCGCGAACACCTCGACACCGTAGACCTCGAACACGGCGACCCGGTCGTCGCTCCGGGTGACCTCGATGCGGTTGCCCTTCTTCAGCGAACCCAGGCTGTAGAAGACCGCCGGGCCCGCCTCGTTGTCGACGTGTCCGACGACGACCGAGGTGCCGAGCTGCCCCGGCGCGATGCCGTTCTGGTACCAGCCCGCCAGGTTCGGGTCCTGCGGGGGCGGCGTCTCGATCCAGCCGTCCGGGTCCAGGTTCACGTCGATGACCGGTGCGTCGACCTGGACCGAGGGGATGGCGACGCGGTCGACGGGGGCGTACGCCAGCGGCTTCACCACCGGGCCGGAGGCTGGTGCCGCGGGAGCCTGCTTCTGGTGGTCGACCGAGGTGGCGGCGACCGGCTGCGGCGGGCCGGGCGAGAGGTCCGCGCCGTTCCGCATCAGTGCGAGACCGGTGAGCATCACCAGGGCGAGCGCGCCCCAGGGCGAGTGTCTGATCCGTTCGGGGTGCCAGTTGTCCCGGCCCATGGTTCTCCCTTCGTCGCGACGAGGGGAACGCTAGGCGCGGGGCGGCCGGGCGGCGATCAGGGAGGGGCGAACGGGTGGCGGCCCGTCGGGCGGCTGCGTATCGGAGTAGTGCGCGGATAAAAGTTCTGACGCTCTGTGACCTGCGGATCCATCAGTTTCGCCGGTGCGCGGACGGTGTGTCGGATCACCGGGGTGGAGCAGTGCCGAAATGCGGTGGATCAGGGATCTGGTGAGGGTTCGTCATGGGAGGCGTTCTCGTCGATCCATCCCGGCGCACCGAGCTCCGGGGGCGCTTCCCGCTGGAGGTTCGAACGATGCGTGCTACACGCGCTCTCGTTGTCGCCGCGACCGCCGTCGCCGCTCTCGGGCTCGGCGCCCCGATGGCAGCAGCCGGTGGAGACGTCGGGAACGGCCAGAACAACGGGAACAGCCAGAACGACTGGAACGACCCGGGCAACTGGGAGAACGGCAACGGGAACAACAACGGCAACGGCAACAACAACGGGAACGGGAACAACAACGGCAACGGCAACGGCAACGGAAACAACAACAACGGGAACGGGAACGGGAACGGCCGCAACAACGGCCCGAACAACGTGACCGTCGACCCCGAGCGCGTGCACCAGGGCGCGGCCATGCAGGTCAGTGCCGAGGGCTGCGGCCGTGGCGGCAGCGTTTCGTCCAACGCCTTCCGTACCACGCGGCTTTCGGCGGGCCGGGTCGGTCACGCCAGGGTGCGGATCCTCAACGACGCGACGCCCGGCTCCTACAACCTGACGGTGCGCTGCGACGGCACCGACCGGACGGCCGGGCACCGGTTCACCGTGCTCAACAGCCGGGGCGCGCAGGGCGGCCTCGGCGGTTCGATGGCCGCGAGCCCGGCGGACATGGGCGTGGGCGCGGGCCTGGTCGCCTCGGCGGCCCTCGGCGGAGGCATGTACATCATGCGCCGCCGGAGGAACGGCCATGGGGCGGTCTGACCGCACGGACATACCAGCCGGCCCGATAACGACGTCGCCCCGAGTCCTGTGAAAGGACCCGGGGCGACTTCCGTTCGGCCGGCGGTGCCGGTCAGTGCGAGCGGTTCTCCCGGCGCCGCCTCGCCACGAAGACGGTGCTGGTCGCGGCGGCCACGGCCAGCGCGGTGCCGCCCACGATCATCGCGGTGTTCGGGCTGTCGATGCTGCCGCCGAGACCACCCTGGACGCCGGCGGGCGAGGCCGTCGAACCGGTGGTGCTGGTGGAGCTGGTGGTGGGCGTGTTCGTGGCCGCGCTGATGGTCAGGTTCACCTTCGCCGTGGAGCTCGGCGATGTGTTGCAGGTGAACGTCACCTCGTACGCGGCGGCCGGTTTGGCGTCCCAGTCGACCGTCGCCCTGGCGGTGCCGCCCCTGGGGATGGTGACGGTGTCGAACACCCCGGAGGACGCCGTGGCCGTCGTCGAGCACCCCTTGGCCGCCAGGGTCACCTGGCCGCCCGGCGCGATCACCGATGGCGTGACGGTGTATCCGCTCCCGCTGTTGGGCGGTCCGCCCGTGGTTGCGGCATACGCGGTCACGGCCGGGGCGGTCAGGGCGAGTGCTGCGGCGCCGAGCAGAGCGACGGGAGCGACACGTATAGCGCGCATGGTGATTCCTCCGGGTCCCCGAGGAGCAGTTGCGGAACGGGTTCCCGCAAAGCATCAGAAATGCACCTCGATGCCGCCAACGCTAGAAGTGGTGCATTTCGCCCGCGATCGGAGTCGTCCAATGGGGCGCCGCTGTCCCCCGAGCGGCGCACGGGCGGGCAGCTGGGGTCTTTCGTTTGGATCAGGCCGGACCCCGCGGGCCCGGCCTGATCCAAACGAGAGGCCCTAACCGCCGGACGCCCTTGGGAACAGGTCGAGGAAGGGCGCCGCGGTGGCCGAGAGCCCCCGGCCGAACGGTGAGTCGAAGTCCCAGATCAGGAAGAGCAGAAACGCGATCAGGACACTGAAGAGACCGGCCAGCAGGAGTTCCCGGAAGGTGCGCCGGATCTGCAGGGTGAAGATCAGCCCCACGGTCACCAGCGCCCCGGTGATCAGCCCGAACCAGACGACCCCCGGCATGGTGGCCCCGGCGCTCTGGCCGCGTGCGCTGCGGGCGTCGTCGGCCGCGGCGATCTGGTCGACGAGCGGCTGGTACGCCTGCCCCTCGTGGTCCGTCCTGGGCTTGTAGTCGGTGACATCGGCGCGCACCCGGTCCAGGAGCTCAGTGCCCCGGTCGTCGAGCGTGCCGTGGTCGATCATGGTCTGCCACTCGTCGTGCACGACGAAGCTGACGTAGGCGTCCACGTCGGCGCGGATCCGGGTACGTACCTCGACCGGGTAGACGGACGAACGTGCGTCGACCTCGTGGAGCGCCTGCGCCTCCTGGCGGACGTACTCCTGCGCCGCGCCGCGGCCCTCCCAGACGCCCGCGATGGCCAGGCCCAGCACGATCGCGTAGACCACGCCGATCATCATCGTCATGTATTCGATGACGTCAGGGGTTTCGGACGGGTCGTCGTCCTCGGGCAGCCGACGGTTGTTGAGTACCGCGATGGTGAGCACCACGGCGCTGGCCGCGACCATGGCGAAGGTGAGAACAAGCCATTCCGACATGTGGGTCTCCGGAGGTCATCGGGAACGGGGCCGCAGCACGGCGACGGCGAACACCGCGGGGGCTGTGATCATCAAGGTGAGCGTGACCAGGGAGGTATGTCGCTCCGGGGCCTTCCGGACCGGTCTGCGGTAGGCGGGAAGGGCCACCGGCCGCGGCGTGGGGCGCGCGGACGGGGATGGCGAGGGGGACGGTGGCGGTGGCGGCGGCGGTGGGGGAGGGGGCGGTGGCGCCGGCTCGGGTGCGGGTGCGGGGGGCGCGGGCTGTACGGGCGGCGGCGGTGGAGGAGGGGGCGGCGGCGGAGGTGGCGGGGGTGGCGGGGGTGGTGGCGGAGGTGGCGGAGGTGGTGGAGGCGGCGGGGGAGGTGGCTTAGGCGTGGGCGGTGGCGTGGGCTCGGGCTTCGGCCCCGCGTGACAACTGCCGTCACCGCTGGTGGCGACCGCCGAACTGCCCCCGTCGTCGCCGATCGAGGCGTATCCGCAGTTGCTCGCGACCGCGGGCACCGGGGCGGTGAGCAGCCAGATGAGGGCGACGGCCGCGGAGAGCCGGCCGATGAGTGATCCGTACACGACCGGGAGCATGTTCCGGGCCGCACGGCGGCACGCCGCACACCCGCCTGATTCCCCTGATGGTGGGGACCTGAAGCACTGGGTGTTTGCGGCCGGGGAAAATTCTGCGGACGCATTGAACAAAGAGGGCCCGGGGCGGAGCCGTCCATGGTCGCGCGCCGTGCGATTCCTCATCGCAACCGGCGGCGGTCACAGGAGGGTTGGTGCCCGCATCCGGCGATCCGGCCCACTCGCGGCGGCCGCGCTCCCGCTCCGGTGGCGGCGGGCCGAGTGGCGCCAACAGCCGCGCAGCCGGGGGAAGATGGTGCGGGGCGCCCCGCAATACAGGTTCGGCGGTGCGTCAAAGTAGTTCTATTGCGAACCTTTTTCAGGCGTTTCGGCGACTGATTGTCACACGCAGCGACGGCACGGTTGCAGTTGCCACGTGTGTGACCAATAACGGACCGCTAATTTCCGTTTCCGCTCGCTCTCCTGGCGGGCGATCAGTAGCCTCTGGTCAACACTGACCATGAACATGGCCGGATCGCCGTGGCGACTTGTTGGAGAGATCGATGGAGCGTCCCGCCTGGGCACCGCAAGGCATTGACATTTCGGTGCCGAGCGTGTCCCGAATGTATGACTTCTATCTGGGCGGCTCGCACAATTTCGAGGTGGACCGGGAAGCGGCTCGCAAGGCCATGGAGTTCATGCCGGGACTTCCCAAGATCATGCAGGCGAACCGTGCCTTTATGCGCCGGGCGGTGCGATACGCACTCGATGAGGGGATCTCCCAGTTCCTGGACATCGGTTCCGGGATACCGACCTTCGGCAATGTCCACGAGGTCGCCCAGGGCATCGCCCCGGAGGCCCGGGTGGCGTACGTCGACCACGATCCGGTCGCGGTCGCACACAGCCAGGCCGTTCTCGAGGGCAATTCCGCAGCGGTGATCGCCACCGCCGATCTGCGCCGGCCGCAGGAGATCCGGGACAACCCGGAGATCTCCGGACTCCTCGACTTCGACCGGCCGGTGGCGCTGCTGCTCGTCGCCGTACTCCACTTCATCGAGGACTCCGACGAACCGCACAAGGCCGTCGCGGAACTCCGGGACATCCTGGCCCCCGGCAGCCTTCTCGTCGTCACCCACGCCTCGTACGAGGGCATCCCGCTGAGCCGGGAGGAGGCCGGCGGCGCGGTCGGGGTGTACAAGGACATCCGCAACCCGCTGGTCATGCGCTCGTCCGAGGAGATCGGGCGGTTCTTCGACGGATACGAACTGGTCGACCCCGGAGTGGTGCCGATGCCGAGCTGGCGCCCCGACACCCCCGCGGCACAGGGCGGCGAAGACCCGTACGCCTTTTCGGGCTTCGCGGGAGTGGGACGCAAGGCGTGAGTATTCCCGCCCAGTCGTCCGGAGCACCGGACGCGGAGCCCGACGGCCCCGAGGACCGGCTCCGGCGATTCGCCACGATCTGGAGCCGGGCCATCTTCCCGTCGACGGCCACCTCCCTGACCCGCCCGGAGTTCGAGCACCATCTGCTCCCGCTGGCCCGCATGCTCAGCGACACCCTGCACGCACGCCCCTTCGACGCCGTCGCGGCGGCCGGGGTGGGCGGCGCACTCGTCGCCGCGCACTGCACCGACCCGGACGCGCTCAGCTCCACACTCGGCGTCGTCGACTCCTACCTCGTCCTGTACTGCGGGAACAACGGCCCCGTGGCACTGACGACCGAGGACAGCCGGTCCCGCTGCGCCAGGATCCAGCACGCCGTCGCGGGCGGCTTCAGCCAGGCGCTGCGCGAGCGGACCCTCGCCGAGCAGGAGGCCATCGCCCGCTCGGCGCTCACCGCGCGCTCCCACGCCGAACAGGCGCTGCACGCCACCGAGGCGCGGTTCCGGGCCGTCTTCAAGGACGCCGCCATCGGCATCGGCATCGCCGACCTCGACGGCAACGTGCTGGAGGTCAACGACACCCTCACCCGGATGTTCGGCGGGCTCGACCACCACGTGCGCAGCCACCGCGTCAACGAGTGGGTCCACCCCGAGGACTCCCCGAAGGTCTGGAAGTACTACAACGAGCTGGTGAGCGGCGAGCGCGAGCACTACCGCGTCGAGAAGGCGTTCTACCGCAACGACGGCACGGTCCTGTGGACCAATCTGACGGTGTCGCTGCTGCGCGACGCCGAGGGCCGGCCCGAGTACCAGCTGGCGCTGATGGAGGACACCACCGAGCGCAGGCTGCTGAATCTGCGTCTGCGGTACGAGGCCACGCACGACGCGCTGACCGGTCTGCCGAACCGGACGCTTTTTTTCGAGCGCCTCGAGAAAGCGCTCTCGGCCAGTGACGGCAGCCGTTTCGGCCTCTGCTACCTGGACCTGGACGGCTTCAAGGCGATCAACGACAGCCTGGGCCACGCCTCGGGCGACCGGCTGCTCGTCGAGGTCGCGGACCGGCTGCAGAGCTGCGCGACCGCGCCGGGCGAGATGGTGGCGCGGCTCGGCGGCGACGAGTTCGTAGCGCTGACGACCGGCCCCGACACGGCCTCGGAGGTCGACGAACTCGCCTGCCGCATCCTGGGGGCGCTCGCCACCCCGATCCGGCTGGACGGGCGCGAGCTCACCGTCCGGGGGTCCATCGGCGTCGTCGAGGGCCCGGCCGGCGAACGCAACGCCGCCGAGGTGCTGCGCAGCGCCGACATCACGATGTACCGGGCCAAGTCCGCGGGCGGCAACCGCTTCGAGCTGGCCGACGCCGAGGCGGACGCCCGTGCCATCACCCGGCACGGGCTGACCACGGCACTGCCGGCCGCGCTGGATCGCGGCGAGTTCTTCATCGAGTACCAGCCGCTGGTGCACCTCGGGGACGGCTCGGTGCACGGGGCGGAGGCGCTGGTGCGGTGGTGCCACCCGCAGCACGGGGTGCTGGGTCCCGACCGGTTCATCGCGCTCGCCGAGCACACCGGGCTGATCGTGCCGCTCGGCCGCTGGGTGCTGGAGGAGTCGGTGCGGCAGGCCAACTTCTGGCAGGAACGGCACACCGACGGGGGCCCGCTGCGGATCAACGTCAACCTCTCGCCCGCCCAGCTGCACCATCCCCGGCTGGTCACCGAGACCGTCGACGTCCTGGAGCGGTCCGGTCTCGAGCCCGCGGCGCTGTGCCTGGAGGTCACCGAGTCGGCGCTCATCGGCGCCGACGACGATCTGCTCAAGCCGCTGCGCCAACTGGCCGACATGGGCGTCGGCATAGCGCTGGACGACTTCGGCACGGGTTACTCGAACCTGGCGAACCTGCGGCGGCTGCCGGTGAGCGTGCTGAAGCTGGACCGGTCCTTCACCCAGGGGATGCAGCACCACCCGGCCGATCCGGTGGACCTGAAGATCGTCGAGGGCATCGTGTCGCTCGCGCACAGCCTGGACCTGGCGGTGACGGTGGAGGGCGTGGAGACGGGGGCCCAGGCCGAGCAGCTTCGGGAGCTGGGCTGCGACACGGCCCAGGGCTGGTACTACGCCCGGCCCGGCGCCCCGGACCGGATCCACTCGCTGCTGCTGGCCGACGCGGTGTGAGCCGGCGGGCGCTCCGTCCTCAGGCGCGTCCGGCGCCCGGGGACGGCGTGTCCGCCCGGCTCGCCAGCAGCACCCGCTGGAACTCGCGCGCCGCCCTCGGCGGGGCCACGTCGCTGCGGTGCGCGAGCGCGACCGTTCGGCGGAGCCCCGGCCTGGCCAGCGGCGTCGTCCGCAGGTCGTGGCCCGCCCGGGTGGCCACCATGCTCGGCACCACCGCGATGCCGAGACCGGCCCGCACGAAGCCGAGCACCGCGTCCATCTCGCCGCCCTCCACGGTGAACGACGGCTCGAAGCCCTCTGTCCGGCAGGCGGCAACGGTCAGCTCCCGCAGGTCGTAGCCGTGCCGGAACATCACCAGCGGCTCGCCCTGCAGATCCGCGATCCGCACACTGCCGCCCCGGCCGGGCCGCGGGCCGGCCGAGGAGGAGACCACCACCAGGTCCTCCTGGAGCAGCTCGACCGTGGTCAGGGCCGGTGACGCCGAGGGGAGCGGAAGCACCACGAGGGCGAGGTCGAGGGCGCCGCGCGCCAGCTCCCGCACCAGGTCGTGCGAACCGCCCTCCTCCAGCAGCAGCTGGATGCCGGGGTGCAGATCGTGGAAGTCGCGCAGCACGTCGGGCAGCAGCCCCGTGCAGACGCTGGGCGTCGCCCCGAGCCTGACCCGGCCCCGGCGCAGCTGGGCCAGCTCCTGGACCTCGTGCCTGGCGGTGTCCGCGTCGGCCAGGATGCGCCGGGCCAGCGGCAGCAGTGCCTCGCCCGCGTCGGTCAGTGCGATGTTGCCTCGGGCACGGCTGAACAGCTCGGCCCCCAGTTCGCTCTCCAGGGCCCTGATCTGCTGCGAGAGCGAGGGCTGCGACACATGTACGTCCTCGGCGGCGCGGGTGAAGTGCCGGGCCTCGGCCACGGCCACGAAGTACATGAGCTGCTGAAACTGCATACACTCACCATAGCTCGCCCGATAGTCAGAGGCTATGGATATGAGCCACTCCATGTCTTGGACTGATCAGGGCATCCGGTCCTACCGTCGTGTCCATGGCATTGGCAACACGGACGGACCGACGGCCGTCCATGACGCGTTCGCTCTGGGACTCGTCCGTCGGCAAGAAGACGATCATGGCCGTGAGTGGTCTGATCATGCTCCTCTACTTGGTCGCCCACATGGTCGGCAACCTGAAGATCTTCTTCGGCCCCGGCGAGTTCGACGGCTACGCGCACTGGCTGCGCGTGATGGGCGAACCGGTACTGCACCACGAGTGGGCGCTGTGGATCGTGCGGCTGGTGCTCGTCGCCGCCGTGGTGCTGCACGCCGTCTCCGCCTACCAGCTCAGCCGCCGCGACCTGAAGGCGCGGCCCAGCAAGTACGTGCACCGCAAGCCGCGGGCCAGCTATGCCACCAACACCATGCGCTACGGCGGCATCATCCTTGCGCTGTTCATCGTCTGGCACATCCTGGACCTGACGACCGGCACCGTGCACTCGGGCGGATTCCAGTCCGGGCACCCGTACCAGAACGTCATCGACACCTTCTCCACCTGGTACGGCGACGTCATCTACATCGTCGCCATGCTCGCCATGGGTCTGCACGTCCAGCACGGGTTCTGGAGCGCGGCACAGACCCTCGGCGCGGGCAGCGCGACCCGTGAACGTGCCCTGAAGACCATCGCCAACGTGCTCGCGCTGGTGCTGACGGCGGGCTTCGTCTCGGTCCCCGTCGCCGTCATGACCGGAGTGGTGAGCTGACATGAACGACTACACCGACTACGCGGCCGGCGAGCAGCTGGCCGACACCCGCGCCCCCGGCGGTCCCGTCGCGGAACGCTGGGACACCCGCCGCTTCGAGGCGAAGCTGGTCAACCCGGCCAACCGCCGCAAGCACACCGTCATCGTCGTCGGCACCGGCCTGGCCGGCGGTTCGGCCGGCGCCACGCTGGCCGAACAGGGCTACCACGTCGTCCAGTTCTGCTTCCAGGACTCGCCCCGCCGGGCCCACTCGGTCGCCGCCCAGGGCGGCATCAACGCCGCGAAGAACTACCGCAACGACGGCGACTCGGTCCACCGCCTCTTCTACGACACCGTCAAGGGCGGTGACTTCCGCGCCCGCGAGTCCAACGTGCACCGGCTCGCCCAGATCTCCGTCGAGATCATCGACCAGTGCGTGGCCCAGGGCGTCCCCTTCGCCCGCGAGTACGGCGGCCTGCTCGACAACCGCTCCTTCGGCGGCGTCCAGGTCTCCCGCACCTTCTACGCACGCGGCCAGACCGGACAGCAACTGCTCCTCGGCGCCTACCAGGCGCTGTCCCGGCAGATCGCCGCGGGCAACGTGGAACTGCACTCCCGCACCGAGATGCTCGACCTGGTCGTCGTCGACGGCAAGGCCCGGGGCATCGTCGCCCGCGACCTGGTCACCGGGAAGACCGACACGTACTTCGCCGACGCGGTCGTGCTCGCCAGCGGCGGCTACGGCAACGTCTTCTACCTGTCGACCAACGCCATGAACTCCAACGCCACCGCCATCTGGCGCGCCCACCGGCGCGGCGCGTACTTCGCCAACCCCTGCTTCACCCAGATCCACCCCACCTGCATCCCGCGCACCGGCGACCACCAGTCCAAGCTGACGCTGATGAGCGAGTCGCTGCGCAACGACGGCCGCATCTGGGTGCCGAAGGCCAAGGGCGACACCCGCCCCGCGGGCGAGATCCCCGAGGACGAGCGCGACTACTACCTGGAGCGCATCTACCCGGCGTACGGCAACCTCGTACCGCGCGACATCGCCTCCCGCGCCGCGAAGAATGTCTGCGACGAGGGCCGCGGCGTCGGCCCCGGCGGGCAGGGCGTCTACCTGGACTTCGCGGAGGCCGTCCAGCGGATGGGCCGGGCGAAGGTCGAGGAGAAGTACGGGAACCTCTTCGACATGTACGCGCAGATCACCGCGGAGAACCCGTACGAGACGCCGATGCGGATCTACCCGGCCGTGCACTACACGATGGGCGGGCTCTGGGTCGACTACGACCTCCAGACCACGATCCCCGGCCTGTTCGCGATCGGGGAGGCGAACTTCTCCGACCACGGGGCCAACCGCCTCGGCGCCTCGGCGCTGATGCAGGGCCTCGCGGACGGCTACTTCGTCCTCCCGTCGACGATCAACGACTACCTGGCCCGCAACCCGCACCACGCCGAGATCGACGCCTCGCACCCCGAGGTGGAGGAGGTCGTGGCCGAGACCGAGGACCGGATCAACCTGCTGCTGGCCGTCGACGGCGACCGGACGCCCGACTCCTTCCACCGGGAGATCGGCGAACTCATGTGGGAGTACTGCGGCATGGCCCGCACCGAGGAGGGGCTGCGCAAGGCACTCGACCGGCTGCCGCAGATCCGCGAGGAGTTCTGGCGCCGTATCAAGGTGCCCGGCACCGGCGAGGAGTTCAACCAGTCGCTGGAGAAGGCCAACCGCATCGTCGACTACCTGGAGCTCGCCGAGCTGATGTGCCTCGACGCACTGCACCGTGCCGAGTCCTGCGGCGGGCACTTCCGCGAGGAGTCACAGACCCCGGACGGCGAGGCCGCCCGGCGCGACGAGGAGTTCTCCTACGCCGCCGCCTGGGAGTTCACCGCCACCGGCGGCGCTCCCGTCCTGCACAAGGAAGACCTGGTCTTCGAGTACGTCCACCCCACTCAGCGGAGCTACGCATGAAGCTCACCCTGCGCGTCTGGCGCCAGAAGAACGCCGACGCCCCCGGCGCCATGTCCACCTACCGGGTGGAGGGCATCTCCCAGGACATGTCGTTCCTGGAGATGCTCGACACCCTCAACGAGGAACTCATCCTGGAGGGCGACGACCCCGTCGCCTTCGACCACGACTGCCGCGAGGGCATCTGCGGCGCGTGCAGCCTGGTCATCAACGGGGACGCGCACGGCCCGGAGCGCACCACCACGTGCCAGCTCCACATGCGGTCCTTCGAGGACGGCGACACCATCGACATCGAGCCGTGGCGGGCCTCTGCCTTCCCGGTCGTCAAGGACCTGGTGGTGGACCGTTCCGCCTTCGACCGGATCATCCAGGCCGGCGGCTACATCTCCGCCCCGACCGGTACGGCACCCGACGCGCACGCGACGCCCGTGCCCAAGCCGGACGCCGACTTCGCCTTCGAGCACGCGGAGTGCATCGGCTGCGGTGCCTGCGTCGCGGCCTGCCCCAACGGATCCGCGATGCTGTTCACCTCGGCGAAGGTCAACCACCTGAACGTGCTGCCGCAGGGCGCCCCCGAGCGCGAGACCAGGGTCCTGGACATGGTCGGGCAGATGGACAGCGAGGGCTTCGGCGGCTGCACCCTCACCGGGGAGTGCGCCACGGCCTGTCCGAAGGGCATCCCGTTGCCGTCGATCTCCGCGATGAACAAGGAGTGGCTGCGCGCGACCCGCAAGGTCCACCGCTGAGTCCGCCGAAGAGCCCCGGTCCCGGAGGCCGCCCGCCTCCGGGACCGGGGACTCAGCCGTCCCGGCGGGTCAGGACGTCACGGTGAGGTCGTCACCGTGGACCGTGCCCTGCCCGTACCAGCCGTGCAGATACACCGTCACCGCGCCGCTGGCCCCGGTGGTGAAGGCCACCGACTGCTTGGCGTAACCGCTGGAGGAGCCCCAGGTGCTCGCCGTGGCCCCGCCCTTGACGCCGAGGTAGCCGTAGCTGCCCTGTACCCAGCCGCTCAGCGTGTACTTGGTGTTGGGGGACAGGGTGAGCGTCTGCGTGCACTCGCCGGTCTGCGAGGCGGTGGCCGCCGCCGCGAGCGCGTGGGTGCCGCCGTGTACCGGGGTGGAGACGACCGAGCCGCCGGACTCACAGGTCCAGGGACCGAGCGAACCCGTCTCGAAGTCGCCGTTCACCAGTGAGCCGGTGCCGCCCCCGGGGCCGGAGACCGTCAGCGTGAAGACCGCCGCGTGGCTCAGCGTGCCCGCCGCGCCGGTCACCGTGATCTTGTACGTGCCGGGCGCCGCCGACGCCGAGGCCGTGACCTTCAGGGCCGACGTGCCGCCCGCGGTGACCGACGTCGGGCTGAGCGTTGCCGTCACACCGGCCGGCGCCCCGCTCGTCGTCAGAGCGACGGTCTTGGCGCTGCCGGAGGTGACCGAGGTGTTCACGGTCGCCGTGGCCGAACCGCCGGGCGCGACCGTCGCCGAACCGGGTGCGACGGCCACCGAGTAGTCGTCCGTCACCGGACCCGTGCCGCCGCCGGTGGTGAAGGGTGCGAACGTGTGGCTGAAGTACCACGTGTCCTGCGCGATCCCGGAACAGGTGTCGCTGCCGCCGGTGCCGGGGCAGCCGCCGTTGTCGCGCTGGAGCGCCCAGAACGACAGGGTGCTGACACCCTTGGAGACGGCCCAGTTGTAAACCGAGGTGGCATCGGCCGTGGTGAAGGTCTCGGCGGGGCCGTAGTCGTCGATGCCCGGCATCTCGATGATGCCGGTCATGCCCCACAGCTGCGCCTCGGTCTTCGACGGGTAGAGCTTGGCCAGCTGGCCCTTCAGGCCGGTGATGGCCGTCTGGGTGTCCTGGGCCATGTTGTGCGAGGCGCCGTCGTAGTAGTCGAACGTCATCAGGTTCACGACGTCGACCCGGGCACCGTTGGCCACCGCGCTCTTGAGCACGGCGAGCCCGCTGGCGGCCAGACCGCTGGTCGTGGTGGGCAGGGTGTACGAGATCTGCACCGAGCGGCCGTTGGCGGCGGCCCAGTCCTGGACCTTCGTGATCGCCTGGTTGCGGCGGTCGATCCCGGCCTTGTTGGTGAGCGAGTTGTCCTCGATGTCCATGTCGAGGCGGGATACGTCGTAGGTCGTGATGACCTTCTCGTACGCGGCGGCGATGGAGTCGACGCTCGTGCAGCTGTCGGCGATCTCGGTGCCGCCGTTGTCGGCCGCGTACCCGCCGAACGACGGAATCACATCGCCGCCCCGCGACCGGATGGTCGTGAAGTCGGCGCCGAACTCGGACTGGGCGATCGGCGTGCTCGAATCGCCGTTCCAGTACGGGGTGCAGGAGCCCTTGGCCTCGGTCTGGACGAAGGCCATGGTCAGGTACTTGGCACCGGACGCCTGCGAGAGAGCGGCCGGGCTGTCTCCGTTGTACGCCTCGAAGTACGGGGCGAAGACATGCGCGGGCAGGGGAGTGGCGGCGGTCGCGGCGGCCTGTGCGCCGACGCCTGATCCGAGGACCAGGCCTGCGGACGCGACGGCCGTGGCCAGGGCGCTCAGGACGGCGGCGACTGTTCTTGGACGTCTCATGGGGTAGCTCCCAGCGGAGTTGAGACAACGGGCGGATCGCACGGCTCTGCCACGCCCGTCGAGGGCGTGGTCCGTTCCTGTGATTCCCGGCCGGGGGTCACATGCCGCACGGCGAGGAGCGGCCGTGAGGCATGCCCATAATTGGTCTGGACCAAGTAACTGTCAACGTTCTTTACTGTTTCATTTCCCTTCCCCTGCCCGAACCGGCAACCGGCAGGGCAAATAGGGGAGTTGGGTAGAAAAGAGCGGTCATTCGAGGTGGAGCGAGGCCCGGAGGTACGCCGCCGTCCGGCTGCCCTCCGCCCGAGCCACCTCGGCCGGCGGTCCCGTCGCCACGATCCGGCCGCCCCGGTCGCCGCCGCCTGGCCCGAGGTCGATCACCCAGTCGGCGCCCGCGACCACGGCCATGTCGTGCTCGACGACCACCACAGTGCTGCCCGCGTCGACCAGCCCGTGCAACTGCCGCATCAGTACCTCGACATCGGCCGGATGCAGGCCTGTCGTCGGCTCGTCCAGCAGGTACAGCGTATGGCCCCGGCGGGCGCGCTGGAGCTCGGCGGCCAGCTTGATCCGCTGCGCCTCGCCGCCGGAGAGCTCGGTCGCCGGCTGCCCGAGCCGCAGATAACCCAGCCCCACGTCGAGCAGGGTCCGCAGACTGCGCTCGGCGGCGGGCGTGCCGGCGAAGAAACCGGCCGCCGACTCCACCGTGAGATCCAGCACCTGGGCGATGTTCAGCCCGCGCAGGGTGACTTCGAGGGTCTGCGGGTTGTACCGCGCGCCGTGACAGTCCGGGCAGGGCGCGTACGTGCTGGGCAGGAAGAGCAGCTCGACGGAGATGAACCCCTCGCCCTGGCAGGTCTCGCACCGTCCGCCCGCCACGTTGAAGGAGAACCGCCCGGCCCGGTAGCCGCGCTCCACCGCGGTGTCCGTCGCGGCGAACAGCTTGCGCACGACGTCGAACAGCCCGGTGTACGTGGCCAGGTTGGAACGGGGTGTACGGCCGATCGGCTTCTGGTCGACCTGGACGAGGCGGTCCACCGCCGCCAGCCCCTCGGCCGACGCGCACCCCGGTGCGGGCCGCTCGCGCGGCTGACCGGCCTCCGCCTCGGCCGGGGCCCGCCGGTCGGCCAGGACGTCCGCCAGGACCTGGCCCACCAGCGTCGACTTGCCCGACCCCGAGACCCCGGTGACGGCGGTGAACACGCCGAGCGGGAAGGCGGCGTCCACGCCGCGCACGTTGTGCCGCTCCACGCCGTGCAGCCGCAGCCACCCGGCGGGCGCCCGCACCTCGCGCGCCGGGGCGGGCTTGTCGTCGAACAGGAAGCGGCGGGTCGCCGACTCCGCGACGTCGGCGAGACCGGCCGGCGGGCCGCTGTGCAGCACCCGGCCCCCGTGCTCACCGGCCAGCGGCCCCACGTCGACCAGCCAGTCCGCCCGCCGCACCACGTCCATCTGGTGCTCCACGACGAAGACCGTGTTCCCGGCCTCCTTCAGCCGGCCCAGCACCCCGAGCAGCGACTCCGTGTCCGCCGGGTGCAGACCGGCGGACGGCTCGTCCAGGACGTAGACGACGCCGAACAGTCCCGACCGCAACTGCGTGGCCAGTCGCAGTCGTTGCAGCTCGCCGGAGGAGAGGGTGGGGGCCGTGCGGTCCAGGCTGAGGTAGCCGAGGCCGAGTTCGGTGACCGGTTCGATCCGGGTCAGCAGGTCCTCCGTCAGCACCCGCGCCGTCTCACCGCCGCCGGCCGACGCCAGCACCTCGGCGAGCGCGGTCAGCGGGAGGCCCGCCAGCTCCGCGATCGTACGGCCGGCGAAGGTGACGGCCATGGCCTCCGGCCGCAGCCGGCCGCCCTCGCAGACCGGACACGGCTCGCTGGTCAGGAAGCGTTCGGCCTTCGCCCGCAGGGCCCGGCTCCTGGAGTCGGAGAACGTGTGCATCACATAGCGCCGCGCGCTCATGTACGTACCCTGGTAGGGGCGTTGGATCCGGCCCGCGTCACGCACCGGATGGACCGTCACCACCGGCTGCTCGTCGGTGAACAGGATCCACTCCCGGTCGGCCGGGTCCAGCTCGCCCCACGGCCGGCCGATGTCGTACCCCAGGGCGTCCAGCACATCGCGCAGGTTCTTGCCCTGCCAGGCCCCCGGCCAGGCGGCGATCGCGCCGTCCCTGATGGACAGCGAGGGATCGGGGACCAGCAGCTCCTCGGTGGTGCGGTGCACCCGGCCGAGCCCGTGGCACCGCGGACAGGCCCCCGCGGCGGTGTTGGGCGAGAACGCGTCGGAGTCCAGCCGCCCGGCGCCCGGCGGATACGTCCCGGCCCGCGAGAACAGCATCCGCAGCGAGTTGGACAGCGTGGTCACCGTCCCCACGGAGGACCGGGCACCCGGCGCCGAGCGGCGCTGCTCCAGCGAGACGGCCGGCGGCAGCCCGGTGATCTCGCCCACCGCGGGTGCGCCGACCTGGTGGATCAGCCGCCGCGCGTACGGGGCGACGGACTCGAAGTAGCGGCGCTGGGCCTCCGCGTAGATCGTCCCGAAGGCCAGTGAGGACTTCCCGGAGCCGGAGACGCCGGTGAAGACGGTGAGGGTGTCGCGCGGGATGTCGACCCGGACGTTGCGCAGATTGTGCTCGCGGGCGCCGCGGACCCTGACGTACGGGTCGTGGGGAGTGGGCATGAGGGTGGGGACTCCGTACGGTTCGGGGCGGGCCGGCCGGGACAAACAGTCCGATTCTAGGTCGTGTCCGCAGAGTCCCGCCGTACGCCCGGGTCGTGTCCGGCCGTGCGCCCTGAGCAGTGCCGTGGAGTGCGAGGTCACCTACCTCACCGGCCGCCCCGAACGCTGCCGGAAGGACACCGTGGCCTGGCTGGCCCGGCACGGCCTGCCCGAGGGCAGGCTGCGCATGCGGCGCAACGACGACCGCCGGCCGGCCCGCCGGACCAAGCTGGAGATCCTTGAGCGGCTGGGCCGGGAGCGTGAGGTGCGGGTGCTGGTCGACGACGACGAGCTGGTCTGCGACGCCGCCGAACTGGCCGGATTCACCGTGGTGCGGGCCCGCTGGGCGCGGACGTCACCCGCGATGGAGGACGCGCAGGAGCGGGAGGGGCGTACGTGACCCGTCCGGGTCTCCGGCGGCCGTCGTAGCGGGCCCCGGCCCGTCCGGGATCCTGCGTGGCCCGGTCGGGGGTCCCGGCCCGGAGCGCCCGGATTCAGTCCTTGTCGTCGAGCCGGAAGCCGACTTTCATGCCGACCTGGTAGTGCTCGATCCGGCCGTCCTTGATCTGGCCGCGCACCTCGGTCATCTCGAACCAGTCGAGATTGTGCAACGTTTCCGAAGCTCTCGCGACCCCGTTGCGGACTGCCGCGTCGATGCCCTCATGGGAGGTTCCTACGATCTCTGTGACGCGATACGTATGGTTTGACATCTTATGTCTCCTCTCGCCTCTACCAAGGTGCCCCACCTTGGCTGGGTTCGCGAGAGCTGGCCGGGCGGTCGCGCGTCCGGAACCCGCCTTGACCAAAGTATTGGTCCATACCAAAATCCAGCCACGCCCGTGCGAGCGCAGCCCGCAGTCCCCCACACCGGGTCCTGATTTTGTCGTGCCGTTTCGCAGAAGGTGACCCCGTGAAGAACCGCATGCTCGTAGGAGCTGTTGCCCTGATATCCGTAGCCGCACTGGGTGGCTGCGGAGTGATCCCCGGTTCGGGTGGCTCCGGCAGCAAGAAAGTCACGATCTGGCTGATGAAGGACAGCGTCAGTCCCGATTTCCTGGACCGTTTCAAGAAGTCGTACGAAGAGGCGCACTCATCGGTCGAACTGGACTTCAGGATCCAGAGCTGGAGCGGTATCGGGCCGAAGGTCATCAAAGCCCTGGGCGGAAAGGACACCCCGGATGTCATCGAGGTCGGCAACACCCAGGTCGCTCAGTACGCGGAGAGCGGCGGACTGCGCGATCTGACCCTGGAGTCCATGCGTGATCTCGGCAGCGAGGACTGGCTGCCCGGCCTCGCCGAACCGGGCAGCATCGGCGGCGTCCAGTACGGAATCCCCTGGTACGCGGCCAACCGGGTGGTGATCTACAACAAGGACCTCTTCGAGCAGGCCGGCATCAAGTCCCCGCCGAAGACGCGCGAGCAGTGGATCGCGGACAGCGAGATGCTGAACAGCGACGGTGATCAGGGCATGTATCTGCCGGGCCAGAACTGGTACGTACTGGCCGGGTTCATCTGGGACGAGGGCGGCGAACTCGCGAGCGAGAAGACCGGCGACTGGAAGGGTGCGCTCAACTCCGCCGCGGCCCTCAGGGGCATGAAGTTCTACGAGCGGCTCCAGGCGCTCGGTGCCGGGCCCAAGGACGCGGACGAGGAAAAGCCCCCACAGGCAAATGTGTTCGCCAAGGGGGATGTCGCACAGATCATTTCCACTCCCAGTACCGCGACGCTGATCGAGAAGGCGAATCCCGAACTCAAGGGAAAACTGGGTTACTTCCCGATCCCGGGCAAGACCGCGAAGGCACCCGGTTCCGTATTCACCGGTGGATCCGATCTGATCGTCCCGGAGAAGGCGCACCGGCGCAGCGCCGGCATCGACGTGATCAAGGAGCTGGCCGGTGCCAAGTGGCAGGAGGCGCTGGCCAAGTCCATGAGCTACGTGCCCAACAAGACCACCCTGGCCCATGTCATCGAGGGCGAGGAGAGCACCGCCGCGATGGCCGAGGGCGCCGCCCAGGGCCACGCCACCCCCAACTCGCCGCAGTGGGCGGCGGTGGAGGCCGACAACCCGATCAAGCTGTACATGACGGCCGTGCTCGAGGGCGGTGACCCGGCCAAGGAGGCGAAGACGGCCTCGGAGAAGATCACCGCAGTGCTCGCGGGGAGCTGACCGCGAGCGGTCGGACGGTGGGACGGACCGGCGCGCACCGCGGGATTCAGCCGTCGCACATCCCGGCTCTCCATGGCGGTCACGTCGAATCCAGCCGGTCACGGAAGAAGTAGGGAGCCGGGCCGCCGCACCGTTGCGGCGGCCCGGCAGCCGCCCCTGCCGATCCGTCCCCGGAGACCGTCATGCACGCGCTGCCCACCGCCCCCGCCACCTCCCCGACCCCCACTGCCGCTCCTGCCGCTCCCGTCCCGCCCGTTCCCACGCAGCGGCAGCAGACGCAGCAGCAGGCCGGCCCCACCGCCCCGCCGCGCTACCGGGTCTCCCTCGCCGTGGACCAGGAGGAGGTGCGCGCCGCCCAGCGTCTGCGCCACCAGGTCTTCGCCGCCGAGTTCGGCGCCCGCCTCGAGGGCCCCGAACCGGGCCTGGACAGCGACGCGTTCGACGCGTACTGCGACCACCTGCTGGTCCGCGAGACGTCCACCGGCGACATCGTCGCCACCTACCGCCTGCTGCCGCCCGAGCGGGCCCGGATCGCCGGACGCCTCTACGCCGAGGGCGAGTTCGACCTCGCCAGGCTCGACCCGATACGCGACGACCTGGTCGAGGTCGGCCGCTCCTGCGTCCACCCGGCCCACCGCGACGGTGCCGTCATCGCCCTGATCTGGGCCGGCCTGGCCCGCTACATGGAGCGGACCGGGCACAACTGGCTGGCCGGCTGCTGCTCGATACCCCTGACCGACGGCGGCGGGGCGGCGGCCCGCGCCTGGGAGACCGTACGGAACAAGCACCTGGCACCCGAGGACTACTGGGTCTCCCCGCACCGGCTCTGGCAGGCCCCTGCCGCGCTTCCCGCCGGTCCCGGCGGGCTCGCCGCGCTCCCGGCGTTGCTGCGCGGCTATCTGCGCCTCGGCGCCCGCGTCTGCGGGGCGCCCGCCCACGACCCCGAGTTCAACGTCGCCGATCTGTACGTACTGCTGTCGCTGCGCGGCACCGACCCGCGCTACCTCCGCCACTTCCTCTCGCTCGCCCCGCAGCAATGAGCCACTGGCTGCCCGCCTCCCCGTGCACCCCGCCCGGCTGCGCGGTCCACGACGGCCGGGCCAGACACCCGGTCCCCGCGGGGGCCCTGCTGCTGGCCGGATGCGCGCTGACCCTCGCCGGGGTGCTGTGCGCCCCGCTCACCCTGCCCCTGCTCGGCGGGGCCGGCCGGGAGCGGCTGATCCGGTGCTGGGCGCACGGCGTGCTGCGGGCCTTCGGGGTACGGGTGCGGGTCACCGGGCCGCCCGCCGCGCGGGGTGGCGCGGCGAGCGCAGGCGGCGGCGCCCCGGGGGTGCTCGTGGTCGCCAACCATGTCTCCTGGCTGGACATCCCGCTGGTCGCGGCCGTGTGCCCCGGCCGGATGCTGGCCAAGAGCGACATCCGCCGCTGGCCGCTGCTCGGCCCGCTGGCGGCGCTCGGCGGCACCCTGTTCGTCGAACGCGAGCGGCTGCGTGCGCTGCCAGCCACCGTGCGCGCCGTCGCGTCGGCGCTGCGGGGCGGCGCGCGGGTCGTGGTCTTCCCGGAGGGCAGCACCTGGTGCGGCCGGGGGCCGGGCGGCCGGTTCCGGCCTGCCGCGTTCCAGGCCGCGATCGACGCCGGGGCCGCGGTCCAGCCGCTGCGCATCCGCTACCTGCACGGACCGCGGGACCACCGCGCCCGGGCGGGCGCCGCGGCCTTCGTCGGCGACGACCCGCTGACCGCCTCGCTCTGGCGGGTGGTGCGGGCGGCCGGGCTGACCGCCGGGATCCACGTAGCCACGCCGATCCCGGCGGGCACGGTGCCCGGCCGCCGTGCCCTGGCCCGGCTGGCTCAGTCCACCGTGGCCAGCGACAGCGCGAACCTGCCCGCAGCGTCCGTCCACCACTGAGCCAGCCGCAGCCCGGCCCGGCCCAGTTCGTCCCGTACACCGTCCTCGCGGAACTTCGCGGACACCTCGGTCCGCAGCTCCTCACCGGCCTCGAACGGCACCACCAGATCCAGCTCCGGAATCTTCACCGTCAGGTCCCGGCGGGCCCGCAGCCGCATCTCGATCCACTCCCGCTCCGGGTTCCAGCGGGCCACGTGCTCGAAGTCGGCAGGCTCGAAGTCGGCCCCCAGCTCCCGGTCGACGACCGACAGCACGTTCCGGTTGAACGCCGCCGTGACTCCCGCGGCGTCGTCGTACGCCGCTACGAGCACGTCCTCGTCCTTCACCAGGTCCGTACCGAGCAGCAGGCTGTCACCGGGGGAGAGGAGCGAGCGCACGGACGTCAGGAACGCGGCCCGCTCCCTGGGCAGCAGATTGCCGATGGTGCCGCCCAGGAACACCACCAGCCTCGGCCCCGGGGTCTCGGGCAGCGTCAGCGCGCCGGTGAAGTCGGCGATGAGCGCGTGCACGGACAGGCCGGGCCGCTCCTCGAGCAGCGCCTCGGCCGCCCCGCGCAGCGCGCTCTCGCTCACGTCGACCGGCACGTAGGTGTGCAGCTCCGGCAGTGCGTCGAGCAGGTGCCGGGTCTTCTCCGAGGATCCCGAACCCAGTTCCACCAGGGTCCGGGCGCCGGACGCGGCGGCGATCTCGCCGGCCCGGTCGATCAGGATCTCCCGCTCGGCACGGGTGGGGTAGTACTCGGGCAGCCGGGTGATCTCCTCGAACAGCTCGCTGCCTCGGGCGTCGTAGAACCACTTGGGCGGCAGGGTCTTCGGCTGCCGGGTCAGACCGTCCAGCACGTCGGCGCGCAGCGCCGCGTCCGTCGCGTCCACCGGCAGGTTGCGGGTCAGCAGAAAGGGACTCACTCGGTGGGCTCCTTGAGCGGGGTCAGCAGAACATCGGCGCGGGTCGCGGTGAGCAGGGTGCGGTCGGGGACCTCGCGCCAGAGTGGATCGTCGTCGTAGGGCTCCGAGGCCACGATCGCGTGGCGGCCGGGCTCGGACCGGTACCAGAGGGTGTCGCCCCAGGCCGTCGCCACGATCGTGGAACCGTCGGTGAGCAACAGGTTGAGCCGGGAGCCGGGGGCCGCCTCGGCGACCTCCAGCACGGTGTCCGCGACGGCCTGCGGGAGCGCGTCGCCCGCCGCGAGCCGGTGCCGCACCAGGGCCCAGACCAGCGCCGAGTCACAGCGTGCGGCCAGCCGCAGGAGTTCGGCCGCGGGCAGGGTCGCCGCGAGCGGCGCCATCGACCCGGGCCAGCCCTTCACCGCGCCGTTGTGGCTGAACAGCACCTCGCCCCCGGCGAACGGCGCGGCCGCCGCCTCGCCGTCCGGATCGAACTCGGTCGCATCGCGGACCGCGGCCAGCACGGCACGGCTGCGCACCACTCTGGCCAGATCCGCGAATGTCCGGTCGCCCCAGACGGGCCCCGGCCGGCGGTAACGTCCGGGGACCGGGTCCCCGTCCGCGTACCAGCCGACGCCGAAGCCGTCCGCGTTGACCGTCCCGTGCCGCTGCCGGCGCGGCTCCCAGGACTGGCGCACCAGCGAGTGCGCGGGCTCGGTCAGCACCTCGCCCAGGGGCACCGGCGGCCCCACATATGCGATATGACGACACATCAGGCATCCCTCGCGGTCCGGAACCCCGAGAAGATCTGCCGCCGGACCGGCAGGTCCCAGTTGCGGAACGTACCCCGGCAGGCCACCGCGTCCACCGCGAAGGAACCGCCGCGCAGCACCTTGTGCCCCGGACCGAAGAACACCTCCGAGTACTCGCGGTACGGGAACGGCGCGAAGCCCGGGTAGGGCAGGAAGTCGCTCGACGTCCACTCCCACACGTCCCCGATCAGCTGCCCCGCGCCGGACGGCGACCGGCCGGCCGGGTACGCCCCGGCCGGGGCGGGCCGCAGATGACGTTGGCCGAGGTTGGCGCGCTCCGGTGTGGGCTCCTCGTCGCCCCACGGAAAGCGCCGGGACCGTCCGGCGGCAGGGTCGTGGCGGGCCGCCTTCTCCCACTCGGCCTCGGTCGGCAGCCTGCGCCCGGCCCAGCGGGCGTACGCGTCCGCCTCGTACCAGCTGACGTGCAGCACCGGCTCGTCAGCCGGCACCGGTTCGGTCACGCCGAAGCGCCGGCGCAGCCACTGGCCGGCCTCCCGGTGCCAGAACTGCGGTGCCGTCAGCTCGTGTTCACGGACCATCGCCCATCCTTCGGGCGCCCACCAGCGCTGCTCGGTGTAGCCGCCGTCCTCGATGAACGCCCGGTACGCACCGCAGGTCACCGGGGCGGTGTCGAGGAAGAAGGCGGGAACCTCGCGCCGGTGCGCGGGGCGTTCGTTGTCCAGGGCCCACGGCTCGGTCGAGGTGCCCATGGTGAAGGGGCCGCCAGGGACCAGCACTTCGGCCGGGAGCGTGGTCGCGTCGGATGCCCGGGGCGGCTCGGGGGCGCTGAGCGCGGCGGGCCCCGAACGCAGTTGATGGGTGATCAGCATGGTCTCGTCGTGCTGCTGTTCGTGCTGCGCGATCATCCCGAAGGCGAACGCGGACCGCAGCAGCGGGCGTCCGCCGAGCGGGGCCGCCCCCAGTACGTCCAGGGCCCGGCCGCGCACCTCGGCGGCGTACGACCTGGCCTCGGCGGGGGCCAGCAGCGGGAGGGAGGGGCGGGTGGCCCTGGGATGCTCGAAGGCGTCGTACAGGCCGTCGATGTCCGGGCGCATCGCCTCCCGTCCGCCTACGTCGCGCAGCAGCCACAGCTCTTCCTGGTTGCCGATGTGCGCGAGGTCCCAGACCAGGGGCGACATCAACGGTGAGTGCTGGGCGATGAGTTCGTTGTCGTCCACGCTGTCGGTGAGCAGCGTGGTGCGCTCCCGTGCGGTGAGGAGCGCGGCGACGGCGCGCTCGCGGAGCACCTCGGGGTCCAGTGCGCCGGGTGCGTCCGGGCGCTGCGGCCCGGCGGGTGAGGTCGCGGGGGAGTCGGTCATGAGAGGGTCCCCTTCGGGTCGTACCGGCCGTCCGTCCGGTCGGGTGCGAGCATGGCTGCCCGGAGATCGTCGGCGGGACATCGGCCCCGTGCGACGTACCGGTCGTGGAAGTCCGCCACCGCGTCCCGCACCGCCCGCGTCGCACCCATCCTGGGCAGCGCGTCCAGGGCCAGCTCGAAGCAGGCGTTGGCCGCCACCCGCAGTTCGGGATCGGCCAGCCCGTCCCGGGCGGCGGCGAGCCAGAGCGGATTGCGCGGAGCGGCCAGCGGCCCCGCGGTCTCGGCCAGCGGTTTGACGGTGCGGTACACGGTCTCGGCGGCCTCCGGGTCGTCGAACAGGGCAGTGGTGACCGCGAGCGGCACGAGCCATCCGTCGGTACCGGACTGCGCGTCGATCATGCGCAGTTCGAGGTGCCCGCGCGGACGGACCGGCGGGAACAGCGTGGTGATGTGGTAATCGAGGTCGGACCGGTCCGGGCGGCGCGGCGCCCCGGAGCGGATCCACTCCCGGAGGCTGAGCCCCTCGGGTACGGACCACGGCGCCTCCTCGCCACGGATGCACAGGACCGGCGTGTCCAGGACGTGCGAGGCCCAGGCGTCCCGGGCCGGCAGCGATCCGGCCGGGGCGAGCGTGCGCAGCGGGTCGAGGTCGGCCCACAGCGACTGTCGCGCGGACCGCCACGGCGTCGGCCTGCCCTGCCGGAACGGCGAGTTGGCGAACGCCGCCACCAGCACCGCACCCAGCAGATGGGCCATTTGCCAGCGCCGCCCGTAACCGAGCGGGCCGGGCTCCTCCTCCCCGGCGTCCAGGCAGACCTGGACGGACGCGGTCGTGCACATCATGGCGCGGCCCGCCGGACCCCATCGGTCCAGGGCCTTCTCCATGGCCTCGTAGCGGGGTTCGCGCAGCAGCCTGCGCGGCGTTTGCCAGGGATCGACGCCGAGCCCGACGGCGGTGAGACCCAGCCGGTCGAGCGCGGCACGTACGCAGACGAGGTCGTCGGCGGTGTCGTTGACACACGCCATGAGGGAATCGGCGGGCTGTGAGCTGAGCTCCAGCTGTCCGCCGGGTTCGAAGGTGACCGCGGCGTTCAGGGGCAGCGCCCGGACGGCGGCTGCGGCCGCTTCGAGGCGGTGGTGCGGGACGGGACTGTGCGGACGGTCTCGATCGTGCAGGAGCCATTCGAGCTCGACCCCAACGATGCGCGGCGGTCCCGTCTTGAAGCAGATGCCGCGCAGTAGATCCTCCGCCTCGCCCTCGCCGAGGGGCGGGGCGTGGTCGGGCGGACCGTGGCCGCCGGACGTTTCGGATGACATGCCGGGCCTCCTTTGCCGGTGCGTCCGTCCTACCCAAACCCCTGCCGGGAGTTCGCACAAGAGTGCCCCGGCGCATCGGAAACCCGGTTGCGTCCGAGCCGGGGGAGCGTCGATCATGCCCCGTATGCACCATAAGGGGGAGGGCCGGTGAGCGCCCGGCTGCGCGGCATCGCGCGTGAGACCGAGTCCATCGTCGAGGCGGGGTTCTACCGCACGCCGCAGGGGCGGGAAGTGAGCATCGAGAGGGCGCTGAAAGCCGCCCTCTCGGGCACCGCGCTGTACGGTCCCGAGCCGGTGCCGGTGGCTTCGCCGGACCGCGACCGCACACCGGCCATCGAGGTGACCGGCGAGAGCAGCCTGCGTGCGGCCGCCCGGATGACCGGCGAACGGCCGGGCAGGGTCGCCGTCCTGAACTACGCCTCCGCCCGCAATCCCGGCGGCGGTTACCTCAACGGGGCCCAGGCTCAGGAGGAGGCCCTGTGCCGGGGCTCCGCCCTGTACGCCACGCTGCGCCGCGCCCCGGAGTTCTACGCCCACCACTGCGCCGAACGCAGCGCCTTCTACACCGACCGGGTCATCCACTCACCGGGCGTGCCGGTCTTCCGCGACGACCGGGGCCGGCTCCTCGGCACCCCGTACATGGCGGGATTCCTCACCTCGCCCGCCCCCAACGCCGGGGTGATCCGCCGCACCGCTCCCGGCTCGGCGCACCTGATCGCGGCCGCCCTCGCCTCCCGGGCCGAGCGGGTGCTGGAGGTCGCGGCGGTGCGCGGCTACCGCAGGCTGGTGCTGGGCGCCTGGGGCTGCGGCGTGTTCCAAAACGATCCGGCGGAGGTGGCGGGCGTGTTCCGCGCGCTGCTGGCCGACGGCGGCCGGTTCGCGGGCCACTTCGAGCAGGTCGTGTTCGGCATCCTCGACCGCGACGGCGCATCGCCCACCAGAGCGGCCTTCGATCGCGTGTTCGGTGCGACGGGTCAACCCTCACCCTGACGTTGAGCCGTAGGCTTCGACGCCAGCCGGCACGGCCGGTCTGGGCCGTTCGGGTCCGCGGCCCGCCACTGATCCACGGGGGCACCCCTGGAAGCGACGGGCCGCGGGAGCCGTCACTTCCAGCCGTAGAGCTCCCGGAGCCGCCCGGCGACCAGGTCGAACCTGTCCCGGTCCAGGGCGCACGCCTCGCGCCGCATCCCGTCCTCGTGGACCCGGAGCACCCGGTCCAGATCGACCCAGGACTGTCGCCCCGAGCTGTCCCAGGGCCCCGCACCCAGCGCCACCCACTCGCGCTGCTGGTCGTGCTGCTTGCTGGACAGCTGAACGGCGAGCAGGGTGCCCGCCTCCTCGCGTGCCACGACGAGAACCGGACGGTCCTTGCCGCGCCCGTCGTTCTCCTCGAACGGCACCCAGGTCCAGACGATTTCGCCGGGGTCGGGATCGCCGTCCCGGTCGGGGGCGTACGTGGCGCGGACCGGGCCCACCCCGTGCGGGTCGGCCTCGGAGGTGGCGCCGGGCCCGGTGCGGCCGGGAGAGGCGGCCGAGCCGTCATTGATGTCGCTGCGGTGCTGGATGGTCATCGCAACACCGTAGAACCTGCACGGCCCCTCGCGGGGAGCGGGGCTGCGAAACCGCTACGGGGACCGGAGCGCGGCCGTACCGAACGGGTCTGTAAGACTGCCCGACGCCATGATTCAGTTACCCGAGCAGCCCGCCGAAGGCCCCGTTCCGACCAGCGCCGACGTGGCGCGGCTCGCCGGCGTCTCCCGGGCCACCGTGTCCTACGTACTGAACAACAACGCGGCCGTGCGGATCAGCGATCCGACCCGCCGCCGGGTGCGCGACGCGGCCGCCGAACTCGGTTACGTACCGCACGCCGCCGCCCGGAGCCTGCGCGCCGGGCACTCCCGCATGGTGCTGCTGCCCATCGGGGGATTTCCCGCCGGCCCACTGCACCACCGCTTCCTCCACGAGCTGGAATCCGGACTGCGCCGCCTCGACTACACCGTGGTCCAGTACGGCTCCCTCGGACTGGACGCAGACGACGCGGCCCGCGCCTGGGCGGAGCTGCGGCCCGTCGCCGTCATCGCGCCAGGCTCCGTCCCCCTCACCCCGCAGGGCACCGCCGTGCTTCGGCGCTCCGGCGCCAAGGCCGTGATCACGCTCGGACCGCAGCCCGTGGCGGGTGCCCACGCGCTGATCATGGACCAGCGCAAGGTCGGCCACTGCGCCGTCAGCCACCTGCTGGAACGCGGCCGGCGCCGGATCGGCGTGGTGATGCCCGGGGAGCCGGGCCCCGCGCTGTTCGCCGGACCCAGACTCACCGGCGCCCGGCAGGCCGCCGAAGGCAGGGCCCGCATCGTGCCACTGCCACTGCGCCACGACGAGGAGTCGGCCGCCGCGCTCGCCGCCCGCTGGCGCACGCTCGGCCTGGACGCCGTCTTCGCGCACGACGACATCCACGCGATGCTCCTGATGCGGGCGCTGCAGGACGCGGGCATCGACATCCCCGGCGAGACCGCCGTGGTCGGCGCGGACGACCTGATGCTGGGGAGGCTGCTGCGGCCCAGGCTCAGCAGCGTGCGCATGGGACTGGACACGGAGCTGTCGCTCGCCGACCTGGTCGACCGGCTGGTGCGGCGTCCCGGAAAGGAACCCGAGCGGCACGACCTGCTGCGGGCGCGGGCCGTCCACCGCGAATCGAGCTGAGCGGCCCCTCCAGCGCGGCAACGTGCGCGGCGGACCTCCCTTGCCTAGCGTCATGACCATGAGCCATCCGCAGAGTTACGAGATCCTGCTGGTCCCCCAGTTCGCCGACACCAAGGACGCCGGTGCCGGCGCCCCCGGCCCGGGGCGGACCATCCGGTCGGCGGTCGTGGAGGCGACCGGCGCGACGGGCGAGTCCGGCTACCCCCGATACGCCGGGGAGGGCATGGTGGCGGACATCGACCCGGCCACGCAGACCGTCGAGGCGATTCTGGTCGACGGCTCGGAACTCGACTACGGAATCTCGGCCCGGATCTCGGACGGGTCCGAGCCGGACGAGCAGGCCCCGGAGCACCCTGTCCGGGACCAGCCGGCCTCGGACGAGCAGAGCCCGGAGCAGCCCGTCCCGGAGAAGGGCACGGACGGCTGAGTCAGGCCGCCGACCCGAAACGCGTCGGGGCCCGGCCGTCCCGGCCGGGCCCCGACGCGTTTCGCGCGCTTGTACGAAACGCCTACTTCTGCTCCTTCTGCTCGTCCTCGATGGACTTGCGGACCTCGTCCATGTCCAGCTTCCGGGCCTGACCGATGACATCCTCGAGCGCGGCCTCGGGAAGCGCGCCCGGCTGCGAGAAGACCGCGACGTTGTCGCGGACGATCATGAGCGTCGGGATCGACCGGATCTCGAAGGCCGCGGCCAGCTCCTGCTGCGCCTCCGTGTCGACCTTGGCGAAGACCAGATCGGCGTGACGCTCGGACGCCGAGTCGTAGACCGGGGCGAACTGCCGACACGGGCCGCACCAGGAAGCCCAGAAGTCGATCAGGACGAACTCGTTCTCGCTGACGACCTGATCGAAGTTTTCCTTGGTGAGCTCTACGGTGCTCATGCTCTGCTACCTCTTCCTGTGCCCGTGCGGACGTGTCCCCGGACAACGGTGCCTTTGCTTGCACTATTCCGCCTGCCCATGTGGCCGCCGCGCACACCCATGACCAAAATGGTCCTCATGACACATGCTGTGGAGCCTGTCGAGTACGACGTCGTGGTCATCGGTGCCGGTCCGGTGGGTGAGAACGTGGCGGACCGGGCCAGGGCCGCCGGCCTGAGTGCCGCGATCGTGGAGTCCGAGCTCATCGGCGGTGAGTGTTCCTACTGGGCCTGTATGCCGAGCAAGGCGCTGCTGCGCCCGGTCGTCGCCCGCGCCGAGGCCCGCCGGGTCCCCGGGCTCAGCGGATCCGTGCAGGGACCGCTGGACACCGAGGCGGTCCTCGCCCACCGGGACGCGTACGCCTCGCACTGGAAGGACGACGGTCAGGTGGCCTGGCTGGAGGGCATCGGCGCGGACATCTACCGGGGCACCGGCCGGCTGACCGGGACGAAGGCGGTCTCCGTCACTGCGCCCGACGGCACGGAGCACCGGCTCGCCGCCCGGCACGCCGTCGCCGTCTGCACGGGCAGCCGGGCCGTGGTCCCCGATCTGCCGGGAATCGCGGAGGCCCGCCCCTGGACCAGCCGTGAGGCGACGAGCGCCAAGGAGGTGCCCGGCCGGCTCGTCGTCGTCGGCGGGGGAGTGGTCGGTGTGGAGATGGCCACGGTGTGGGGCGCGCTGGGTTCCGAGGTCACCATGCTGGTGCGGGGCGCGGGGCTGCTGCCCCGGATGGAGCCGTTCGCCGGTGAGCTGGTGGCGGAGGCGCTCACCGCCGCCGGAGCCGATGTCCGGTTCGGCGTCTCGGCCGCCGCGCTGCGGCGCCCGGCGCCCGACGGACCGGTCACCGTCGAACTCGACAACGGCGAGAGCATCGAGGCCGACGAGATCCTCTTCGCCACCGGCCGCGCCCCGCGCACCGACGACCTGGGCCTCGAGACGGTGCACCTGAAGCCGGGTTCCTGGCTCGGCGTGGACGACAGCTGCCGGGTCGAGGGCACCGGCTGGCTCTACGCCGTCGGTGACGTCAACCACCGGGCGCTCCTTACCCACCAGGGCAAGTACCAGGCCCGCATCGCCGGGGCGGCGATCGCCGCCCGCGCCCAGGGCGTCCCGCTGCTGGAGACGGACCGCTGGGGCGCCCACGCGGCCACCGCCGATCACGCGGCCGTCCCCCAGGTCGTCTTCACCGACCCGGAGGCCGCCTCGGTCGGCCTCACCCTGGCCGAGGCGGAGCAGGCGGGCCACCGGGTCAGGGCCGTCGACCACGACCTCGGCGCGGTGGCGGGGGCCGGGCTGTACGCGGACGGCTACCGGGGCCGCGCCCGCATGATCGTCGACCTCGACCGGGAGATCCTGCTCGGCGTCACGTTCGTGGGTCCGGGGACCGGCGAGCTGCTGCATTCGGCGACGATCGCGGTCGCGGCGGAAGTCCCCATCGAGCGGCTCTGGCATGCCGTACCCGCCTACCCGACGATCAGCGAGATCTGGCTGCGGCTCCTGGAGACGTTCCGTGGGTAGCAGCGGCAGTTGAGGCCGGACGGCGAAGGCCTGCGGGTGCGGTGGGCGGAACGGGCCATCCCTTCTGTGGTCTAGGCCAAGAGGGTCCTGTCCCTCTATCCTCGTGCGTGCCAGCGGCACGCCATTCCCCACCCCTGGTTGCGTGCCGGCGAGCGCGATGCCCAGCCGACTCTGTCCCGAGCGGCTGGGTAACCTCCCCCCACTCACCGCCTCCAGGAGGCCACGGTGAAAGTACGCACCAGAATCACGGCGACCATCGGCGCTGCCTGTCTCGCCGCGTCCCTGGCTCTCGCCACGGCGTCGGCCGCCCCGCAGCAGTCGGCGTCGGTCGTCCTCAACGAAGTCGCGCGGGCCACGAGCCCGTCCGCCGGCACCGCCGGGCCGGACGGCACGGTCTGGATCGCCGAACGCGCGGGAACCGTAAGGGTTCTGAATGCCCAGGGGATCGGCGAGCCGGTCCTGGACATCTCCGACGAGACAACCATCGACGGCGAACGCGGCCTGCTGGGCATCGCGTTCGACCCGGACTTCGCCCACTTCTACATCTCGTTCACGGACCTCGAAGGCACAAGCACCGTGGACGAGTTCGCCATGGAGGGCGGCGCGATCAGGCAAGACACCCGGCGCACCGTTCTGACACAGACCCAGCCGTACTCGAACCACAACGGCGGCGACATCATGTTCGGTCCCGACGGCTACCTCTACATCGGCCTCGGCGACGGTGGATCGGGCGGTGACCCGGACGGCAACGGCCAGAACCTCGGCACGCTGCTCGGCAAGCTTCTGCGGATCGATCCGGGCGGCGGCGACCCGTACGCGATCCCGGCGGACAACCCGTTCGTGGACGACCCGGCGGCGAAGGGCGAGATCTGGGCGTACGGACTGCGCAACCCGTGGCGCTTCTCGTTCGACGCGGGCACGGGCGACCTGCTGATCGGGGACGTCGGCCAGAGCGACTGGGAGGAGATCGACTGGGCTCCCGCGGCCAGCAAGGGCGGCGAGAACTACGGCTGGTCCTCTATGGAAGGCAACCACCCCTTCCGCGGCGGTACCGAGCCCGCGAATCACGTGCCGCCGGTCCACGAGTACGACCGCAGCGGCCTCGGCTGCTCGGTCACCGGCGGCTACGTCTACCGCGGTGATGCCATCGCCGACCTCAAGGGAAAGTACGTGTTCAGCGACTACTGCGACGGCACGATCCGCACCCTGCAGATCGAGAACGGCGAGGTCACCGGCGAGGGTGACCTCGGAGTCCAGGGCGGCGAGGTCATTTCGTTCGTGGAGGGCGGCGACGGCGAACTGTATGTTCTCGCCATCGGCGGCAGCATCTCGCGCATCGACCCGGCGTGAGCCGATGACGTACCCCGCACACTGACGGCCGGGAGGCCCGCAGGGCCGGGACCGCGAACCGCGGCCCCGGCCCTGCGGGTCGCGGCGCCGCCCACAGGTAGCCGATTTCCGGTCGTGGCATGATCGGCGGCCATGGAGCACTTCATACGTCCCAGCGGTTCACCGCCCGTCAACGGCTACAGCCACGCGGTCGCCTTCACCGGAGCGATGGTCGCCGTCTCGGGGCAGGTCCCCGTGGACGGTGACGGCAATCCGGTCGGCAAAGAGGATGCGGAGGCCCAGGTTCGGCAGGTCTACGCGAACCTGATCACCGCGCTGGAGGCAGCAGGCTCAGGTCTGGAACACGTGGTCAGACTGACGGTCTACCTGACCGATCTGGACGACCTGGGCGCGTTCCGCAAAGTGCGGGACGAGCACCAGGACGCGGAGAACCCGCCCGCTTGCTCCTTGGTGGGGGTCGCCGGCCTGGTTCACCCGGACTTCCGGGTCGAGATCGACGCCCTGGCCGTGGCGCCGAGCGCTGGACAACGACCCGCTTCTCTTCGCGGCTGAAGCCGCGCCAGGGCTCACGGCCGCGCCGCAGGCGGCGCACGCGGTCCCGCCGGGCGACCGCCCGGCGGGACCTCTTCGCTCAGGCCGGGGGCTGGGTGTCGCTGGTGGTGACGCGGACGTGGTCGACGACGAGTTGCTGGGGGAAGGTGGTGTTGCCGTCGGGGTCGCCGGGCCAGTAGCCGCCGACGGCGAGGTTGAGGATGAGGAAGAAGGGCTTGTTGAAGGCCCAGGTGTTGCCGCCGGTGTCGGCGGGGGTGCGGTGCTGGTAGACGTTGCCGTCGACGGACCAGGTGACGGAATCGGGGGCCCAGTCGATGGCGAAGGTGTGGAAGTCGTCGGCGAAGGCCTGGCCGCCGGGGAGGCTGTAGCCGGCGCCGATGCCGGCGGAGCCGGAGTAGCCGGGGCCGTGCAGGGTGCCGTGGACGGTGCTGGGTTCGAAGCCGACGTTCTCCATGATGTCGATCTCGCCGGAGTTGGGCCAGCCGACCTGTCCGATGTCGTCGCCGAGCATCCAGAAGGCGGGCCACATGCCCTGGCCGCGCGGGATCTTCATCCGGGCCTCGACGTGGCCGTAGGTCTGGGTGAACTTGCCCGAGGTGTTCAGCCGCGCCGAGGTGTACTCGCAGGTGCCGTACCAGCACTGGTAGTTGTTCGGGTTCTCCTTGCGCGCGGTGATGACCAGATGACCCTGGCCGTCCAGCGCCGCGTTGCTGTTCCCGGCGGTGTAGTACTGCCGCTCGTGGTTGTCGACGTTGTCACCGGTCTCGATCTGCCACTTGCCGCCGTCAACGGCGGAACCTGCGGCTCCGTCGAAGTCGTCGGTGAACGTCGCGGCGGCGGCGGACGCCTGCGTGGTGACGGATCCCTTCGAGGCCGGAGACGGCATGGGGGCGCCGGAGGCGAGGCCGGAGGTGGCGGAGACGAGGGCGAGTACCGAGAGTGCGGAGACCAGGAGGCGCCTGGTCAGGTGGGGGGAGCTCATGTGGATTTCCTTTCCGTACGGGACGGAGGGAATGTGACTCACCATGCATATGACAAGTGGGGGCATGGCGGCCACGTGGGGGAGTTGCGGCCTTAGTTCACTTCGTGATTTAAGAAGTGAACCAAGAGCGTGTCAAGGCTCTTGGCAGACCACAGTTCTTGCACGCACCGGCCTACCGCCCCGTCGCCGCGTTCGTCAGCTCTCCGGTGCCGCCGGGAGCGGCCGGCCGCAGCGCAGGTTCCACCGCCCCGACCTGCCGCTGAGCTCCGTGACCGTCAGCGGTGCCACGTCCAGCCGCCAGAAGGCCTGCGGCGGGAGGTCCAGCGCGTGGACAGCCGCAGCGCGGATCACGGCGGGCTCGGCCACCGCCAGCACCTGCCCGTCGTCGCTCCTGTGCGGGGAGTCGAGCCACGAGCCCACCCGCGCGCACAGTTCCAGCAGGGACTCACCCCCGTGCGGCGCGGCGGCAGGATCGGTCAGCCAGGCGGCCACCCCGTCCGGCTCGTCCGTGCTCACCTCGGTCAGCCGGGCGCCGGTCCAGCGGCCCATCTCCCAGTCCCGCAGGGCGGGTTCGGGATCGGAGCGGAGTCCCAGCGCGTCCGCGGTCGCGGTGCAGCGCATGGACGGGCCGCGCACGTGCCTGGCCGCCGAGGGCACGGCGGGCGCGGCGTCCCGCGCCTGCCGGAGCCCGGCGTCGTCCAGCGGCGCGTCACCGGCGAACCGGGCCTCGCGCAGCGCCGCGTTCATCGCCGGTGAGATCAACATCACCCGTACCGTCATTACTGCTCTCAACTCCCTGAACGGTGGCCACTTGGCCAACCACACCATGGCATCCGGGCTTCCCGGATGCCCGGACCGCACCATGGCGGCGCCCACGCCCAGGCGGTATGGTCGCGACGACACGACGAGGGTGTGACGGAAGTCCGGTGAGAATCCGGCACGGTCGCGCCACTGTGAACCCGCACCTGTGCGGGGAAGTCAGACCCAGCACCTTCGTCTCAGGCACCACGATCGGGACGCGTGTTCCCACAGGAGGTTCTGCCATGGCACAGACTGCTGCCCCCGCCACCGGCGCACCCGCCATCACTCCCATCTCGCTGAAGGCCATCGCCCCTTGGGCGGTCTTCTTCGGCATCCTCATGCTGATCCTGCTGTACTTCGTCGGCGCCGAGCAGGGCGCCACCTCCGTCATCTCGGGCGCGGGCGTGCACGAGTGGGTCCACGACGGCCGTCACCTGCTCGGTTTCCCCTGCCACTGACCCACCGGGCTGATCCAGGGGAATCCCTCATGAACTCCATATCTGTCAGAGCTCTGCTGGTCCGCGGCATGCTGGCCGGCCTCGTCGCGGGCGCGCTCGCGCTGGCCGTCGCCTACTTCCTCGGCGAGTCCCGGGTGGACGCCGCCATCGCCCTCGAGGAGGCGCACAGCCACGACCACGGCGGCGGCGAGGAACTCGTCAGCCGCACCATGCAGTCCACCGCGGGACTCGCCACCGGCGTACTCGTCTTCGGGGTGGCCATCGGCGGCATCGCCGCACTCGTCTTCTGCTACGCACTCGGCCGGACGGGCCGCTTCGGCCCGCGCGCCACCGCGGCGCTGATCGCGGGCGCGGCCCTGCTGGCCGTGTACGTCGTGCCGTTCCTGAAGTACCCGGCGAACCCGCCGGCCGTCGGCAACCCCGACACGATCGGCAGACGCACGGCACTGTTCTTCCTGATGGTCGCCCTCAGCGTGCTGCTGGCCGTCGCCGCCGTCATCCTCGGCAAGCGGCTGGCACCCCGCCTGGGCGCCTGGAACGCGACGATCGCCGCAGCGGCCGGATACGTGCTGCTCATCGGTCTCGCGTACGTCTTCCTGCCCTCGTTCAACGAGGTCGGAAAGGACTTCCCGGCCACCCTGCTGTGGCAGTTCAGGCTGGCCACGCTCGCGGTCCAGGTCACGCTGTGGACCACCTTCGGGCTGCTCTTCGGCTACCTCACCGAACGGCTGCTGGTGCCGAGGGCACAGCCTGCCCGGGCCGGAAGCGGAACGGCGGAACGCGCCGCGGCCGCGGCGCGCTGACCCGCCCGGACGTGCCGTCGGGCCCGTGCGGCGCCGGAACCCGCGAGGTGAGTTCTTCTCGCGGGTTCCGCCGCGCCACGGGCCGGTGCGCGTCACCGCTCCGCGGGACCGTCCCAGTCCACGCGGTAGTGCTTCAGCAGGGAGTCCTCACGCACCAGGCGCATCCCCGCGGCCGTCATGACGCGCTGGGAGGCGATGTTGTCGAGGTCGGTGTCCCCGTGCACGCAGGCGACGCCCCGGTCGCGGGCGAACCGCAGCAGCGCGCGGAGCGCCTCGGAGGCGTACCCCATGCCGCGGACCGAGGGCACGAGCCCGTAGCCGATCGTGACGTGTCCGGCCTCGTCGGGAACTCCGTGGAACCCCAGCCCGCCGATCACCGGCCCGTCCGCACCGAGCCGTATCTCGTACGAGCCGAACGGAGTCGGATCCCCGGTCTCGGCGATGGTGCGCACGACGCGCGCGGCCGCCGCCCGCTCGCCCGGGGACGGGTATCCGGCCGCCCACCGGACGCCTTCCGGTGGCCGGCCCTCCACCACGTGCTCGACGTCGGATGCGCTCATCGCGCGGAGCAGGAGGCGCGGGGTATCGATAACGGTCATGACGCAGTGGACTATCACGCGGTCCGGGCGGGCCGCACCCGGATATCTCCTGGTGACCGCCCGCCCTTACCGCATGCTTCGCCGACCGCCGGCGCCCTCGGTCGACCTGCGGCTACGCGCCGCCTGCCGGGGTGAAGTCCCCGGACAGCGCGGCCGCCACCCGCAGGTGCGTCGACGCCTCGGTCTGCCGCCCCTGGCGCTCCAGCGTGCGGCCGAGCATCAGCCGGGCGTAGTGCTCGACGGGATCGAGCTCCAGCACCGCCCGCAGCTCCGTCTCGGCCCGGCCGAGCCGCGCCGAGTGGTAGTAGGCCCTCGCCAGCAGCAGGCGCGGGGCGACCTGCTCCGGCACCTCCTCGACCAGCCCGCCCAGGATCCGGGCCGCGACCAGGTACTCCTTCGATTCGAAGAAGAACTGCGCGCGCTCCCACCGCTCGGCTGCGGTACCGAACTCGTAGTAGGTGTCGCTCATTCGTCCTCCCCGGTCGAGGCTCGCCGCCGGGCCCGTCCCGGATGCGTCGATGGTCACAACACTCCCAGATGGTTTAACATTCCACTAAATATTCGGCGTGGGTGCCGTCCGGCCGGGCCCGTACGGGAATAGGTTGAGCGCCATGAGCAATCTGGATCGCCAGGCAGTTCCCTCCGCCTGCGGAGGGCGCGGCTTCGTCGTGGCCGAACCGGTACGTGAACTCCTCACCCCGCGTCGCGTGAAGCTCGGGGAGTCCACCGAGGTGCGCAGACTGCTGCCCAACCTCGGCCGCCGCATGGTCGGTGCCTGGGCCTTCGTCGACCACTACGGCCCCGACGACATCACCGACGAGCCCGGGATGCAGGTGCCGCCCCACCCCCACATGGGCCTGCAGACGGTCAGCTGGCTGCACGAGGGCGAGGTCCTGCACCGCGACAGCCTCGGCAGCCTGGCCACCATCCGCCCGTACGAACTCGGCCTGATGACCTCGGGCCGGGCGATCAGCCACTCCGAGGAGAGCCCCAGGCCGCACGCCGCGCTGCTGCACGGCGCGCAGCTCTGGGTCGCGCTCCCGGGCGCCCACCGCGATGTCGAGCCGCACTTCCAGCACCACACGGACCTGCCGACGGTCACGGCCCCGGGCCTCACCGCGACGGTGATCCTCGGCGAACTCGACGGTGCGCTCTCGCCCGGCACCGCGTACACCCCGATCGTCGGCGCCGACCTGGCGCTGCGCCGGGGCGCCGAGGCCCGTCTCCCGCTCGACCCCGACTTCGAGTACGCGGTGCTGTCGATGTCCGGTGAGGCGGAGGTCGACGGCGTACCCGTCCTGCCGGGTTCGATGCTCTACCTCGGCTGCGGCCGCACCGAACTCCCGCTGCGCGCGGAGTCCGACGCCGGTCTGATGCTCGTGGGCGGTGAGCCCTTCGAGGAGGAGATCGTCATGTGGTGGAACTTCGTGGCCAGAACCCAGGACGATATCACGCATGCGCGTGAGGACTGGATGAACGGCGATCGGTTCGGCACCGTACGTGGCTATGACGGTGCGCCACTCCCGGCTCCCGCACTGCCCGCTGTGCCCCTGAAACCGCGTGGACGGGTGCGCTGAGCTGCGGGTTCTTCCGGGTTCTTGGGTTTCGGGGCGTCCCCGATCATGCCCGCGTCGTGCTGCTGGCGGGGGAGGTCTGGAAGCGGCTGAGGGTGCATCGGGGGAAGGTCTTCCGCTGGACCGACGTTCCCGTCTGTGCCCGCGTCTGACCTTGTGTGCCAGGACGAATGCTGACTCAATGCTGACTTTCCTGACTGGTCGTCAGGTAGGTAGGCTGCTGGTTGAGGCGACCGGGGGACCCGGGGTGTCTCTCGGGTGAACGGTCTGGCCGACGAACCGACGGCATCATTCATGGGCGAAGGTCTCGTCTGCGTCCGTAGCCCCAGATGCCCAGGACGGGGACCGGCGGTGTGACCGCGCGCTCTCCAGGCGCACTGAGACCGTCACAATGAACTGGTGGCAGAAGTCAAACTCTTCCTCCGTCGGCGCGTATCCCGTCGGGACGGTCAGCCGGGGGTGGCTCCGACTGCCGTGCACGTCTGGTGTCAGTTGATCGAAGCGCAGGTACTCCTCGTATCCGATGCCCAGCGCCATCAGATGAAGGACTTTCTGCATGCCAGCTACCGCGTGTGCGGTGTCGCTGATCATGCGGCCGATCTTCTCCTCGCGGGGTGTCGGACCGTTTTGGGTGCCGGGGTTGTGCAGTGCAGCCAGGGTGTGGGCGATCTCGTTACCCCAGGACGGGTTTTCTCGCATAGGCCGTCCAAGGGAGGCGGCAGGTAGCCACCCGCTGCCCTGCACCTGGTCGTCAAAGAGGTCCCGGAACGCCAACGCGAGGTCGCCCATGCCCTCCATATGGCTCCCGGCGGCGAAGCGGCTAACAGCCTGTTTCGCGAGGTCTCTGATGTGCGGCTGAGAAATCACATCCGACATGTCGAGAGTGAAAAAGTCGATACCGAAGACCCTGGGAACATTGTCTTCGAAGAACCCGGTGGTGTCGCTGACGGCCTGCGCCACAACATCGGGAACGGGCGTGTTTCCCACATGCTTCAGGCCGTTTCGGTGGTCATGCAGCCGACGCATGCCAGCAACTGCACTCAGTTGGACCCCCGCACCCCCCATCCTCAGCTTCCGCCAGTACTCCAGAAAATCGACCCTGGCGTCCAACGGAGCATGGAGGCTGTCGCCTGTGAGAACAAGAAACATCTCAACTGAATCGTGCAGCGAGAGCAGGCTCGTCGCTGCCATCGGCATTGGTAGTCTCCCCTGCTCAACGCCCTGCTGGTAGAGCAACTTGATGAACGCCAGACGCTTGGCCGCCTGCGCGCCGAGTGTGAGCATGCCCCGCCCCTTTCACCGGATGCCAGGAGACTATCCGCGCCCATTCGAAGTGCCCGGCAGTGCGAGCACACCATCACTGCCTGTACTTGTTCGCGCCCCGACAATTCGAAGCGGGCTGCGCACCAAGCTCCCGGTGGCTGGTGTCGTCGAACACCCGTCACGGTGCCGTCGTCGTTCGACGCACCCTGCGGCCGTCGGGCTGGCGGCACCGCACGCCGAGCTGGCCCGGCGCATCGCCTGCTCTGCTAGTTGGTGCGGTTTACAACTGTTGCTGGAGCCACCAGAAGCCGAGACCTACGAGGCCGGCCCCGGTGGCATAGGCGGCACCGCGGAGAGCGCTAGACAGCAGGGCAGGACGTCGGCGCAGAAGCCACGCCCTTGCATGGTGAGCTCGCCCTGAGGGGTTCGTCGTTGGGTTGGTGTCGTGGCTGCTGTGCACGAGGCACTCCGTTCCTTCGGTGATGTGCGGAAGTCCGGTGGGGCTGGAAGCTACGCCCGCAGCCGGACGTCGACTGGCGGTATGCGCCTGCCGGCGGGCAATTTGATGATCCACCTGCGACGGGCCCCCATGCGTGGGTTGGATGTTGTTCTGCTGACAACGTCGGGTTGTTCGCAACATCCCCTGAAGGGACACAAAGGGTGACTGCTGTGAAGCGGCCGGGCCGTCCATGGGCGGCGGCCAGGGGGCCCTGCACCGAGATCAATGATCTTGTGGGTATCGTCAGGTCGTGGCTGGACGAAGCGGAAATGCGTGTTCCGGAGTTACACGCTCAGCTTGTCGCGGATCACTTCCACGACGGAGTGGTTCCCCCACTGAGGAAGTTGCGTGAACGGCTCGCTGGCGACGGCCTGACATGGGACCTGGTTGAGGCGGTTGCGGACTCGTGTTTTCACCACGAACCGCAAACGGTGACAACCCGTCGCATGGAACCCGCTCGAACTCTGTGGGAGGCAGCTCAGGCTCGGCCCACTGTGATAGCCCCCGACGGCGAACCTGCGGTATCCGTACGAGAAGTCTTCCAGGCGCAGGAACGAGCCCTCAACGCACTGGAAGAGCTCAATCGAGTACGCAAGGCGTATGAAACCAGCGAGCGAGCCCGTAACCAGTCCCTGCAGGTTGCCACAGTCCTCTTCAACCTTCTCGGGCAGGCGCAGGCACAAATTTCCGGTCTCACGCGGCGTCTGGATGCAATGACCGCAGCCCCGAGCAGCCCAGGCATCGCGGACACCGGAACCCTGCAGCACCGCCTGGGACGCGCCACAGCACAGCGCGAAGACCTGCAGCTTCACCTCGCCCGAGCAGAAACCGAACGGGTACGGGCTCAGGCTGTCGCAGATATGGCGGCGCGCCGGATTCTCGTACTGGAAGCCGAGATTCAGGAACTCCGGACCGCAGGCAATCCAGGCTTCTCACCCGAGTCGGCCTCCAAAATCGAACTCCCCCAGCAGTTCACCGGCCCTTCCGACGAGGACAGCACCCTTGACCAGGTAGACGAAGCGCTCCAAACCGCCCGTTTTCTACTCGACCGTGAGCATGACACCGTCGACGAAATTGCTGACGAGCTGGGGTGGCGTAGCTCTCTTGCGGACCCACAGCAAGGACTCGGGCCGGAAGTCCTGATTCCTGAAACTCTCGAGGTCGACAGGTGGGCACCCAGTGAAGAAGGATTGTCCCGAACAACCCTGAACAACCGCCCCACCAGGGTTGATGGGCCGGGAGCCGAGCTAGTCGTGCGAAGAAATTCAGATCGATTCCGGTTCGTTGGCGCCGCGACCCGACGCATCTCCCGTGGCATCGACCTGGACGAGATCGTGCTGGGCCTGTGCAGAGCGAGCGTGCCAGCGTTCTCCGACGCCGTACTCGTCTACCTCTGTGACCAGATCCCGGTCGGCAACGAACGGCCAGCCTTCCCGCTCGTGTTGCAGCTGCGTCGCTTGGAACAGCGGGAAGGATTGGCTGGCGAAGCTGAAACCATCGATTGGCCCGTGCTCGAAGTGAGCGAGGTCCGCCCGAACAGCTCACTGGCTGAGGTGCTGCGTGGCGTACGGCCGGTGTTCGGGCATTCCGCTGTTGCCCAAGCTGCCTTTCTCGAGCTGATAGGCCCCGATCGAACCGAACCCACTGGACGCCATACGATTCTGGCGCCGCTGCGCGGGCGACGGCGGGTGATCGGTGCCGCTGTTTTCCTGCGCGGAGCCAGGCGGCCCGCCTTCGAGTTGGACGATCTACTGGCCGCCGCTCAGCTCGCTACCCAGACCGCACTCGGTGTCGACAAGGCCGTGCTGTACGGCCGTGAGGCGTACTTCGCCGACGAGCTCCAGCGCATCATGCTGCCCGACTCACTTCCCCAGCCCACCGGGGTCCGGCTCGCCTCCCGCTACCTCCCCGCCGCTCAGACGGCCCGGGTCGGCGGCGACTGGTACGACGCGATTCCGCTGCCCGGCAGCCGGGTCGCCCTGGTCGTGGGCGACGTCATGGGCCACTCGATGACCTCCGCGGCGATCATGGGCCAGATCCGTACCACCGCCCAAACGCTGGCCGGGCTCGACCTGCCGCCACAGGAGGTGCTGCATCACCTGGACGAGCAGGCACAGCGTCTCGGCAGCGACCGCATGGCGACGTGCCTGTACGTGGTGTACGACCCGGTCGCGCACCGCGTCACTATCGCCAACGCCGGCCACCCGCCGCCCATCCTGCTCCACATCGACGGTCGGGCCGAGGTACTGAAGGTGCCGCCAGGTGCCCCGATCGGCGTCGGCGGGGTCGGCTTCGAGGCAGTCGAGCTGGACGCACCGGCAGGGGCCACGCTCCTGCTGTACACGGACGGCTTGGTGGAGTCCCGGGCACGGGATGTCTGGACGGGCATCGAGATGCTTCGAGAGCGGCTCGCGGCCGCCGCAACCCAGCTAGCCAGTCCGGACCAGTCACCGCCGCTGGAGGCTATCTGTGACGACGTGCTGGCCGTGCTGGCGCCCGGCGACCGGGATGATGACATCGCGCTGCTCGCCGCCCGCTTCGACGGGATTGCGCCAAGTGACGTCGCCTATTAACTCCTGGAGCCAAACGACCAGGCACCCAGGCGGGCCCGCAAGCGGGCCCGCAGGGCGCTCAGTCGATGGGGGCTCGACAACATCGCGGACGTGGTGGAGCTCCTGGTCAGCGAGGTTGTGACTAACGCCGTGCGGTATGCGGAGCGGCCGGTAACCCTGCGGCTGCTGCGGACCGACATCCTGCGCTGCGAGGTCGGCGACGACTCACCGCATCTGCCCCAGCAGCGGCGCGCTCTGGAAACCGACGAAGGCGGGCGCGGGCTCTTCCTGGTCAACCGGCTGTCCAGACGGTGGGGGGCAACCAGGCTCTCAGCTGGCAAGCTCGTGTGGTTCGAGATGAGTCTGACACCAGAATAAGCAGCTCTCCCTTACGGACGTGCCGGGGCCAGCTCGGGAACGATGGCCAGGCACCGAGGTTCCAGCGTCGCCCCGGCGGCCGGGAGCTCTCAGGCCCGCTCGGTACCCAGCGCGCCGATCGTCGCCCCAAGTCCGATCGACTCGTGCCCGTTGCGTCGCGCCGTACGAACCGACGTCTTCGACTTCACCGTGGCCGCCGCTATTCTTCGTGCTGTCTCCATCGCGGGCGACCGTGCAACCAGCCAGCCCCAGCGGGCCTATGCCCTTGCCTTCACCCACCCTGGCCGCAGCTTATGAGGATCTGGTGGAGGATCTCTTCGCCTTCAGCGGACGCGCGCCGCGCAGGATGGCCCCGTACATCACGTGGGAGAAGTCGGGTACCTGTCGGCGAGGGCGCGGTGGCTGTCCAGCAGCAACTGCGTCACGCAGCCTGCGGTTCTCCCGCCGCAACGCGGCCAGACCTGCGAGCTCACTGCTGGTCAGCCCGTTGCGCTCGCCCGCGTCGACTTTGGCCTGCTTTACCCAGTCCCGGACCGAAGGCTTCTTCTTCCCCCATGCTCTCGACGATGGGCGTCCTCCCGGGGCTGAACCCCAGATCTCGACTGCCCGTCAAAGCGAATCAAGCCCAGGTGTTTGCGGTGCTCCGTCAGGTGTGGGCCGATCGCTCGCGTCCGCCCAATAGCACGGATCGAGCATTTCTCCGGGCCAAGCGGGTTGACGAACAGGGCCCTGGGGCCCCATCTGCTGAAAGTAGGGTGCCAGGTCAAGCACGGGAGTGCCGTTTACGGCATCGAGGTCGGTGACGAGGAGGTCCCGGCCATCCACGTCGAGCAGACGCGGGTAGCTGACCGCGAGCTGATTCGGCCTGCGGTGATTGCGGTGGACGAACGTCCCTGTCGCCGGCCACCGCGGGTTTCCTCGCGGGCTCCGAGCATGCAGTTGCACATCTTCGGGATATGCCAGATGGAAGCGCCAGGTCACCGTCAGGTGCGAGAACTCCTCGATTCCCTGAAGCGTTTCGAGCGGATACGTGCTGTGGACGCGGATGATGGACTGCACGCCACCCTGGTGATCGTCCAGGACGCGCTCGTGGCCCCCTACGATGGTCGCGATCGAGCTGACCTCGTATGTAGTCACCGTTCTTCGCTCTCCCTTCGCGCTACAACTGGTAATGCGAGCCGACCGCGGTCCAACTGCCGAGTTATGCGATCACCCTATGGTGCGCAGGATTTCGCGTGCGCGGCGGTCCAGTTCCGCAACGTGCCGGCCACCGCGCTTCCGGACGGGTGAGAGGTCGCTCTGCATGCGAACGATTACGTCGCGTGCCCTGCCGGAGTGGATTCCGGCCATGGCGTCGAGAGCTTGGTTCCAGGTGGAGCAGGCCTCGTCCAGGTGTCCCTGCTTGACCTGGACCGCGCCGAGGTATCCCAAGGTCACGCTGTGGGTGCGGGCAAAAAGCTGACGGCGGCGGGTTGCGACGCTTCGCTGGAAGTGAATCTCTGCGTCACGAGTCTGGCCGAGGTCGCGGAGGGCGCAAGCCGTCTCGTGGGCGAGCGATGCTTCCTGGAAGAATCCGACGCGGTTTGGAGCTTCGTCGGTGTCGGCGTGGGACAGGTCCCGTTCGGCTCGGCGGATTGCGCTGAGGGTGCCGGTGTGGTCGCCAGCTGCCGCGAGGGCACGTGCATACACGATGCTGAGTAGGGCCCGTTCCCTTGGACCGGCTTGGCCGTAGCGTTCGCTCGACATGGAAGCGCTTGCCAGGTCAAGAGCCCGCTGGGGGTGGCCCAAGTCCACGGCTTGGTGGGCGAGAGCTCGCAGGATATGGCCGCTGAGCGGTCCGTCGTCCCCTTCGGCCGCGATTCGGGCCGCGAGGGTGAGGTAGCGCTGAGCGGTACGGTGCTCGGAGGCATCGAAGGCCATCCAGCCTGCGAGGTACGTCATTTCTGCGACGGCAGAGTATGTCTCGCGTCGCATCTTCTCGGTGATGAAGTGTCTACTCAGCAGAGGCACACCCTCCTCCCGCAAGTACCCCACGAGCGCGCGACGCCCTCTGCCGCCGCCACGCTGCTGGTCACGGGCGGAGAAGTAGCTGGTGAGGTCGCGCAGATCATCGATGTCCTCCGCCAATACCCGTCGGAAGGAGGCAGCTTGCCGGCCCTTTGCGGCGGCAGGGGCGGCTTCCCACCAAGCTGCCGGCGGAAGCGAAAGACCAGCTACGGAGTAGACGGTCGCTGCCAGCATCTTGCGTCGATGCATGTCCAAGTCGTCGCTTCCCAGTTCGGCTAACAGGGTCAAAGGGTCGACGCTCCAGTCGGAACCGCCTTCCGACTGCCCGGGGACGGCAGCGAGCCCGATCTCCCCCGAAGTCACACGGCGGCCGAGCTTGCGGGACAACGTCTCGCAGAGGATATGGGGTGCCTGCCCGCTCGGGCGCGTGCCCAACACCCACATCGAGACATGCGAGCGCGAGACTCCCACCAGGTCTCGGGCCCCGCACTCGGACGCAACCCGGACAAAGGCCGCCGCTGCCTGCGTCTGCGACCAGCCGGTTTCCGCGAGTACCGCAGCGAGAGCGCTGTTACGTGTACGGGCCATGGCGTGCCCCTCGGTTCCTAAAAGATCTTTGGCGACTTTGGCGGCCCTGACAGCCGCTCAGGGATGTCCCTCTCCGCGAATCCGCGGTTGGCTCAACGTAGTCGCCAGATCACGCACTTTGTACTTCGTCTGCGCCACTCACCCCGTTCCGCACGCAACTTGGCTGGACCCAGATGGGAGTTTCGTCATGCCTCGTTCATCGTCATCTACGACGACCCACCGTGATGTGCCCACGGAGATGCAGACGCCCGCTGACCTGATGGATGCCGACAACTCTCGGATCCGAAGCTGGCATCAAGGGCCCTCCACGCTGGAGCGTCCGTCGCGTAGCGGGCAGCTTCGTCGGCTTCGTCAGCAGTTCCGCCGCGAGGCCACCGCAAGGCATGAGCATTGTGCCAGTGATCGCCAACTCCGCGTGTTGGCATACAGCTTGGTGCTGGGTCGGGGCGCGAGCCCGGACGAGGACTGGAACACCCTCCAGGTCGAGGCCGAGCAGTGCGGATACGCGATGGGAGCACGCCTTCACGACGTGGCCGTCCCCGTGACCACGACGTACTTCCCCGGCTCGCGCACCAGCCGTGGCGTCTACACGCCACCTTGGAAGCGTCCTGGCTGGGGCGAGGTAGAGCGTCTGATCCGAGGCGGCTTCGCGGACGGCGTGATCGTTCTCGACCGGCACAACATCAGCTCGGATGACGACGAGTACCGCGCCGTAATCAAGGAGTTGGGCGAGCGGTACCAGGCGTTCGTGCACCTCGTGATCCCTGAAAAGCCGGACGCGCCGACTTGAAGGCATCCGCTGCTCTGGATGGATGCGAAGGGCTGGGGCTGGAGACAGGTCAGCGCCCAGGTCCTCCTCATCGCCGCCGTGTTCGCCGTGCTCGCCATCACCTACCACTACACCTGACCAGGGGGACCAGCATGACGTTCGAGGGGCACACCGACGGGGCGCCGCGAGTCCCACCGCGCCGTGACCATGGCGAGGCCCTCCTCGCCATCCAGGACGCTGCCCCGGGACCGCCCGGCGAGGCCGGGCTGGACCTTCACGCCGGTCCCGCCGGCGAGATGCGCGATGGCGGCTTCGATCTCTACCGCTTCCGCCGCCTCGCATGTCTCCCGGCCTCTGGGGGAGTGGCGTCTTCCAGCTCTGCCCGGATTCCCTCAGGACGAGGCATGACGACGGCCGTGGACCACCTCAGCTCCGCCCAGTGGGATACCTGGTACCGCGAGGGCCGCGCCGTAGACCGCCTTGTGACCGCCTCCGAGACCGAACGTTTCCTCCAGCACATCACCCCGTCCGCCGGGTCGTCCGTGCTCGACGTCGGTTGTGGCATCGGCCGCTTCAGCAGGCAGCTTGTCCACTGGGGGTACGACGTGCTGGGCCTGGACTTCTCGTCGGCGGCGATCCAGACCGCTCAGAGACAAGGCACCGGAGATCGATTGCGTTACGGCGTCCACGACGTTGACGCGGACGCGATCCCGCCCCAGTTGCAGCCCGACTCGCTCGATCTCATCGTCTGCCGCAACGTCCTGCCGTTCATCGATCACCAGCGCTTCATGGTCGGAGCACGACGGTGGCTGCGGCCCGGCGGGCAGTTGTACGTCCTCGTACGCGTCTGTCCCGGGCGCGGAGCCGAGCCGGACGAGAGGCCATGGCAGCGCGGCTTCACAGAGGAACAGGTCCAGGCCCTCCAGAACGGGTGGGCCGAGCAGGAACGCTGCTGGCTCGGCAGGCACACCGCTCTCTTCCTGTCCGGCGAGTGCAGCCGGCCTTTGTGACACCGGATGGTCGCACTCGCCCGCTACCGCATCCCCTTCCTCGAGGAGATCTCGCTGTGACGACCCACTCGATCCCTCCGCCTTCGTCTGTCTCTGCGCCGACGAAGCGAACCTCCTCCGGTACGTCACCACGTGCCCTACTCCTCGACCTCGACGGTGTCCTGCTCGACACCCGGCCGGTCATGGAAAGGGCGTGGCGTGAGGTCCAGGCGACTCACGGACTCGCCATGCCGTTTGCCTCGTACGAGCACCACTTGGGGCGCGAGTTCATCGACATCATGCACCGCCTCGGAGTGGGGGACGCCGAGCTCGTCAATGAGACGTACGAGACGGCGTCCCGGTCCGCCTCCCACCTCGCCCGGCAGTTCGCCGGCATCGCGGAGGTCCTCCATGCCTTCGCTGCCGCGGACTGGCGGCTGGGAGTCGTGACGTCAAAGCCCTTGGACCGCGCCGCACCGCTTCTCGCTCAACTCGGTTGCCCCTTCGCGACGGTTCGCACGCCGGGCAACTTGGGCCGCGCGAAGCCGGCACCGGACCCGATCCTGCTGGCGCTGATCGACCTGGGGGTCGATCCCTCTGAAGCCACGTACGTGGGGGACATGGCGGTCGACCAGGAGTCGGCGGCTCGCGCCGGCGTCGCGTACGTCCACGCGGGGTGGGGGTACGGGCAGCCCGCCTCACCCACTCCGGAGATCCTCGCGTCTCCGCAGGAACTGCTGCAGCTCCTCCACTCCGTCGAGCCGTCCGAACCCTTCATCGAGGGGAGCCTGGTGTGAGCATCCGTCCTGCCGGCGGCCTGGGCCTGGTCCGTTCTGACCTCGGTGGCCAGCCCCGATGGGCTCTCGTCGGCACCGGTGCCCTCGGCCACGTGCAGACCGAGTGCATCAAGACGGCTGAGCTGGAGGCCGCCCCCCTCGACCGAAAAGAACTGCGTCATCTTGTCGAGACCGTCATGGCCGCCCTGGAGAATTACAGCGCTGCGTTCGTGTCGACGCCTGGTGGGGCCAGCTGGTTGCATGTGCAGCACGTTCCCGTTCGGCGCTTCGTGGCCGAGGTATTGCGCAAGTTGCTGGCCCTGAGCGCCTGGGAGCCGTTCTCGGCAGCTCCGGGGCCCGTGGCCCTTGCTCCGTACGAAGGGCTCGTCGGTCTGCGTTCGAGCAGCTCAAGGGAGTACCTCGCCTACACCGTCACCTGGTCCGGCATCGCCTACCTGCTCGGAGCAGCGGCACCGTACAACCCCTCCCGCTCCGCCCAGTTACGCAATCTCTCCCCGGCCAGCACGGCGAACACGGAGCCGAGTCCGCTCCCTTCGCGTCTACGGGAGAGAGACGTCGTAGCGCTCTCCTGGTCCTCCCGGCACGCCGACACCTTGATGCCTGTGCTCGTCGAGCTGGAGCGCGGCGGGCGGACGAGTTTGATGCTCGACCTCGCCACCGACCCGGCGGAGCGATGCCCGGCACCGGCGAGCACGGGTATCGACCTGTGCACGTCGCCGAGCGGCCTCTTCTCCCTTTCCGGCACCGCCGAGGACCTCCACCTGCCCGAGGACCACCACACCGTCCGCATCAAAGACCACTCCGTCCAACTTGCGCGACTTGTAAGACTCTTGTCCGTACTCCTGGAATCCAGCGGCGGGTGCACACAGCCCTCGTGGCGGGCCCTCGTCCAAGCGGAAACGTGGCTGGCCGGTGTCCTTGCCGCGACCCGGCCACATACCGTCCTCCTCAGCAACGACACCAGCCCGCTGGGCGCCCTGGCCGTGCACACGGCCAACCGCCACGGCGCGAACACGGTCCACGTCCAGCACGGGGCGTGGACGGCGGAGTCGGTCGCCTGGCCGGCACTGCACAGCCGCGACATCGTCGTGATGGGGGAACGGGACCGCCCGCTGGCGACAGCGTGGATGCGCCACCCCGCCGCCGAGGTGCACGTGCTGGGGCAGCCCCGCTTCGATGCTCTCGCGGACCTCGGCCGTGAGGCGCAGCGGCGGTACCTGGAGAAGGTGCTGGCTCCCGGCAGCCGCCGCGCTCCTGCCCGTATCGCGGTATGGGCCTGCCAGCCGTTCGGCCCCGATCGGCTCAAGGCCCAGGCAGACCTTCTCCTGGACGGACTGCGTGAGGCGGATGGCGACTGGGGGCTCGTCATCGCCCCGCATCCGGCACAGAGCACCGACGGCTTCGCCCGACTGCTGCGGAGTGACGGAGGGCCCCGTGTGGCCGTCGCCGATCCGCGGGTCGGTGCCCGCGGCTGCCTCACCGGTGCCGACGTGCTGGCGAGCGCGTATTCGACGTGCGGGATCGAGGCCGCTCTCCTCGGCCTCTCTGTCCTCGAAATCGGCGCGCCGGGCGAACGCACGCTGGATTTGGCCAGCCATGGCCTCGCGACGCGGTGCAGCAACGCTCACGACGTCGCCGAGGCGCTCTCCGCGCTGCGCGATACACAGCCGCCTGTCCCGCAGACGGCCACGGACGCGGTGTGCCGGTGGCGCGGCAACAGCGCGGCCCAGGTCGCTCGCCTCATCACCCAGCGCGCCGAAGCCCGCGTCACGTCTTTCGATCACGTCCACCACGATGCCCACGGCGCGGACTCTGTGCCGCCCCAGGGTGAAGGAGTCCCTGCCCGATGACGCACCTCACCGCCGACAGCATGGCCGAGCTGTTCTCCGGCGCCATCATGCTGGCCAAGTCCGGCGAGAAAGTCAGCCCCCGGGGCATGGCCACCCGGGAAGTCCGCGACGTCCACCTCCTGCTCACCCAGCCGCGCGCCCGTCTGCTCTACGCGCCCCCGGCCCGGATCGTGAATCCGGCCTTCGCGGTCGCCGAGACCGTCTGGCACCTGTCCGGCTCCGACGCCCCTTGGATCTTCGACTACAACGCGCGGCTGCGGAAGTACGCCGATGACGGCGTCCTGCTCGGCGCGTACGGGCCCAGGATGCGGAACTGGGTCGGCAAGGTGGACCAGCTGGCCCGCGTGGTGGAGATCCTCAAGGAGGACCCCGACTCCCGGCGGGCCCTGATCCAGCTCTACGACCCGGCCCAGGACGCCACCGGGCACAAGGACGTGCCCTGCACCCTCGGCTTTCGCTTCCATCTGCGCGCCGGCTGCCTGCATATGGCGACCATGATGCGTGGCCAGGACGTGTGGATCGGCATGCCGTACGACGTGTTCTTCTACACCGTGCTGCACGAGCTGGTTGCCGGGTGGCTCGACGCGGAGTTGGGCGAGTTTCACCTGCACGTTGGCTCGCTGCACATTTACGACCACCACGTAGAGCAGGCCGAGCAGTTGACCTCACTGGCGGCGAGCCCGGTCATGCCCGAACTGAGAACGCCGTGGAAGGGCTTCGACGGCCTGCTCGACCAGGTCGAGGCCCGCGACGTGACCGGCCACCCCGGCTGGGACGTGATGTCCGAGACGCTGCGCAGCTACCGGCTGTGGAAGGACGGACAGCGCACCCAGGCGTGGCGGGCGGCCGTCGGGATCGACGGCCCCCTCGGCCAGGCCCTCACTGCGTGGTACGGCGAGCTGGAACGTCGCTCGTCCAAGCTCGCCGCGACAGTCGGGGCGAGGTGACGGCCGCCATGAAACGCACCCCCGCGGTCGTCCTCGGCTTGTGCTCGTACACCCATGACTCGTCGGCAGCCCTGCTGGTGGCCGGCGAACTGGTCGGCTTTGTCGAGGAAGAACGCCTCTCAGAGCAGAAGCACACCAAGGCGTACCCGGCCCACGCGGTCGCATGGCTGCTCGACCAGGCCAAGCTCACCGCGGCCGACGTGGACGCCGTCGCCTACAACTTCCAGCCCGCCCGCTACCTCGCCGAGTCGCCCGCTGCTCTGCGGCTGGCGCTCTCCCCGGCGACGCGCGACCGGGCCATCGCCCGAGCACACGGGTTCGCCAAGGTGGCCGTGCGCACCCAGCAGCGCATGCGTCTGATCGGTCGGCAGTTCCCCGCCGCCCGCGTCATGCCGGTCCTGCACCATCGCGCCCACCAGCTCACGGCCTTCGCTGCCTCTGGCTGGGACGAAGCCGCCGTGCTCGTGGTCGACAGCCTCGGCGAGCGCCAGACCACCACCATCGCTCTCGGCCACGACACGCTCCGGCCCCGCGCGCAGACCCTGGAGGCGATCAACGACCCGGCCTCTCTGGGGTATGTGTACGGCGCCGTCACCGAGCACCTGGGCTGGCGCCGGGGCGACGAGGAGGGCACCGTGATGGCGCTGGCCGCCCTCGGCGATCCGGCCCGCTTCCGCCGCCTGTTCGCCCAGGCCGTCCGTACGACGGCAACGGGATTCCGCATCAACCCCGCCTACTTCCCCACGCGCACCCTGACGTCGGGATACGAGCGGACGTCCCCCCGCTTCATCGCCGAGACCTGCCCCGAACGGCACCCGAGTGAGCCCCTGGCCGAAGTCCACCGGGACCTGGCGGCGGCCCTTCAGGAACGGACCGAGCAGGTGATGGTGCACCTCGCCCGCGGTGCTCGCGTGCTCACCGGTTCCCGCCGCCTGTGTGTGGCCGGCGGAGTCGCCACGAACTGCGTGAGCATCGGGCGGATCATCGAGGCCGGCATCTTCGAAGAGGTCTTCGTGCCGCCCGCGCCCGGTGATGCCGGCACCGCGATCGGTGCTGCCCTTGCCGTGCACGTCGACGGCCACAGCCCACGCCCGGTGGTCGGCGTCGCCCGCACCTGCTACCTCGGCCCGTCCTACGAGGACCGGCCCCTCGATCTCGCGACCTGGCCCGGCCTTCACCAGAAGAACCTGGGCATCGAAACCGCAGAGTTTCTTGCCAGTCAGCTGGCCCACGGCACCATCGTCGGGCTGTTCCAGGGGGCCGTTGAAGCCGGGCCGCGGGCTCTGGGCAACCGCTCGATCCTTGCCTCCCCACTGGAGCCCGGCGTCGTCGAGCGGCTGAACGCCACCGTGAAGTTCCGCGAGCCGTTCCGGCCCTTCGCCCCCATGATCCTGGCCGAGCGTGCCGCGGACTTCTTCACCCTCGGCCAGCAGGCGCCGTACATGTCCATGGCCTCCGGCGTGACGGACAAGGCGCGCGAGCACGTGCCGGCCATCGTGCACGCCAACGGCACCTCCCGCCTCCAGACCGTCACCAAGGCGCAGAACCCGTTCATGCACGCGGTTCTGACCGCCTTCGGTCGCCGTACCGGCGTGCCCGTGCTGATCAACACATCCCTGAACGTCAAGGGCAAGCCCATCTGCGGAACACCGGAGATGGCCCTGGACTGCCTGTCCAACTCCGGGCTCGATGCCCTGCTCCTCGAAGGGCGGTGGATCACCAAGTGAAAATCGGATACAGCTTCTGGGGTTTCCTCGGCAACGGGGTCACCGACACCCCCGACGGGGGCCGCAGCCACCGCCGCCCCTTCATCGACGCCCTCCTCGACCGCGGGCACGACGTCGTCTTCCTGCAGGCTGACCGCGACCGTATCGAAGCCGACGACGACCTCGGCGGCACGTACGCCTTCGACGATGGCGTTCCGGACATCGACGCCTTGTTCCTGGAGTGGCGCTGGGCGATCACCGGCCGCAACACCACCGTGTGCGGGAGCGAGGGACACACCTGCGACCTGCACCGCCAGGCCCAGCTCATCAACCACTACACCGTGCGGCACCAGACACCTACGGTGATCTGGGACAAGGACCGCACCCTACGAGCCGAAAGCGTGTGGCGCCGCACTGCGCACACCCGCGTCTGCGAGGCCGCCCTCGCCCCGAGCCCCGGCGCGTACTCGTTGCTCTTCCCCGTCGCCGAGGACCTCCTCGCCCAGACCGATCCCCTCACCCTCGCGGCGCGGCCTCGGGATCTCGCGCTCGGCTACGTGGGCAACCAGTACGACCGGGACGAATCCTTCGACCGCTTCTTCGCCCCGGCCGCCGCCCGCGTCGAGCACCTGGTCGCCGGGAAGTGGACGAAGACCGGCCGCTGGCCGCACGTCCGCTTCGCGGGCCGGATCCCGTTCGAGGACGCCGCCGACATCTACGGCCGCTCCCTGGCCACGGTGCTCATGCTGCCCGAGCGGTACGCCGCCGTTGGGCAGATGACCCAGCGCATCTTCGAGGCCGTGCTCGCCGGATGCCTGCCCCTGGCCCCGGCGGACATCCGCTTCGCCGACCGGTTCGTCCCGAAGGAGCTGGTCGTGCGCTCAGGCGACGACGTGCTCGAACGCCTCTCCTACCTGCGCGAGATCGCCGGCACCGAGCAGCACGCGGCCCTGATCGCCGCATGTGTGGACCGGCTGCGCCTGTTCGGCCTGTGCAAGCAGGTCAACACCCTGGAGTCCGTCCTGCACGGCCTCCTCCAGGCCACCGCGACCGAGCGGGGAGCTGCTTGATGCAGACCGCTCGATCGACCACGGCGCGCGGATCTTCCGGGCGCGTCCCGGAGGATGGGGCCGCCGGACACCCGAACCTCTCTACGCTGGAGCACCATGAAGAAGGTCGCCATCGTCGGCTGCGGAGGCAGCGGCAAATCCCACGTGGCCCGCGAACTGGGCAGGATCCTCGACGCCCCGGTGACGCACCTGGACGCCGCGTTCTACGACGACGAGTGGAACGCGTTGCCCATGGACAAGTTCACCGACGTGCAGCGCGAACTGGTCGCGCAGCCGCGGTGGGTGATCGACGGCAACTACAACTCGACGCTGCAGGTACGGCTCGAAGCCTGCGACACGGTGGTCCTGATGGACGTGTCGACCGTGGCGGCGCTGTACGGGATCTTCTCCCGGCAGATCCGACACGGGGCCGGACACAAGGGCAACGGGGTGCAGGCCGGGGTGGTGCGGCGACGTACTAGGTGCGCGGTGCGCTGGTGGCGCTGGCAGATGGTCAGCTCCGGAGCCCCCTCAGGCAGACCCGCCTGGCACGACTCGCGTTCGGGCACCTCGCCGGAGTCTGGCCGGGGTGCTGCGTGGTACGCGGCGTGGATGTGGTCGGCGGCCTGCCAGATCCGGGTGCGGGTGGCGCGGAGCTGGTCGCCTTCGACCGGAACGAGCTGGCCGGTGCGGGCGGCGTGGGCGTCGAGCAAGCCGTGCAGCGAGACCAGGTGGGCGTGCAGGGTGTCCAGTTCGGCGCGGGTGGTGACGAGGGGACCGCCCGGAATGTTGAGCGAGCGATGGAAGTCGAGGGCGGCGGTGGCGAAGGGCACGAAGTCCTGCGGGGACGGGCTGGCGGTGCGGGACATGGGGTGCTCTTTCGGAGGGGGCTGGGCCGGCGTCAGGCGGCGAGGGCGAGCGGCATGGCGGCGGCGGTGAAGGCTTCGGCCTGCTGCCAGGTGAGTGGCCGGAGGTCGATCTGGGCGCCGACGGCCGCGGTCTCCACGACGGCGCAGGCGGAGCGGAGTTCGTCCGCCGAGTCGGCCGAGACGGTCAATAGCCCGGTCAGGGCGACATCCGCGTGGCCGGCGATGAGCTGGCGCTCGCGGGACTTGATGTCCTGGTACTCGATCGAGTCCGCCTCGGAGTCGACCTGGCCCCGTCGGGCTCGCTCGGCGGCATCCGCGATCACGCTGGACTTTTTACGCTGGACGTCCCGTAGGGCGGCGTCCAGACCCTTCGGCTCGTACGACAGCGACAGGGTGCGGCGGACACCGGCGGTGAACAGGAGTTGATGCAGGAAGCCTGCCGACGTTTCGGTGCGGGGCCAGTTCTCGATCCAGTACGTGGCGTGGACGGCCGAGTCGGTCACGATGTGGTCGGCCTTCTCGATGACCACGACCGGGCCTGCCGCCGAAGGCTCGGCCTCCGGATGCCCTGCGGTGGACCAACGGTCCAGTGAGGCATGGGCCTTGGGGTCGTATGCGGTGCGTACGACGGCCGCGATCTCGCGGGCGGTGAGCCAGCCGGTGGGGTTGAGGCCAGCGGTTCGCGCGGCCTGGTCGAAGGTCGAGGTCAGTTGCGCCAGCACGCTGAAGGAGCCGGTGAGGCCGCCACCGGCCTGATTGATCAGCCGTCGTGCAGCCTTGGCGTCCAGGGACACCGCGACGTACGCCTCGTGTGGCGCAGCCGCCGGCCCGGCGCTCTGGATCAGCTCGCCGTAGACGGCACCCGCTACGGGGGCATGGGGCTGGCCGTGCTCCTCCCAGTACCGGCGCAGCGCGTCGCCGGAGTCCGGCACGGTTCGCTCGATCACCTGGATCCGGGCGACCTGGCTGGTGCGGGCGAGCGCTGCCAGTACGCGTCCCCATCCGTTGACGTTGGCGTTCTGGGTGCCGGGGTCGAGCAGCGCGTAGGCGCGGGAGGAGACTTTGACGACGGCGGTCAGGGTGCCGGTGTGGGGGTTGTGGACCGCGCCGTATCGGCGGTCGGGAGCGGTGACCACGCGCAGGCTCGCCGCTGTGCCGGGCAGGTGGAGCAGACCGTCGCGGATCGGGCGGCGGGAAGGCCGGGTGAGCCAGATCAACTGGCCCCCCATACGTCGCAGGGCGTACCGGGTGACGATCGGGGCCCAGTCGGCCAGGGCGCGGCCTCGGTAGCGGACGAACACGAGGAGGGCGATGGCGGCCCAGACCGGAATGAGTTCGAGGGCACCGACCACGCCGCGGGTGACAATCACCGCGAGCAGGAACACGCCGGTGAGGCTCACGACAATCAGTTGCGAGGCGGTCAGGCCGAGCAGGATGCCGCGCCGCGAGCGGTGCGGGAATTTGACGCTGGCCGTGGTGGCTTCGGCCTGGTGCTTGTGGGACATGGCTGTTCCAGAGAGTGGGAGCGGGCGGGGGGCGGGGCGCACGGCGCTCTTCTGGACGTCATGGCGGGACTCCGTTTCTGGTGATCGGCGGTGCGGGGCACGGGGGCGGGCCGCGAGTACAGCCCGCCCCCGGATGCGATGGGTCAGGAACCCGAGGGCGGCTGGCTGGGGTGCACCCAGGTGGTCGGCGTCGGGGAACCGGCTGCCGACGGCCCCGTGGAGGAGGGCAGTGCTGCAGCAGGAGCCGCCGGTGGTGCGCTGCCGGCGCGCGTCACGCTGCTGCCCGGGGCCGGAGCGGCGACGAGGTCGCCGCCCGCGGTGTCTCCTTCGGAGGCTCCCGATCCGCCCCCGCCGGGTCGGTTGATGAGCGGCGGGATTCCGGGGCGCTGGATCAGGGCCCGGCCCTTATCGCCCGTCGCGTTCGGGTCTTCGCCGTACCGGAAGTTGGTCTGCGCCTTGGGTGGTCCGGAGTCGATCCCCTCCTTGCTGAGCGTGCTGCCGGTGGGGTTGATTCCGGAGGCGACACCATCGGTGCTCGCGCCGGGCACCTGACTGGGACCCTGCGGTGCGGGGGAGCCGGTGCCTACCCGCATGGCGAGGGTGCCCGCGGTCTTCGCGGCTCCGGCGGCCACCGCCATACCGGCGACGCCGGTGCGATGAAGGTCGTCGTGGCCGCCGCCGTCGCTGGCCCAGTGGACGAACTTATAGGTGGCGTACGGGCAGAGCAGCACCAGGACCATTACGACGATGCCGGACATCGCGTCGGAGAGAGCGGCCATGCCGCCGTGCGCATCCGACTTGCCCATCGCCGAGACACCGATCAGGAACACCACGGTCATCAGCAACTTAGAGACGATCAGGGTGGCGGTGGCCTCGATCCAGCCACGCCGCCACCGTTTGGCGACCTCCCACCCGCCGCCGGCGCCGGCGAACACGACGAGGGCGACCATGACCAGGACCCCCACCTTGCGGGCGACCATCACGCCCCAGTACATGAACGCGCCGATGGCGCATCCCAGGGCGACCATGGCTGGTACGCCCCAGCCCATGCCGAACATGGCTCCCAGCTCGGTGACCTTGACCACGCGCCGGACTGCGTCGTCGATGGAGCTGTTGGCTGCCTTGAACAAGCCGTCGGACAATGCGTCGACGACGGTGATGGCGACAGTGGTGAAGGCGACGGCGCAGAAGCTGAACAGCACGCCGGTCATGGTGCCGATGGCAGCCTGGGCCAGGGCGCGCTCGTCACGTCGCCAGGCCGCGGACATCAGCTGGATGCAGAACGTGCCGACGGTCAGTGCGAGACCGATGGGAAGCAGGAGTTCGTAGTTGTCCCTGAACCATCCGGCGTTCAGGTCGATGAGGGTGGTTCCGTTGACCGCCTTGGCGGCGAGATCCGCAGCGGCGGATGCCAGCTCGCCCATCGACTTGGCGATCCACGCGCCGATGCCGTCGGTAACGGCCCCGGCCGGGTTGCTGGCGAAGTCAACAGCACCGCACACCTTGTCCATCAGCGGAAAGTCGCAGACTCCCATGGGGATACCTCCTTTCAGGGTTCGAGGTCAGGGCGCAACGGACGGCATGACGCCGGCCAGCGCGCAGGGGTGGGAGGGGCGGCACTGGACCGCGAGCGTCGTTACACGGTTCTCCGCGCCGCCGGCGGGCGAGCCCTTCCAGGCGATCGACTGCTTACCGGAGACCGTCACGGCGTAGACGTACGCCTGCGTGATCGTTCCGGGATCCTCCTGCAGGGCGCGGGAAAACGCTTCGGGGAAGTGCCCCTCGTTCACCGTGGAGGTGGCGAACTGGCCGTTGGCGGCCATCTCCTTCCACAGCACGGGCGAGGGAACGATTGCGTCGACCGAATCGGGGTCGGCGTACTTGCGCTCCGTGGTCAACCACCGGTGCAGGGCTGTCAGCAGCTCTGGCTGGGAGTACACGCGGGTGTCGTAGGACCACAACGCATCGGCGGCCGCCTTCCCGAAAGCGATCGGATCGTGGGTGTCCAGTGGCGCCGGGAGAGACCGTGGGTGGGACCTCGGCGAGGGCGACCTGGACGGTGAGGGGGTCGACGAGGAGGAGGGCGAACCCGCGGGATGTGCGTCAGCTTCGGTGGAGCCCCTGCCCTCGCGGGTGAGGTAGGCAGCCAGGCCGGCGAGGGCGACGAGCACCACCAGAACGACGGTGCCGAGCAGCGCCCGGCGGCGCACGCGAGATGTGCCGCCGGGGTTCGAGGAGTGGGAGGGCATCAGTGGACCTGCGTCCCCAGCGTGCTGAAGAACGCGACCACACCGTTCGCGGCTCCCAGCAGAAGGGCCGCGCCCGCGCTGACCATCACACCCTTCTTGCCGTTGGCCTCCGACTGGTGGCCGCCGGAGTGGTGGCCCCATGCCCACACGCCTGCGCTGACCGCGAGGGCCCCGACCACGGCGATGATGCCGAAGAGGTTGATCGAGCCCATCACCTGCTTGAGCACGCTGAGCCCAGGCAGGCCGCCCTCGTTCGGCCGGATCCCGGGGTCGTAGGCGAGCTGTATGACCTGATCAGCGAGATGCATGGGGAACCCCAGTTCGTATGAGTGCGCCGCAGTCCGGAAGGGCGAAGCAGCGGTGTGCGAAGTGAGAAACGGTGGAGCGCCGGTCAGACGACTCGGCGGGCCGCGAGAACGCGCGACTTCCAGGACGCGACGGTCGTGATTCGCACGACGTCACCGGTGTGCGGGGCGTGGACGATCAAGCCCTGCCCGATCGCCATTCCGACGTGCTCGGGCGCGGCGGCGGTCCCCTCGGTGAAGAGGAGGTCGCCAGGCTTCAGAGCGTCGACCGATACGGCCTTGCCATCCTTGACCTGCATGTACGTGGTCCGGGTCAGGGTGACCCCGGCGGCCTTGTATGCCTGCTGCATGAGGGAGGAACAGTCGCAGCGGCCCATCGGGGTCTTGCCGTGGGAGTCGGTGCAGCTTCCGCCCCACTGGTACGGCGTCTTGAGCTGACCGAGGGCCCAGCGGATCGCTGTCTGAACCTTTGCTGGAGCATGGGCCGGGATCTTGTACTCGTCTGGTACCGCGCCGGGAGGGATGGTTCCGTCCCCGTCGGTCGTGCAACCCCCCGCGGTACCGGATGAAGGGGTCCCGGTGCCAGCAGATTCAGAGGGGGAGGGGCTCGGTGCCGCGCCGTCGGCGTTCGACAGCAGGGGTTCGATGGCCTTCTGCAAGGCTGTGGCCAGGGGCTCCCATTTGGCGTATGCGTCCGGGAAGCCTGACCGCTGTACGGCCTGAGCGGCCTGCGCGACGGACAGGGATTGCCAGCCGGAGACCTTCCGAAGCCCCTCGTAGAACTTGGTCGAGGAGTGGACCGGATCGAGGATCTCGTTCGCCGTGCCCCACCCTTGCGACGGTCGCTGCTGGAAGAGGCCCAGCGAATCGCGGTCGCCGTAGGTGAGATTCCGCAGGCCGCTCTCCTGCAGGGCAGTGGCCAGGGCCACGACCTGCCCCCGGGCCGGAACGTTCATCGCGACGCCGGTGGCCTGGATCGTCTTGGCGTTGGGTATCTGGCCGACAGGATCATCAAGCCCCGCCACCGGGACCGCACCCTTGTCGCCGCCGTCCAGGATGGCCTTCACCTGCGAGGCAACAGCTGCGGCGTCCACAGACTGTGCCTCGCCGGCAGAGCAGGAGGCTGACGCCGTACTGGCTCCGAAGGCGACGATCGGAATGGCCAGCAATAGCGGACCGGACGCGAGGAGACCGACGACGGCTCCGGTGGTCTTCTTCACTGTCGCTGCCGTTCACTGGCCAGGTCGAGCCAGGGGGACAGAGGTATCGGGTCGGAACGTGGGTGCATCAGGGCATGCTGCATAGCAGCGGCTCCTCGTGGTTCGTAGGAGGCGCAGTGCCGGCTTCTCGTGCAAAGCCGCCGGCACTGCGCCGATGTGAATCCGCCTTTCAGGGCGGGCCCGGGTCCGGGAACTGGTAGTTCCCGGACGCCGGTCTTGCGTCAAGCGCGGCAGTCAGCCGCGCTCGTAATCTCAGGTGGTACACCAGCTCTCCTCACGGCCACTCAGATGGGGTCTAACGGGCCCGTCGCGTCGCCCATTTGGAGGAGACAGCACGAATAAGCACAGGTCAGTTGGGGTGGAGCGCTGTTCCGCCCCGGTGACATGGCGAGACAGTAGACCCGGATCCCGGCCGCACCAAACGACTCGCGCCCGCGTCCTCGGCCGGCGCAACGGCTCGTTATGGCTGGCCGGAAAACGCGGCTAACGTCCGGCGCAACCCCGCTCGGAACGAACGCTGATGAGCGACGTCCGGAGCTGGTCCAGTCCCGCCGTGCCCTGAAAGAGGCCCCGCACATGAGCTACACGCTGCACCGAGGCGATGCCCTCACCGTGCTGAAGACCCTCCCGGACGAGAGTGTCAACGCCGTCATCACCGACCCGCCGTACAACTCCGGCGGGCGGACCAGCTCGGACCGCACCGGGCGCACTGCGCGAGCCAAATACGTCACCAGTAACTGTGCCCACGCCCTGGCCAACTTCCCCGGTGAGAACCGCGACCAGCGTTCCTACCGCTCCTGGCTCACCGAACTGCTCACCGAGGCTTACCGGGCCTCGGCCGAGCACGCGGTCGCCATGGTCTTCACCGACTGGCGACAGGAGCCGACCACCTCCGACGCACTGCAGATGGCGGGATGGACCTGGAGCGGCACCATCTCGTGGATCAAGCCCTCCAGCCGGCCCCGCAAGGGCGGACCGAAGCAGGACTCGGAGTTCATCATCTGGGGCGTCAAGGGCTCCCTCGACAACACCCGCGACCTCTACCTGCCGGGCCACTACATCGCCTCCCAGCCCCGCAAGGGCCGGGTTCACATCACCCAGAAGCCAGTCGAGGTCATGCAGCAGCTCGTCCAGGTCTGCCCCGAGGGGGGCACCGTCCTAGACCCGTTCACGGGCAGCGGCTCCACGGGGGTCGCTGCCCTGCGCGAGGGACGCCATTTCGTGGGGGTCGAGCTGTCCGCGCACTACGCCGACGTCGCCGAGGAGCGGCTGCGGGCCGAACTGACGAAGGATGACTTCGAGCTCGCCGGACCGGAGGCGTGAGTATGAGAGCGGACAACTCTGGGCCGGGCCGCGGAACGCCGAAGGGCGGCTGGTGCATCGAGTAGCCGCTGCATCAGCCGCCCTTCCTGGTGTGTCAGGCGGCTTCGAACGCCCGCCGAATGAGCGGTGCCGCCTTCTCCAGGTCGCCCGCCGAGACGAGGCGGACCTCCAGGTCGCCGGTCCCGAGGTGTCCGATGCCGCGCATGTCCCGGGTGAAGCCCTCCTCCAGTTCGGCCGTGTCGGGGTCGAGTCTGAGATAGACCAGGATCGCCTCGTGTTTCGGACGGAAGATCACGGAGGCGACATTCACCAACCGTCGGTAGGCGATGTAGTGCCGGAGGGCCGCCGCCTCGACCTCGTCCCATGCCGTGAGCGCCTCGTCCAACTCCTTGTACAGATCCCGCAAGCACGCCGGGACGAGACTCGCGCCCACCGGCCCATAAGTCGTCTGCATCGACGGCGGGCTGATGGCCGCAGCGTTCCGCTCCCTGGTCCGCCGAGACGAACCAGCGGTCGCCGAGCCGTGCGAGGAGTCGACGAGCAGCAAGCTCAGCAGGCCGCCCTCGAAGACCCGATAGCGCAACAGGTCAATCCGCTCAGGCAGCCGCTGCACGGCCACACGATCGTGGTGCGAGAAGCTAGTGCTGTGACCACATAGGTTCACCGGTTTCTGCCCGGTGGCTGGGCCTGCCCGGATTGGATGGAGGAGATCTGTCCGTTCGGGTGGGGAGGCATGGTGGCGCCACCAGTCAGGGTCCGCAGGTTGACCGAGCAGGAGGGGCAGAGGCTGCAGCAGATCGTGCGCCGGGGCAGCACCAACACGGTGCGCTATCGGCGGGCGATGATGCTGCTGGCCTCAGCCGGCGGGAACACCGTGCCGGTATTCGCCCGGCTGGTGGCCGCGGACGAGGACACCGTCCGCGACGTCATTCACCACTTCAACGAGATCGGCCTAGCCTGCCTGGACCCTCGATGGGCGGGAGGTCGTCCCCGCCTACTGACGCCTGACGACGAGGACCTCGTCGTGGCGACGGCCACCACCCGCCCGACCAGGCTCGGCAAGCCGTTCACCCGCTGGTCGATCCGCAAGCTCGCCGAGCACCTGCAGCGCCTGCCATCGGGGCCGATCCGCATTGGCCGTGAGGCGCTGCGCCGCTTACTGTCCCGCCGCGGGATCACCTTCCAGCGCACCAAGACCTGGAAGGAGTCACCGGATCCCCACTTCGAGGCGAAGCTGGCGCGGATCGAATTCGCGTTGCATGAGCGGCCGGATAGGACCTTCGCCTTCGACGAGTTCGGGCCGCTCGGTATCCGGCCCACCGCCGGATCCTGCTGGGCCCAGCTGAGCAAGCCGGACCGATTGCCGGCCACCTACCACCGCACCCACGGCGTCACCTACTTCCACGGCTGCTACGCCGTGGGCACCGATCGGCTATGGGGCGTCAACCGGCGCCGCAAAGGCGCCGGCCCCACCCTCGCCGCGCTCAAGTCGATTCGGGCGGCCCGTCCGGATGGCGCCCCGATCTACGTCATCCTGGACAACCTGTCCGCGCACTGCGGCACGAAGATCCGCGCCTGGGCGGCCCGCAACAAGGTCGAGCTATGTTTCACCCCGACCTACGCCTCCTGGGCCAACCCGATCGAGGCGCACTTCGGGCCGCTGCGGCAGTTCACCCTGGCCAACTCCAACCACCCGAACCACCCGGTGCAGACCCGGGCCCTGCACGCCTACCTGCGCTGGCGCAACGCCAACGCCCGACACCCCGACATACTCGCCGCCCAACGCAAGGAACGCGCCCGCATCCGCAGCGAAAAGGGCATCCGCTGGGGCGGCAGACCACTACCGGAAGTGGCCTGACGACCCAACCCCGCCACAGCACTACGAGTTCGCGGCCTCCGCCAGGATGCGGGCGAGCTCGTGGGGGCGGGTGGCCATCGGCCAGTGGCCCGAGTCGAGGTCCACGTACTCAAGGTGGGTCACGCGGGCGAGGTCAGGGCTCTCGCCAGCGGCGATCCACTCCTTGGCCTGGGCGGGGGTGAACTCGGGGCAGATGAGCACAACGGGGACGTCGAAACGGCGCTCGTCGGTCAGGCGCATGACTCCCCGGGCGACCCCCTCGGGGACAGGAACAGCGGCGGACGCAAGGCGGTCCCTGGTCTCCTGGTCCAGGTCGGCGGAGTCCGCTCCCTCGAACGGGCCCCAGCCTGGGAACGGCATGGTGCTGCCCTCAATCGCGAAGTGATCGGCGTAAGCCCGCCCGTCGGCGGCAGGGAAGCCGCCGATCAATGCGACCTTGGCCACCTTCTCCGGTCGCGCGTCGGCGGCCAGCCAGGCCAGGCTCGATGCAGCGGAGTGCCCCACCACCAGGGGCTTCCCCGGTGCCGCATCAACGGCGGCGAGCACTGCTGCCAGCTGGTCATCGAGCGTCGCGGAGGCGGTGCCGTCGCCCTGGCCGGGGAGGGTGAGCGGCAAGGGACGGTGGCCGAGTGCAGTGAGTTCGGGCACGACCTCGTCCCATGCGGATCCGTCGAACCACAGGCCGGCGATGAGCAAGATGTCCACGGATGTTCTCCCGGAGAAGAGTCGGATCTGGCTGCCGGCACGTTATCGGGAGGCTCTGACAACGGGCTCAGGCCACCCCAACCCGGCAAACGTTCCCGGTCACAGCACTAGCCCCGCTCGACCTGCACGGCACGGTGGTCACCTTCGACGCCCTCCACTCGCAGACCGCTCACGCACGCTTCCTCGTCGAGGACAAGCACGCCCACTACATCGCACTGATCAAGGGCAACCACCCCACCCTGCAACGGTGGCTGAAGGCCCTGCCATGGCGGGAAGTACCACTTCAGGACAAGACCCGGGCCACCGCACACGGCCGCGACGAGATCCGCCGGATCAAGGCCGCCACCGTGACGGGGATCCCGTTCCCACATGCGGTGCAGGCCATCCAGATCGTGCGCCGCAGACAGATCGTCACTACCGGCAAGGTCACACTGGAACGCATCTACGGGGTAACCGACCTGACCGCGGAGCAGGCCGACGCAACCGAGATCGCACGCCGCGTCCGCAACCACTGGGGCATCGAGAACAAGATCCACCACGTGAGAGACACCACGTACGCCGAGGACGCCTCCCGCGTTCGCACCGGCACCGCTCCACGTGCCATGGCATCCCTACGCAACCTGGCCATCGGCGCTCTCCGACTCGCCAGCCAGACGAACATCGCCGCTGGACTCCGCCACCACACCCGCGACGCAAACCGTCCACTGATCACCCTCGGCATCATGTGATCAACCAGGACACGTCACCTGAATGACGCCGCCCTGGCGGATACCCCCGCCTGTTCGTCGCCCTCGCTTGCATATCCGCAGCTGCCTGTCTCACCGCGTTCCGAAACAAGAGCCACGTGACGGGTCGGGACCCAGACTCATTGGGCATGGCCTCCTATCCACCCTCCTTGGCTAAAACAACCTCGGAAAGTAGCCACCCCTGGCCGAAGAGCGTCGGCCAGGGGTGGGACCAGTGCGCGACCAACAGATATCTCACGCGGTGGCGGTCGGCTGGAGGAGCTGTGGTGTTTGAGGTGTGGACTTGGGGTAGTTTCAGCGGGCCCACAGTCCGGCCGGGGGCACCGTCTCGGATCAATGCGGCCCGTGGTGACGCCATGCGGCGGCGAGGATCGGCTCTACCGCGAGGCCTTGTGAATCGCCATAGACAAGGACGTTCATCCGGCGCAGAGCTGTCAATAGGAATTCGATGTTTGGATACTCGGGTTGGAGTAGTTCGTGAAGGTCGTCGAGAGGGAGCGGGGCATCGAATTCTGCGACCAGCTGGTGCATCAAGGGGTGGAGTGCGACGGCATCAGTCAGACCGGTTGCTTCCAGTAGGCGGACACCTTCATTGCCCTTGATCTCGTTTGTGAGTTGCGCAAGGGCTTTTCGCGGTGAGTATCCCTTGACGGCCAGTGTCAGGAGGTGGTTGAGGACAATCGGCCATCCGCCGGTGGTCTCCAGGAGCGCAGCTCGTTGCGCAGGTTCGTAGTAAGGCGTCATTGGGTCCTCGCTGGAGGTCCAGCTACGGAGGCCGTCCGCGGTGGTGAGCTGGAGGAGCACGATATTTTCCTCGTCCGCGCTGGTCAACTCACTTAGGTGTTCCATCTGAGAGGGGTCCAAGAGTGCGACCACACAGCGGCTTACGCCCTCCGGGGGCTGGAGTGCCAGTGCCTGGTCCAGCGACTGACGCAAGGCACTGGGGCCGAAACCTCGGGTGTCGCTGACGATGATTCGGTGCTGGCGGCCTGCCCGACCCGCCTGCAGTTCCTTGCGGTAGTCCTTCGGTGAGCTGGGGATGATCAGGGGTGCGATGCTTGTGACACGTTCTTGTTGACCGACAAGCGCTGCTTCGACGTCTTCGAGCCCTGCTGCTCTGGTGCCGATCACGATTCTGAGGCCGTTGCGGCGCCTGGTCAGGTCTGCGATCTGTGCCTCGGTTAGGGGGCTGATGAGTCCGCCCGGGAGCGGCCTGCGCGAGTGTGCAGCAGACAGAGCAGTAACGGCTTCGCCCTCCTGGGAGGACAGTTCTTCCTCGATGCTGGTGGGGCTGCCCAAGAGCCTCAGTACGTTGGATGAGCGTAGACGCCATCCGGAATCGTCTGCGGCGAGGATGCCCAGTCCGGCCATTTCCTCAAGTAGCGCGCGGTATTCGTCGGGAGGAGTGACGGAGAGGGTCTTTGGCCACCACTCGGCGCATTCGGTGCGCAGTTCGCGACCTGCGATGGGCTGGTCCACTCCGTGGCGGAATGCGTGCAGTGCCAGGACGAGTGCGATGAGTTTGTACCGCGGGTCGAGGTGGAGGGTGAGGCGGACGGTGTCCCGGATGCTTTTGTCGAGTGAGGTGGACCCGATGACTCGTTCCAGGGTCTCCTCGTTGATGGTCCAAGGTGGCCCCTCTGCGGGGGTTCGTCGGTTGTGTGTCTCAAGTACCAGTGCAAGCCCGATGTGCTGAATAATCTTCGGGTGGTAGTTCGCATAGGCGAGGGCGCGGTGAATCAGGGTGTCGCTCTCGAAGCGGATACCGAGTACTTGCATGGGATCGTAGAGGAGTCGGAATGCGGCTCCGGGGCTGAGGGGGCCGATTACCAGGGGCTCTCCGAAGTGAGCTCCGGCCAGCGGTTGGTTGGGAAGTGAGGCGAAGCGCTGAACCTGATGGAGGCCGGCAAATACCGGTTTGAATCTTCGTCCGCTGGAACTCATGAGGTTACGTAGGGCCGTGGTGTGTACGAAATTCTCGCGAGCGTCGCCGTCGAAGAATTCGTCGCATTCATCGAAGAGAATGAGTAGTTTGCGTGCCTTGTCGTGCTGGAGCCAGCGGTCAATATCTTCCTCGACCTGATGCATGGTGCTCGCCCTGTGAGCGCGCCGTTCGGCGATGCCGGACTGATGCAGGCTGCGCGCGAGTAGGTCCCAGATGTCTCCCGGGGTCAGGCCCATCCCCGAGGGCAGTGGGATGTAGCGACTGACGTGATGCCGTGTTTTCCTGTACCGCGCGGCTGCGGCCTTCAACAGTGCGGACTTTCCGAGCCGCCTGCCGCCGTACAGGATGCTCGAACCTTGGGCGTCCAGGACGGCGGACAGTTCATCACTGCGACCGTAGAACATTTCGGCGGGCAGAGTGTCGCTTGCTTCCGGGAAGTAGGGGATCACTGCGCTGAAGGGCGCCAGGACACGTTCGGTCGTGGCGAACAGGCCGGTGCCGCGAGCGGCCAGGAATGCCAGGGCGGACGCGTCGAGAACGAGTACTGGTTTGTCCCGTCGGGACACGCATTCACGGGCGAGGGCCTGTCGCTGTGCGACCCCTAGCGACCCGGCTACCACCACGAGCACGGGGAGCGGACTGACGTCCTGTTCGATCCAACCCAGTAGGGTGCGGGCGTCGGATACTGATCTGGTGGTCATTACCCGCAGTCGGCCGTCCGAGCCCGAGCCAAACTGTGGAAGGCGGCAGGGTCCGACCAGTTTCACGTCGGTGATGTCGAACCAGCGCCGGGTAGCCGGCCCCGTGAGTCCCGCGTCTGTCTCGTCGATGTATTCGATGCCTGCCAGGCGCAGAGTGAGTTTCAGGTGGTGCTTGCGGGTGCGGAAGGTATTCCACTGGGTGTGCAGTTGTTGCAGGGCGGTCAGGGCGTCAGCGGTCTGAGATCGCTGAGCGGGCGCCAGGTCCGAGAAGTCCAGTCCGCGGTGGGTCCCTCCATTGCCGGCCTCCCGGATGAGTTCGGGGGTGATGCCTGACTCCAGTGCGTCACAGACCGTGGGAAAGAAGGCGTTGAAGTCTGTGGCGGGCTCGACGGTCGGCGGCTCGTTCCCCTCGCGCACGGCCAGTAGGAACTCCTCAGCGGTCGCCAGGTCTCCTTGGGAGATCAACGCGCGGATCTTGTCTGCCATGGATGCTGAGGCGTCGGAGTTGTTCAGTAACTGGGTTGCCTTGGTCTGGAATTTGGTCCGTTCCTCCTCCCTCTGGATGTCGAGCTGTCCGAGGATCTCTGTGCACTCGCGTCGTACCGTCCCCAGGTTGTCTCCTCCGAGGTTCCGCTTGACTGCCTCCAGGCGTGCCGAGATTCGAGAGCGTCCTGGTTCTTCCAGCTGGCCGAGACGAGCTGCTGTCTCCGCACGGTGCGTGACAGTGAGGCGCAGGGCTTCCACCTCGCGACGGCTGTCGGCACGCAGGCGGTGGTGCTCTCCTCTGAGTTTGCTCACGACTTCGCTGCGGCCGCCCTGCAACTCGAGCATTTCCAGAGATGTGCGGGCGGTGGCGTAGTTCTCCGCTGAGGCGTGGTCACGTGCTGCCGTCTCCCATGAAGTGACGAGTGCTTTGGACACATCATCTGACGTCGCATCGCGCAGCGGGGAGAGCTCAGCGTCGAACTCAAGGTCCGTGCATCGCAGTAGGTCGGCGTTGAGCGCGATGTTCGGCGCGCTTTCGAGGCCGCCGAGCTGTCCTGTGCGCAAGAGGGCAATGCTCCCGCGTACGGATGCGAGCGTCAGATGTGCTGCAGTTGGCAGCAGGGCATCGCGAGAAGCGCTCACGGAGTCCTCCAATGCGCGGATCTCCGTGGCCAGGTCAGTGGCCAGCGGAGCCAGACGGGAGGCCAGGTGGCTGAAGATGGGTGAAGGCGCTATAGGTGCCGAGTTCCGGACGGAGGTCAGCCACTCGTGCACGATCTCCAGTGATTCGTGCGCGTAGTGCAGGATCCGCCGTCGCGCTGCGCCTTGGAGCCGTGAAGAAGACTTTCCCTTCAAAGCGGTGTCGGTCTTGGAGAGTAGCTTCCCCAGCGCCTCAGGCTTGCGCAGGGCCAGGAGTTGGGAGCGGACCGTGTCGAGGCGAGTTCGGTCGTCTTCAGCAGCGGCATGCAAGAGCGAGCCGATGGGCCCGTGTTCGGCCCACCACGCACGAACGATTTCGTTGGCTCGCGGGAAGTGCAGGGTTCGGGGCTCCGTGAGGCTTTCGCGAGCCAGGGCGCTCACCGACGTCACATCGACGTTCAGATCGTTTTCGTGAGCGGGGCGATCTACCTCTTGTCCGAACGTCTGCCCGGTCAACTGGCCTCGGGCGCAGACTTCAGCGACCGTCGTGAGCATGGAGTGGAGCGTTGGCATGCCTTGAACGTGGTCGGCGACGAAGCGGAGGGCCTCGCCTACTCCCGGATCTCCACAGACGAGGCAGACACGTAGGAAGGCCGCGGCGCGCAGCAAGAGATCAACCGAGCCGAGGCTCTTGTCTGGTTCGGTGGGGCGATTCGCCGACTCGTTGAGGAACATGTCCGCGCAGACCCCAGTCGCGCTGCGCATTGTGTCGGCCAGGATGAACAGCTTGAGGGCCGGGGCGAGTTCTCCTAGGCCTGCTGCCTGCGCTGCGTGATATGCCAGGGCGATCTCGTGCTGGCCTAGGCACTCCAGGACGATGCTCGAATGACTGCTTTCCTCATTCGAGGATGGCGCGGGAGTGGTGGGTTGCTCCTGAGGAATGGCTGGAAGGACTCTCGGAGGGGTTTCGACGGCCGCGGCGTGAGCAGCATCGGAGTTTCTTGCGATGTGAGGCTGGCTCAGCTCCGCTTCTTGCGACAGGTCCTGATCGTCGGCACCTGGGGGCAGACCAGGAGTGGCTCCGTCGTTCTTTAGAGACGAGGTACCTTCCGGGATGGGAACCTCGTGGGGGTCGTTCGCCAACGGTTCGATCGCAGCAGGAACAGTTGTGCCGGCAACGTTTCCCAGTCCAAGAGGGTCGCCAGTTTCCGGCGCATCACGCGATACGCCTTGGGTCGCGGAAACCACTGGATCAGCTGACTCGTGCTCGGGCGCCGTGGCCGCGGCGGCGGGTGCGCGCGGTGCGGGTAGGGCCCGGTTCGTGTCGGCGTCCGCTGGGAATGAGGCCTTGCCGCGGACTACGAGGAGCACGACCGCGCGCAGCTCCTCGGGCAGCGCCCCACGCAACCGTCCGTCTAGGTGCTCCACTCCCAGATCGTCGTCGCGTTGGACGGCGTCGGAGAGTGCGACGACGTCTGTAAGCAGCCTGGCGAGGTTTACGTCTTCGGCGGACCAGATTGCATGCGCAGCGAGCCTGTCTGCCTGGGCTCGAAGGCTGTCGAATGCAGGATGAGACTGGGACGTCACCACGCGCACGACGCGGTCAAGCCCAGACAACAAGTCTTCCCTCTCTCTGAGCTCAACTCCGCGGTGGTGAAGAGCCGTCAGAAGACTGTCGAGTCGAACCGGAACTTCAAACAAAGATCCGCTCGCAGGATCGATCGTTGTCAGAGCGGATGTCAGCGCTCCTGCCATCGAATGGAGTGCCTGGACGGACTCCCAAGCGTTCGAGTCTGGTAAGACTCCCCGGCCAAGAGACTCCCAGGCCTGTCGCGCGGAGCTGGTTGCCTGCTCCAACAGGGTCTCCAGCCGCTCAGCGGTGTCTTCGCATTGGCGGGCGCCGTCCAGAACGATTGTGGGCCATTCTTCTGTAGACGTCGGCCGGCCTGTCGCCGCCTCGGGTGGCGAGAACCGATCGACCGCGTAGAGCGCGTCCCACTCTGTGGAAAGCCGGGCACATGAGCGTGCGAGCGTCTCCACCTCCGTTGCGGGCCAGGATGGCAATGCCCGATTCAGCAGGGTCCAGGCGAGCACGTGTGACTGACTGGGATCTGTATCCCAGAAGGCGATCGCCGCGAGGAGCAGCTCGTCGCGCGGGGCCTGCTCAAGGCTCTCCTCCAGAGCGCCGCTGCGGCGACCCTCCAGCCATTCGGCTCGCTCCTGGGCGAGGCTTTCAAAGAGGGGGCTGCCAAGGGTTTCGGCATCCTGTTGCCGCTGTGCAGGGGGCCGACTTGAACGTAGCTGCGTCAACGCGTGTGAACAGACGGTGGGTGTGAGCCGTCCCATGGCCGGGACGTGCAGTCGCTGCAGTAGGCGCGTCCGCCGAGTCTTGCCCATTCTATTGAGTAGGTCACTCAGGCGGGACTGATCGAGCAGGGTGAGAACATCACTCAGGGGATCGCCTAGTCGTTCGAGCCCCTCTTTGACTGCCTCCGCCAGTTCGGGAGGCGGGCCGATAGCCTTGGTGCGCGGTTTAGACGTCATCTTGACCTTGGTCATCCGTTTCCCGAATTGCCTTCCAGCTCATGGGGTACATGTCGGTGCCAGGGCTTCCCGGGCCCTGACCCTTTCAGATGCCCGTGCACGAAGGTTGTGCCGGGCGGGAGTTTGGTGTCGGCATTGATGCCCTCGACTTCTACACGCCACTGGGCGTAGTCGAGCTGCGCCTTGAGCGAAGGCCGTTGTTCAGGCGGTAGCCGACGTCGCTGAGGGCGAATCCAGCGACGACTGAGAGGCGGACCTGCATCATCGGCACCCCATTCCGCCGCCGCTTTGGCTTCCTTTGCTTCAGGGGTGGACGGCCACCACGTGAACACGTCTGGCCCGCCCGAATGACCCGGGGACTGAGTCAGCAATCCGAGTACGGTCATGTCTTCGCAGGTGTGAATGATGGTCCACAGCAGGGCAGCGGAACGTACGTTCGGACCAAAGAGGGCCGCGGTGAGACGACGGCCGTCGAGTTGGCGGCTGTCGGCAAGTCCCCGATCGCCGTCCCTCTTAAGGGCCTCGACGATTAGGTGTTCCAACGCCGCCACGGCCGGTCGCCATGGTCCCCTGGTCACCAGGGGCGCCCATGGCTGCCAACTCTGCTGAGTCCCTTGCGGGGTGTCCAACCCGGTGCCGAGGCAAAAGAGTGCTTCGTCGAATTGCCAGCTCACGGTCCCGAAGCCAGCGACGTCCAAGGGGTTCGCTAGCCGAAGGCTCGTGGCTACCAGCCGTCTTCCGGCGCGCGCCGCCGCGACGGTCAGGTGAAGCCCTGGTGGTATCGCGGTCGGCCAATTGATCGCTTGGACAGCGTCTTCGTGTCTGCGTACATGTTGCTCTGCCCCGTGGTCCGAATGAGGGGAGCCGCCGTGGTGGAGCTGCAGAATCAGATCACCGGGCGGCAGTAGATCCAGTACGGCGCGGGTGAGTCGTAGCCTGCCGGCCGACAGGTCAGCCTGGCTCACCGCGACTGACAGGACGATGAGCTCGTCATCGATGTGCACGACGGTGACCCGGCTCGCACCGCATTTCGCCTTACTCGACCCGGCCGATGGGGATGGAGGCAATAGGACACCAGTGCGTGATTCGCGGCTCTCCGTGAACCCGATGCCGGCCGGGGTGAGGGGGTCGAGTTCTCGGAGGACGTCATTCACTGGTAGACGTTGCGCCCTCCAGATGCCTCCATGTTGCCAAAGGTCATCTACGCGGAGATCAATGCCGTCGGGTAGTTGGCGGCCTGTCGTCGCGTCCGCGAGAGCCAGGTTCGCGTCTATCGCCAAGGCCGCCCCGGCGACGCCGGTGAGGCCACCTCCGTGCTCACCTCCTCGGACAAGGGCGTCCAGGAGCGGCCACAGAGCTGAGTAGCGGGCCCGATTGCCGGGGGCGGGCCGGCAGGCAGCCCTCCGCACTTCTTGGAACGTATTCGAGGTGCTGAACGAGACCGCGTCGGCGGCAGGCCTGGCGTACAGGCCCCACGTACGCAGGCCCGGGGCGGTGGTCATGATCTGCGCTAAGCATTCGACAGCCGTCCGGATTGAGCGCGCGATATCGGCGTCGCTCACTTTCGTAGAGTCGGACGCGAGCCAGCCAGGCAGGGGGCCGAGGTCGAGAAGAGCTCGGGCGGGACCGGCGAGATAGGCGGCGAACGAGCCGATCTGGTCCCGCGCGGAGATATCGCCCCACGAGGAAGGGACGGGCCCTAAGAGCTGTCCGTTCTCTAGCCCGCCACCTGGCCTGAGCCATCGCCCTCGTTCAATCGACTCGCTGACACTCAGGGGACCAAAGATGTCTGTGTCGATGATGACGCGCTGCCGGTCCTGATCCGCCTCCGCCGGAGCGCCGGACCGGCCTGCTCCCGTCCAACCGTCCTCATCGACATCCGCTGCTGCGCCGAGCACCGCAGCGACCTCGCCCCATAGTTCACGACTGCCGCGGGTCAATCGGACGAACGTCCCTGCTGGCAGCACGGGAAGCCTGCCGCCGACCGAGACCGTGGCGAAGCAGTCGGGATCTGGGTCGCGCACATAGCGGCGGAGGCGCGGGTCGTAGTCGAAGTAGATGGAGTTGAACGCGCTGCAAGCGTGGAGGAGGCCTCCGCGGGCCTCGGTCACCTCCTCTAGACGATGGGCGATGGCTGCTCGTACTGACGCCGGTACTTCTTCGACCCGCCAGAATATCTCAGGGCATAGTAGGGCAGAGGTCTCGACACGAGGTATCACTGCAGCCCCCTTCGCCACCGACCGCCCTGTCGGCCCGCACTTGACCATTTGACCGCACGAACCAGCCGGAACGCAGCGATATCGCAAAGCTCAAGAGGGGGGCGGGGGGAGTGGTCGGCATTGGTTCAAGGACCGTGCGGTCACCGTCGGGACCATGAACCGCGCATTCCCAAACCATCGGCCGCGGCTGGCTGCTGCACCAGATGCTGTGCCCGGCGACGATGCGGATCACACTGCCGCAGAGGCCGAAGCACACGGCGGCGAGGGCCAGTTCGCCCTTCCTGGAGGCTGCCATTACGTGACGATCACCATCGGGCCGACAGGCCACACGCTGGACTCAGGCTGAACGAAGGCCACGGAGCCTTGCGCGAAGTTGCCAAGAGGGTACGGCGGCTGCAGAACTTGAATGGGTGATGTCGGGGAACGGTGAGTGTGGTGGTGCCCCGAGCTGCTGCGCCAGGATGAGCGCATGAGTGACAGCAATGCGGATCTACCGGCGCTGCTGCGCGGGCTCGATGATCCGGGGTGGCTGGAGCGTCCGCAGCACTATGACCGTGGCGAGGCCGCAATGTACTTCGGTGCTCTGGCGGCCCGGCTCGAAGGTGACTTCGCAGCTCGCTGCACGGCCGAGCAGGACACCCAGAACTCCAGCGAGTACGGACGCGTCGTCGTGCCCGGGGACGCAACACTATGCGGCACTCGGATCGTCGTCTGCGTGAGCAAGTTCGGCTCACTGGCTCTGGTCTGCGCCGACAACCCGGGCGCCTTCCTCGGAACGGCTGACGCCCAGGCCGAGGGCGAGCTGGACGGCGCGGACCTTGCCAAGGTCAACCGGGCGCTGGCCGAGCTTGGCTATGCCGTGGTTGCCGAGGAACTACTGGAGAGCGACTACGACGGGCCGAGCCGACTGCCCTCGCACGTTCAGCGGCCCAGCTGGTGGCATCGCTTCTTCGGTATCTTCTGACCATCACATCGACAGGGATAGGCCGGTGCCGACCAGGCATCCGTCGATCACCTCCGGCCTGTACTGCAGCATCTTGAGCTTGCGCTTCACAGCGCGGGTGACCTGGCCAAGGTCGGCGGCGGCCAGGTTGCCGATGTCGCGTTTGACCAGAGACCAGATGCCCTCCTGCGGATTGAGGTCCGGGGCATACGTCGGCAGCTGGAACACAGTGAGCCATGAGGCGTTGGCCCCGAAGAACTCCCTCAGGGGCGCGACCAGGTGCATGCGCAGGTTGTCCCACACCAGCACGATCGGGCAGCCGAGCTGTGTGTGGGCGCGGATGACCAGGTCGCGGTAGTCCTTCCAGCCGAAGCCCTTCGGTTCGTCCTTGCGGCCCCGGTACTCGCGGATCGCGTAGAACATATGAGACCGCTCACCCGGCTTGTAGCAGGTCATCCCTGCCATGGAGACTCGGCCCGATCCCCGCCCGCGAACGCGGACGACCGGAGTGCTACCCCTGCGGCCCCAGGGCCTGGCGAGCGGCGGCGTCATCGACTGGCCGGCCTCGTCCTCGAAGACCACCCAGGCTCCGTTCGCCGCCGCGGTGCTCTTACCCGCGGCCACACCTCCCGCCTCCACAACCGTGCCGTCGTCACGCTCGATCGCACGCCGCGTCGGCTGCTGCCAGGACCAGCCGTAGCGCCGCAGCAGTCGCCACGTGCCCTCCACGGTGTACGAGACGTGGAACAGCCGGCCGATCATCGTCTTCACCCGGGCCAGCGTCCAGCGTTGGTCGGCCCACCCGTGTGTCAGCGGGCCGTGCTCCAACTCCCGCTCCAGCCTGGTCATCTGCGCGTCAGATAGTCAGGGTCGACCAGGTGACCCCTTCGAGGCGACTCCAGCGTGGCCGCCCTCGCGCCACTGGCGTCGCCAACGTTCCACTGACCGCTCCGAGACTCGCAGCGTGGCAGCGATTTCGCGGTTCTTCCCGCCAGCCTCGAAGTGAGTCACAGCCTGGCGCCGGACCCGTTCCCGCGCGGCTCTCTCGACATCGGTCAAGCCGCCGCCCTGCGCATATCTCACCGGACAAGTTCTACCGAGGCCAGCTTCACGCTGTCTGACGAACAGCCCGACATCACCCGATCAAGTTCAGTAGTTGTCAGGTAGGTGCGGCTGCTGGTTGCGGCGACCGGGGATCCGGGGTGCCTCTCAAGCGAACGGGCCGGCCGACGAATGGTGGCATTGCGGTCCGGTCGAGCTGCTGTCGACGGTCCGCCGGAGAAGCGACGAACCGTCATGAAAGTCGAGGACAGGTTTGAAGTCATGGCGTGGGTCGCACTTGAATCGGGCATGGAGATCGATATCGATCCGCGTCCTTCGGACCCGTAGGCTGGGCATATGCCTCCCCGAAAGCCTCGTGGCAGCTACGCCGTGGGCGATGAACGACGCCAGCGCATCCTGGATACAGCCGTCGAGCACTTCGCCCGCAACGGCTACCACGCCAGCTCGCTCGCCCGGATCGCTCACGACGTCGGCATCACCCAGGGCGGCCTGCTGCACCACTTCCGCAGCAAGGAAGACCTACTGCTCTCCGTTCTCGGCGAGAGCGAGGAACGCGACCGCGCGTGGGTCTTCAGCGACGACGGCCTGACGGACACTCGGCAGGTGACAGCTGCGCAGCACGTGGCTGCCGCGTTGAAGCTGGTCGCCCTGAATACCACCCGTCCCGGCCTTGTGCGCATGTTCACCGTGCTGTCCGCGGAGGCCGCCGAGCCGGGACACCCCGCCCATGCCTTCTTCACACAGCGCTACGCCCGGCTGGTGGGCAACATCTCTGGAGCCTTCCGGCGCAGTATCGACAGTGGTGAGATCCGTTCGGACGTCGACCCCGTAGCCATCGCCGAGGAGATCATCGCCGTCATGGACGGACTGCGGATCCAGTGGTCCCTCAACCCTGACCAGTTCGACATGGTCGGCCGTCTGCATGCCTACTACGACCGCCTCCTGCGCACGATCACCACAACGGAGACGGGACTCCCGCCAGCCTGAGTCAGCCCGCTGACGCATGGTGTCCGCGCTCGGTCAACGAGCGCGGAGGCCCATACATGTGTCAAGGAGGAGCCGTTCCCAGTCTCGACCTGGGGTCCGCCGCTCGCCCGGATGACCCGCTGGGGACGCGATGGCCCACAGGGAGTGTCCTGCCGGAGCACCTTCGCGCTTGTCCGCCCACGGTCTCGCACATGCGCAGGCCCTACTCACTGAAGACGTGCGCCTACTACGTATCCCTCATCTACGGTGGTTCGGAAGCGTGGCAGTGTCAGATGGCCGTGCTGACCGACCGGCAGTGGTTACCGACCACGGCATTGCGCAGGATGCCCAAGCCCTCGACCTCGACCTCGACCGTGTCCCCCGGCTGCAGCAGCTGCGGAGGCGTACGGGCGTAGCCGACGCCCGACGGTGTGCCGGTCGCGAGCAGATCGCCCGGGCGCAGGGACAGCGTGTGCGAGATCAGCGACAGCGTTTCCCCGACCCCGTAAATCATCTGACTGGTACTGGCGTCCTGAACGGTTTCGCCGTTGACCCGTGTCCGCAGCCGCCGGCCGTCCTTCAGGTCGCCGACCTCCGCGGCCGGAACCATCGGGCCGATCGGTCCGGATCGGTCTCCGTTCTTCCCCAACGACCACTGGGTGGTCAGCTTCTGGGCCTTGCGAGCGGTCAGATCGTTGAACGTGGAGTATCCGATGACGGCTTGCACGGCTGCCTCGGGGGTGGCATCGACGAGAGGTGTTCCGACCCAGGCGACCACTTCGCCCTCCCAGTCGAGTCCCTCCTCGTTCGAGGGTACGGGGACCTCAGCTCCATCAACGGTCAGAGACTGGGTCCACCGCGCGAAGAGGGTGGGATACGGGGGAAGGTCCTGATCCCGAAAACTGCCCTCCGCGGCGTGCTCCGCGTAGTTGAGTCCGATACAGAAGACGCGGGCGTCGGGGAGTACCGGAGGAACCAGTTCGACATCGGCGAGGGCAAGTGTCCGCCCGGTGGGAGGCCGTGAGAGATGCCCTGTCGGATCGGCCCAGAAATCTGCGAGCGGGGCGATGACGGAGACCTGCTTCTGCTCCTCGATCAGCGCGGCGACCTCCACGCCGCAACTGTCGTGGAGTCGCTTGATGCCTACTATTCTCATCGTCTGTCCTTTTCTGCTTCTCGGGTGCGTGTACGCGACCTGGGAGCCGTCTGTTGCCGACCACCCCGTTGCCGGAACCGGTTCGAGTTCCTGACCGGTCTCCACTGCGCTGCGGGTCTACTGGTCGACGCTGTCCTCGGGCGAGCCCGTGTGGTCGTGCGCGAGGTGGTGCTGCACGAGGAGGTCCGCGCCGAAATCGTTGGAGGGGTCGCGCCAGACGCTGTGGACGTGGTTGGCGTTGTCCTCGGCGTTGTCGAATTCGACGAGGGTCACTGGCCCCTGAATACGGAAGTAGTGCGGCTGGTCGACGGACGTGCCGCCGGCCCAGGCGAAACGCAACTCCTCGACGCCGCCGGCGGCAGTGATGCGATCCATCTCGAAGCCGACCAGGCCGGGGCGTGCCCGCTCGACGAACAGGGCGAGCAGGTCGTCGAACTGGGTGCGTTGGGCTGTCGAGAGGTCGCCGACGCGGACACCGCGAGGGTGCGCGCGGAAGTAGGCGAGAGCCTTGCGGTCGACATCGGTGATCATCGCGTCGCGACGGCCGACCCCGTGGTAGGCGGGGTACTCGACTTCGCCGATGGTCTCCACGGTGCGGGTGACGAAGTCCGCCGGAGGCTTGGAGTGGATGATCGCTTCTTCCCGCTGCGCATGGGTGAGGCCGTCCAGGAGGACGAAGCCGGCGTCCTCCTCCTCACCGAGGATCCGGAACGGACCGAAGCGGGCGGGTTCCGCGCCGAGCAGGAACGGGGTGGCGTTGACCAGGTCGCCGTCCACGACGGTGACGTTGACCGACAGATGGTGCCCGACCAGGCGCCAGCCCCAGGTAGCGTCCGGCTGCGGCTGTCCGAAGAAGGTGAGGAAGTAACCGCGGGCATCACGGAACGTCGCCGCGATGTGACCGAACACGGGCAGATTGAGCTCGCGCAGCACATGCTCGTTGGCCATCACCTGGATCAAGCGCGCGTACGCCGGAATCGACATCGACTCGGCGATGAGCCGGTGCGCCAATACCTCCTGATGACGGTCGAGCTCCCCGAGAGCGAGGCCGTGGCGGCCGGACTCGGGAAGGAAGTTCCAGTGCTTCCGGCCCGGATCCGTTGACAGCAACAGCACCTTCGCCCGCTGCTCGGCGGTCAGCGCGTCGAACAGGCCCATCGCGGCGAAGGTGACCGCGGTCGCGTCGAAGGAACCACCCGGCCGCGGCAGGTGTGCCTCGGGAAGCTCATCGCTGTGGTGTGAATGTCGCATCCCCGCCATGTCGTCATGCCCTTCTTCGTCGGTTGATCACGATCTGCTGCGCCGCCGAATTGCGCTGCGGCCGGTGACGGGCTCACCGGCCCTCACCCTCATGGAGGGGCCCGGGAGCATGACGCCGACGGTGCCGCCCCATATCGGGCTGAAGCGTTCGGCGCAGTTGAGAGACAAAAGCGGGGATTCTTGCGTGCTCGCCGGCCGCGAACACGTAGAAGTCCGGCCGTGCGAGGAGCGCTTCGCACGCGTGCTCGTCGAACCACCGCGCGTAGACGCCGTCGACATCCTCGACGGAACCCCGACCCGACAGGTCGGCGACCACACCGCCGATCTGCCGGAACCAGGACAGGTCCGCCCCGCCCAAGCACTCGGCGGGATTCCCGGCACGGCTTATCAGCTGCCACCCCTGGCCTACCACATCGTCGAAGAGCCCCTCCCGTCGTCCGGACCGGACCCGCCCCTGCGGCGCCAGCCGGCCCTCGGACCCGGTGCTCGTCATCGTCAACGACGGTTCGCCCAGGCGAGGGTGCGGAGGCTGCCGGGTGTCGGCCAGCGGATCGCGCGACCGCTTCTTCATTTCGGCGTCGCGGGCAGCGGCCTTGACAGGGTCGAGCTCACAGATGACACGTCCGGCGGCCACCGCCTCGTCGATGATCTCCCGGACATGGCCACCGCGTTCCGGACCGTACGTGTCGAGCACGGCGGGAGTTGCCAGGCCCTGGTGCGTCATCGCGAGACGCCAGCTGAGGGCGCGCGCGTCACGCAGACCCGCGCACAGTCCCTGACCGAGGAACGGCGGCATGAGGTGGGCCGCATCACCGGCGAGAAAGACGTTCCCCTTCCGCCACGTACGCGCCCAACGCCCGCGGAACGTGTAGACGGCGTGCCGTTCCAGGCGGGCCGTCTCCGGGGTCACGCCCCAGGGCTCCATGAGGCGCCAGGCCGTGTCGGCCCGATTCAGTGCGTCAACGGCCATGTCCTCGCGGCGCATGAACTCGAAACGCCGCCGACCCGGCCCGCTGTTGACGGCGGTCGCGGGCTGCGCCGGGTCGCAGTACTGGGTGACGAAGGCGCTCCAGTTCTCCTCGCCCTTCGGCCGGTAGTCCACCACCAGCCAATCGGCCTGGAATCCCGAATCTCCGACCTCGATGCCGAGCTGCGTGCGCACGGCGCTGTTCGCACCGTCGGCGCCGATGAGCCATCGCGCCCGAAGGTGCTCGACCTCGTCCGGCTGCTCCGTGCGGGATACCCGGACCGACACACCCTCGTGCCCGTGTTCGTCGGCCAGTGACAGGAAGGTCCAGCCACGGTGAACGGTCACCCCCGGTGTCGCGGCGGCCAGATCCTCCAGAGCGGCTTCGAGGTCGGGCTGGTAGAACCCGTTGGTGTTCGCCCAGCCCGACTCGGCCGGCCTGTTCCAGTCGATGGCCTGCAGCAGCTCGCCCTCACCGTTGCGGAACTCGTACCCGCCGCGCTCGCCCTGGGAGGGTTCGAAGAGGTCTGTGTGGTCACGCATGACCCCAGCAGCCTGGAGAATCCTGAGGGCTTCGTGATCGATGGTGCACGCTCGAGGCAGGGGATACCGCGCGGGCCAGCGCTCCACGACGGACACCCGAAGACCGGCTTGGCCCAGCAGGACGGCAGTCAGCAGACCGACGGGTCCGCCGCCGATGATGACGCAGTCCACGGCCCGCCGAAGGAGCGGCGCCGGTTCGGACTTCTTTGCTGAGGCGGTCATGCGTCCGGCTCCTTCGCCGTGTGGCTGTTGGCATCAGGCCCGAACGGGGGGTCGGCCGGCACCACGGCAGGTGGTACGGGGGGCACGTTCACGTTCGAGCGCTCCGGTGGTGTCAAGGTGGTGCCGGTTGTGGTGCGGTGAGCTTCGCCGTCGGCGGGCAGGACCACATACTTGGCGTGAGGTGAGGCAGCCTGGTCCCGCCACGCCGCCGGGAGCTCATCGAGTGCGACGGTGCGCACGTCGATCCACAGTTCGTCGCGGGCCAGGGCGGACCACAGCCAGGTCAGCGCTGCACGCTTGTCCCGCAGTGGGGTGTGCAGGCCTGCGAAGCCGGACAGGGTGAGCTGCTTCCCGCGGAGCAGTCCCGCCGGCACCTGGGCGGTCGCACCGGCCGGGTTGCCGATGTTCACCACGCGGGCGCGCGGTGCGCATACACGCAGCGCAGCCTCCAGAGGTGGCCCGTACACGCCGTCGAGAACGACGTTCACCGGGCCGGCCGCCGCCGACAACCGTGCCGCCAGTTCGTCGGGTCCCTCGTCGGGGCGCAGTACGACGACGGCATCCGCGCCGACGGCGAGCAGTGACTCGAGCGCTGCCGCGTCGCGGGCCACGGCGACCACCCTGCCCGCCCCGCTGCGCTGCGCGATCTGGACGGCGAGTCGCCCGACCACGCCGGTGGCTCCGAGAATCAGCACCGTCTCCCCGGGGCGGAGACCGGCTGCTTCGAGCAGCGGAATGAACGCCGCGGTCCCCGAGTTCCCGACAGCCGCCGCTCGCACGGGGTCGAGTCCGCCGGGCAGCGGGAGTACGTCCTCGTCGGAGACCAGCACCTTGGCGGCGAAGGTGCCGGGGGCGGACGGGGAAGCGTGGGACTCGGCGTAGACCCATGTGCCGGGCTGGTAGAGGTCGGAGTCGAGCACGATTCCTGTGCACTCGCTGCCCGGGACGTACGGATCCTCGTGGCGGGCCGAGTGGAAGGTTCCGGAGGCGATGAGCAGGTCGAGCGGGTTCAACGGCGCCGCGACCACGGCAATGGAGGTCTCGCCCTCTCCTCGTGGCCTCCAGGCGACCGACCCCGTGCGCGGTTCGGCACCCGGAGCCTCGACGACGGCCGCCCGGACCGTTTCGTGTGTGGCCGCCGAACGGTGGGACTCGGGGCCATGCCCGGCATCGTGTGTGCGCTTTCTCAACGTCTTCAGGTTCCCTAGGAGCGGCGTTCGAGCACGGTCGTGAACGTCGGTGCGGAGTCGGCCCCGCACAGTGCTCGTCCGAGGTTCTCCAGCCACGTGTCGATGGTGTGGGCCGCGTGCAGGCTGCCGGCGCGGCAGTTCCTGGCGATCAGCTGCAGCGGCTGCCGTTTCGCGATCGCGGACGCCCCGGAGGCGTGGAAGAGCGTCTCGACGGCCGAGCTGCAGGCGTCCCAGACATAGGCGACGTCGGTGTGGAACTGGAGGACCTCACGGTCGGTGGGATCCACTCCTTGGCGTTCACACTCGTCCAGAGCGGCGATCGCGGCATCGGCCACCAGACCCGCGGCCCGGATCTGGCTGTGCGCCCGGCCTACGGTGAGATGGGTGATGGGGGCATCGGCCTGGTTCCCGTACGGCGAGTAGGGGAGGGTGCGCTTCCCGAGCGTTCCGAGGAAGACCTCCATCGCATGGTCGGCCATGCCCAGCGCGGTACCCGTGCCCGTCACGAGCGAACGGGCGAGCCCGCCGCGCCGCGGCCCGAGTCCCCGCGCGGTGAGTTCGTCGATCCGCGAGGCGAGCAGGGCGGGAGTACTGAACCGCTCGTCGGGTACGAAGAGCTCGCCGTCGGTGGCCACGGTCTGGCTGCCTGTGGCGGCCAGCCCCATGGCTTCCCAGTCGTCCTTGGCGACGAGGCTGTCCTTCGGAACGAGGACCATGCCGACCTTCGCGTCGTCGGTGGGGTCGCAGTACACAGCGAGATATCCGTGGGACGCGTGGACGCTCCCGGTCGCGAACGGCCACTTCCCCTCGACCATCCAGCCGCCATCCACGCGCCGCGCGGTTCCCGACATCCGTCGGCTCGATCCCCCCACCGCGAACGTGCGGTTCCCGGCCCAGGGAGCCTCGTACACCGGTGCGACGACGTCGTCCGCGAAGGAGAAGCTCCACAGGTTCCCCCCTGCGGCCGCCCACACGACCCACGAGGTCGCCCCGCATCCCGCCGCGAGGGCGCGGTAGATGTCGTGCAGTTCGCGCGTGGTGAAGTCCGCGCCACCGTGGCGCTTCGGTGTGGTCAGGCTGAAGACGCCGACCGCGTCCAGGCGCTCGATGTTCTCCTGGGGGATGCGGCGCTGTCGCTCCGCCACGGGCTGCTGGTCGCGAAGCCAGGGCCGCAGCTCGGTAATGCGTCCGACCATCTCTTCAGCCTGTGAAGGGTGCGCTTTCGTGTTGCTGCCCATGGTCTCAAGCCTCGCGATCTTCTAGTGGTGCGCGTCCGTGTCTGCTGGTTCGCCGTTCGGTGGCAGCGCCAGCGGCCCGGTCTCCGGAGGGGTGACGGGGCGGATCAGGAGGGCCAGGTGTCGCCCGCGGACGGCACCCCGCCGAATCCGGCGACCTGTCGCAGGGCCGGATCGGAGCCGTCCCGCCGGCCCGCGGAGGCGTCGGGGTGGTCGTCGAACCAGCCGTCCGCGGGGTACCTGTACATCCAGTCGACGAGAAGTCGGCGGCGGGCGATCAGCCATACGCCGTCACGTCGCTCGAAACGGTCGAGATAACGGGCCCAGAGCTTGACGCACTCACCCTTCCACTGGTGGCTCTCCGAACCCTGATGGTCGGCCTGGAGATATGTCTCGACGTGGGCGGTGTCGGGGCCGTCGAATTCGACCAGACTGTTTCCGAGCATGTGCATGGTCCGCACGAAGCGCGGCATTTCACCGCTCAGAAATTCGATGAACCCGGACACGGGACCGATGTGCAGGCTCTCGGGGAACTGGACCCAGGCATCCTCGTGGAAGACGCCGCGCACGAGGTCCATGTCCACCCTGTCGAGGCCGCGGCAGTACCGGAGCAGAGCGTCGTGGATGTGGGCACGGGCGCTCAGTTCATCGATGTTCATGTTTTCCTCTCACTGAAGACGAATACCTTGAGCCATTTTTGTGAGGATTTGAACCGGATCAGGACTTCCTCGCGGGCAGAACAGGAAGTTGCACATAGCTCGGATGGCTCGGACCCGTGTAGATCGTGTTGTGCGCGCCGTCGTGATAGGTCGGGTCGTAGGCATGGCGCATTCCATGCCCGACGCCTGTGTACGGCTGGACATCGATACGGATGCGATACCCCTTCCTCACCAGACCGGTATTCGGAATGATCTCTATCTCCACCGGCACGATCTCGCCGTCCCCAAGCGGGGCGTAGTCGTTCCGCAGGTGCGTGTGCTTCGGCCGGAAGTCCGTCGACCGCTCGGTGTCCAACGTGCGGTGCGAGGCCTTGAGCCATCCCTTGGCCAGCGGATAGAACCGGGTGGAGATGCCGGGAATCAGAGCAGGTCCGCAGAAGTCGACCTCGCGGTTGTCGGCATCGAGCACGCGCACGGACACGTAGATGTCCATGTCCTCGCTCGTGCCGGCCATCCACAGCACCGCCGTGCTGTACCCGGCGAGCACCGTGTCCTCCTCCAGCGGCCCGCTGACGAATGTCGCACCCGGGCTGCACGGCGCGGTCATCACCGCGCCTTCACCGGTCGCCGGCGGGAAGCGGGGTGCGGTCGGATCCACTTCGGCGGAGTAGGTCACGGACCCGTCGTCCTCCGGCGTGGCCCGTACCAGCCGCAGGACGTTGTCGCAGGGCAGATCGACGTCCGGACCGGACGGAGAGGCGTCGAGGTACCAGCGCACGTACTGCGTGCGCGCCACCGGCCACTCGTGCTCCTCCTGGAGGTAGGAGGCACCCCCTCCCGTTCGGATCTCCAGGCGGACCGGGGGCTTGTCCATGATCCCGTTGTCGATGCCCTTGAGCCAGTGGTCGAAGAAGGCCATGTGGTCCTCGACCGCTGCGGTCGAGTAGGACTTCAGGAACCAGTCCTCCCAGAAGTCGATCTTCTTGTTCGGTGTGACGGTGTTCAGGTAGGTCTCGCTGCTGCCGAGCTGGTGGAAGTTGCCGGGATGCGTGGTCGCGGCGACCGTCCACAGAGGCACGGTCACCTCGCCCAGAGCGGGGCTCATCAGCACCTCGGCCCGGGGCCCGAAGATCGCTGACGGGTCCGAGTCCCTGAAGGGGTTGGCCCTGGCGATCCCCAGGAAGTCCTTGGCGTCGACCTCGCCGCAGATCGCCGGAACGATGCCGTGCTCGAACCATCCGGGGAAGAACTCCTCGTTGAGGATCCCCCCGGTATACATGACCTCCTCGTAGAGGTCTGTGTCCGTGCCGATCGCGATCATGGCCCTGAGGTGCGGCGGATTGAGGCTGGCCACCGCGTGCTGACTCACCGCGTAGTACGACATGCCCCACAGACCGACGTTGCCGTTCGACCAGGGTTGTGCCGCGGCCCACTCGATGGCGTCGTAGTACGCTTCCGCCTCGTCGATTCCCCAAATGCCAAGCGTTCCCGGGCTCTTGCCGGCGCCAGGACTGTCCACGCGAACGAGCGCGTAACCTCGCGGGATCCACGCCTCGGTATTGATGCTCTCGTGGTTCTCGTACTCGTACCCGTCCGGATTCCCACGGAAGTAGCGCTCTTCCATCGCCTCGTGGCGCTCGGCGTCCACATCGCTTGCGAGGGAGTGATGGACGAAAGCCCTGCCGTACACACCGCAGTTCATGACGACGGGGACCGGCTCCGTGGTGTCCGGACGATAGACGTCCGCGTATACGAAGGAGCCGTTGCGCAAAGGGATCCTGACATCGCGGAAGCGGCGGATTCCGAGGACGTTGCGCCGTACCTCGTTGCGTGCCGCCGACGCCGAAGCGAGCCGACGAGGTTCGGCGCCGGTGTAGATCTCCGCCTGATTGAGGTCGTCGATCAGTTTCGCGACGGTCGGATCGTCGGTGAACGCCTGGACGGGATCGGCCGGTCCGCCCGGGAGCGACGCGAGTCCGTAGCGGAAGTCGACGGCCCGTCCGCCCACCAGGTCGTGGGTTTCCGGGGCGAGGTGAATTCCTTCGTCCGGGCTGTCGTTGCGATTGAGTGTGAGCAGGAAGCGAACGATGTTCGTCAGCCCCGGATCGGACAGCTTGTCGATGTTGCCGTCGACCCGCGCGACGATGTCGGCGAGGGTGATCCTCTCCGCTCCGCGTGCTGCACCGACCAGAACCGTCCCGACTGAGAAAACGACGACTTCGCCGTCCCGGAACCAGAATGTGCCGTCATCGTCCGTGAAGCCCGAGTGGGTAGGGGTCTCGAACCGCAGTCCGACGACGGGTCCTGCGAATCTTCCTGTGCGCAGCATGGTTCTCTGCCTTCGTGGGTCGGGACATGGCGGGATCGGGTCAGCGGGCCGAGCGTCAGACGCTGGCCAGTCGCCGGAACCTGCTGCCGTGGAACACGAGCGGGGAGGTGTCCGGGGTCGCGCTGAGACCGTGGATCTCCATCAGCACGATGTCGTGGTCGCCGCAGGGGACCTCCTCGCGGATGGTGCAGTCCAGCCACAGCGTCGCACCGTCCACGAAAATGCTGCCGTCGTCGGAAGCGAACCAGTCCGTGCCGGCGAAGCGGTCGGCCGCCTTGCTCGCCAGTCGCGCGCAGATCTCGTCCTGCCCCTCGGCCAGTACGCTCAGCCCCAGGCGCGGCTGTTCCCGTAGCTTCGGCCAGGTGGTCGAGGTGTGCTGAATGCACATGGATACCAGTGGGGGCTCCATGGATACCGACGTGAACGAGCTCGCCGCCAGCCCCACGGGCTCGCCGTCGTAGCGCGCGCACACCGCTGCGACTCCGGAGGGAAAGCACCCGAAGGCCCGCCGCAGCTGGTCGGCTGCCGTCACCGGCTCGATACCTCTCACTTCAATCTCCTCGTTCGGCAGCTGCCGAGTGTCCGCCTCGGTCGAGGTGGGGCGTGCTCACTTGGGTGCCGCCAGGTAGTGCGGGATGGTGCTGATGACGGGGAACTGCGCAGGCGAGGTGCCTGGAAGAGCCGCTGTGATGAGGCTGTCGATGTCGAGCCGCGCACTCGGATGCCGCAACTTTCGCCGCGGACCCGGCCGGTCTCGCTGGTGCCTCGCGAACGTGATACGCGCGTGACGCCTGTCCTGAACACTAGTTCTTGCCGCTAAAATGTCAACACTTTGGTCGGCAGGTTTCATGCGTCACTCTTTGATTCGCCGATTTACATGGCTCTTTGCGGGATTGCGTCGCGAAAGTAGCTTGATCGCCCATCGATGGGATGGCGAAGCTGTGCACACTTGAATGCTCTTTGTGCGGTACAGGTCATACGTCGTAGCGACACAGGTGTGCGCTTCTTGTGACGGGATCGGACTGCGTGCCGGAGCACGCCCGGCCGGAGGCCATGGCGGAGGTGCCCCTATGCCTGCGTCGGGGAACGGTCCAGCCAGCCGCGGATGGCCTCGGCGTCGGCGCCGAGGGCCGGCGGCGGCACGTGGTCGACACGGGTGGTCTCTGTCTCCGTGCCTGCTGTGTCCACGGTGAAAGTGCGCAGGGCCGATCCGGGGAGCGAGATCTTTCCCAGGCTCCGGTGCTCGACGTCGACGAGCAGGCGTTGCGAGCGGGTCTGTTCCCACGCGTAGACCTCGTCCAGCGCTCGGACCCGACCGGCGGGCACTCCGGCATCGGCGAGTCGTCGCAGCAGCTCATCGGGCTCGAAGCGCGTGAAGGCGGACTCCAGCAGTGCGGTCAGATCGTCCCGATGCGCCACGCGGTCGGTGTTGGTCCCGTACCGAGAGTCGTCGGAGGTCAGATCGAACGCCGCGCAGAGACGGCCCCACATGGCGTCATTGCCACAGGCGATCTGCACGCTGCCGCCCGCGCAGCGGAACAGTCCGTAGGGGGCGATGGCGGGGTGGTGGTTGCCTTGTGCGGCGCCGACCTCACCCGCGACGGTCCACCGGGTGCCCTGGAACGCGTGAGCGGCTACGACGGAGGCGAGCAGTGAGGTGCGCACGATCTGTCCACGACCGGTGCGATCGCGTTCCCGCAGCGCGGCGAGGACGCCGAAGGCTCCGTTCATCCCGGCCATGAGATCGGCGATCGGCACACCGACGCGCTGTGGATGGGCCGGGTCCGGTCCGGTGACCGACATCAACCCCGCTTCGCCCTGGGCGATCTGGTCATAGCCGGCGCGATGGGCCTCGGGTCCGTCGTGCCCGAACCCGCTGATCGAGAGCACCACCAGACGCGGGTTGAGCTCCATCAGCCGATCGGTGCCGAATCCCAGTCGCTGCAACGCTCCGGGTTTGTAGTTCTCCATGAGGATGTCGACCCGTTCCACGAGTTGGGCCAGCACCTGCGCGTCCTCGTCACACTTCAGATTGAGTGTGATCGATTCCTTGTTGCGGTTGCAGGACAGGAAATAGGTCGACACGGGGATTCCATCGTCCCCGCCGACGAATGGCGGCCCCCAGGAGCGGGTGTCGTCCCCGGCGGGACTCTCGACCTTGATCACGCGGGCGCCGAGGTCGGCCAGCATCATGGAGGCCTGCGGTCCGGCCAGGGCTCGGGTGAGGTCGACGACGAGCAGTCCGTCGAGCGCCCCGCTCACGACTGGGCCTCGGCGTCACTCGTCGGCGTAGCGGCCGGGTTCGGCCGGATGACGAGCATGCTCGCAGGCAGGTTGGTCGAGTTCTCCACACTGCGAACGGTGCCGGCCGGGAGTCGTGCGCCGTCGAGCGCGCGCAGCGTGTGCGTGACGCCGTCGCCGTCGGTCAGGGACAGTGTGCCGGTCACCACGAGGTAGAGGGTCTCCGCGGGGACAGGTGAGAGGTCCGCCCGGCCGCCGGGCAGATAGTGCGACAGGGCGACCGTCACGGCGCCGGTGTAGTCCTGGCCGCCGAAAAGATGGACCGGGCCGACGCCATGGTGTCCGGCAGGTTGGAAGGGCTGTCCCTCTTCGAACAGGGCGATGTCTATCGACATGAGCGTGCACTCGATTCTTGCTGAGCGTGCAGGCCGGGCGCTTGTGCTGACGGAGCTGACGGAGCTGACGGGCCGCGGGCGGGGGGTGGCCGGTGGGAGACGTGTACCTGTCCATGGGCCAGTGCCCTCGGATGCGGGGCAGGTGGCGATGGACGGCCAGTCCTCGGACCGGACCCCGTTGCCGTGAGGCGGACGCGGTGACTTCACTGCCTGTGCGCGACCGCCGTGGCCGGCTCTGCGGAATGGGTGGCGGTCAGGAGCACCATAGGCGCACTGGGAGTTAAAATGTCAACATTGATGATTGGGAATGTGTGGAGGCGAACTCCGTGCGCCACGTCAGGGTGGTGTGGGGGTGTGCTCGACCAGGCCCAGGGTGCGAGGGGTGTTCTGTGATTGAACGGGGCCGCTCTGGGGCCGCTCGCGCCTCGTGCTGGCGTCGCACGGGTCGTGTGCCTCACGGGGAGGCCTTGTGTGGCAGGGGTGGGGTCGGGTTGTCGCCGTTCGCGCAAAGTGTTGACATTTTTTGATCGGCTTCTACTATTCTGCTCAGGGCGGCGACTTCTTTCCCCGGGTCGGTCGCGCACACTCGTGGCTCCTGAGCCCGAGACGCTTCAGCCGGCGCCGGTAAGCCGCCGCAAAGCCCCTGCATCCGCCGAGCGGACTCAGGGGGCGACGCCTGGACCACCCGACTGATCCCAGGGACGGTCAACACGTCCCACCGGCTGGGGAGATGCCACCGCTACCAACGATCTTGTGAGGGCCTCCATGACAGTCCTGCCCGACGAAGGCCTGCCGCTTGCCGGAGACTTCCCCAGCGCCTCTTCCGAGCAGTGGCAGGCCCTTGTGCGCGGTGTCCTGCGCAGAGCGGGGGAGGAGTCCGCGGACTCCACCGCGGAGGAGGCTCTGTCGACCTTCGTGGAGGACGGGATCGTCACCCAGCCCCTGTACACGGCAGACGACGCAGCACCCGATCCAGGGTTTCCCGGTCTCGCCCCGTTCGTACGCGGGGCGCGTGCCGCGGGCAACAGCGTCGCAGGCTGGGACGTGAGGCAGCGGCACACGGTGTCGGACAACTCCGCCGTCCTGACCGATCTGGAGAACGGCGTCACCTCACTCTGGCTCGTCGTCGGCTCCGAGGGCATCCCCGCGACCGCGCTCAACCGTGTTCTGGGCGGCGTGCATCTCGACCTGGCGCCGGTCGCCCTCGACGCGGGTGGCGAAACCGCCTCGGCGTCGGCCGAACTGCTGCGCCTGTACGAGACGCGGGGAGTCGCGCGCGGGGATGCCCGGGGCAATCTGGGCGCGGATCCGCTGGGCCACGAGGCCCGTACCGGTGAGGTGCTCGACCTCGAAATGGCTGCCTATCTGGCGCAGCGTTGTGCCGACACGTATCCCGGACTGCGAGCGCTGACCGTGGACGCTTTGCCCTACCACGAAGCCGGTGGCTCGGCCGCCCAGGAGTTGGGGTGTGCGCTGGCGACCGGCGTCACGTATCTGCGTGAACTGACCCGGGCGGGTCTGAGCGTCGAACAAGCGACCTCACAGCTGGAGTTCCGTTACGCAGCCACTGCCGACCAGTTCCTGACCATCGCCAAGTTGCGGGCCGCGCGGCGGTTGTGGGCGCGCGTGGCGGAGACCTGCGGTATCCCTCACCGGGGAGGTCAGCTCCAACATGCGGTGACCTCATCGGTGATGATGACGAAGCGGGACCCCTGGGTGAACATGCTGCGCACCACGATCGCGACGCTCTCGGCCGGTGTGGGCGGCGCGGACGCCGTCACCGTGCTGCCGTTCGACGATGCACTCGGCCTGCCTGACGGGTTCGCCCGACGGATCGCCCGCAACACGTCGGCCATCCTCATGGAGGAGTCGCATCTTTCGCGCGTGATCGACCCGGCGGGCGGTTCCTGGTATGTGGAGAGCCTGACCGGCCAACTCGCCCACGCAGGATGGGACTTCTTCCAGGCTATTGAGCGCACGGGCGGGCAGAGGAAAGCTGTCCGGTCCGGCATGGTCGGTGAGAAGCTCGCCGCAACCTGGTCCGCCCGCGCGAGGCGACTCGCCACACGCGAGGAACCGATCACCGGAGTCAGCGAGTTCCCGCACCTGGCCGAGGACCCGGTGGTACGTACGCCAGGACACAGGTCATCGACCGGCGGGCTGCCCCGCGTCCGGCGCGACGACGAGTTCGACGTTCTGCGTGCACGCTCCGACGCACACCTCGCCACCACCGGCAGCCGCCCGCGGATATACCTGACCGGCATCGGAACCGTGGCGGAGCACACGGTTCGCCTCACCTTCGCCGCCAATCTCTTTCAGGCGGGCGGGATCGAGCCGGTCACGGGTGGACGTCTCGCCGAGAGCGGAACGCGCCACGTCTGCATGTGTGGCAGCGACGCGGACTACGAGGCGCAGGCAGCCACCGTCGCCTCGGAGCTCAGATCCGAGGGCGCCGAGTACGTCTTCCTGGCCGGCGGACCAGGAAAGTACCCGGGCGTCGACGCATACCTCTTCGCCGGTGATGATGCGGTTGCCGCCCTGTCCACCGCCCTCGACCGCATGGAAGTGCCCCGATGAGTATCCCCGACTTCTCCGACATCGAGCTCGGGCCGGGCGGCGGCGCCGAGGTGACCGAGGACCAGTGGCGTGCCGCGGTCAAGGAGTCCTCCGGGAGCTCCGACGGCGACCTGCTGTGGGAGACCCCGGAGGGCATCGCGGTCAAGCCGCTGTACACCGGCCGGGACCTGGAGGGGATCGACTTCCTCGGTACGTATCCGGGGGTGGCGCCGTATCTGCGCGGTCCGTACCCGACGATGTACGTGAACCAGCCCTGGACGATCCGGCAGTACGCGGGTTTCTCCACCGCGGAGGAGTCCAACGCCTTCTACCGCCGTAACCTCGCGGCCGGGCAGAAGGGTCTGTCGGTCGCGTTCGATCTGCCGACCCACCGCGGCTACGACAGTGACCACCCGCGGGTGACCGGCGACGTGGGCATGGCGGGTGTGGCGATCGACTCGATCTACGACATGCGGCAGCTGTTCGACGGCATCCCGCTGGACAGGATGTCGGTGTCGATGACGATGAACGGCGCGGTGCTGCCCGTCCTCGCGCTGTACATCGTGGCCGCCGAGGAGCAGGGCGTAGCGCCTTCGATGCTGGCCGGGACCATTCAGAACGACATTCTGAAGGAGTTCATGGTCCGCAACACCTACATCTATCCGCCGAAGCCCTCGATGCGGATCATCTCGGACATCTTCTCGTACACCTCGAGCAAGATGCCGCGCTACAACTCGATCTCCATCTCCGGCTATCACATCCAGGAGGCCGGAGCCACGGCCGACCTGGAGCTCGCGTACACCCTGGCCGACGGGGTGGAGTACCTGCGCGCGGGGCGCGACGCCGGCCTCGACGTCGACGCGTTCGCACCACGGCTGTCGTTCTTCTGGGCGATCGGCATGAACTTCTTCATGGAGGTCGCCAAGCTCCGGGCGGCCAGGCTGCTGTGGGCCAAGCTGGTCAGGGAGTTCGAACCGAAGAACGCCAAGTCCCTTTCCCTGCGCACCCATTCACAGACGTCGGGGTGGTCGCTGACCGCGCAGGACGTGTTCAACAACGTCACCCGCACGTGTGTGGAGGCGATGGCCGCGACCCAGGGCCACACCCAGTCGCTTCACACCAACGCCCTCGACGAGGCGCTCGCCCTGCCCACCGACTTCTCGGCCCGCATCGCCCGCAACACCCAGCTGCTGCTCCAGCAGGAGTCCGGCACGGGACGGGTCATCGACCCGTGGGGCGGCAGCGCGTACGTGGAGAAGCTCACCTACGACCTGGCGCGGCGGGCCTGGCAGCACATCGAGGAGGTCGAGGCGGCGGGCGGCATGGCCAAGGCCATCGACGCCGGCATCCCCAAACTCCGTATCGAGGAGGCGGCGGCCCGCACCCAGGCCCGCATCGACTCCGGCCGCCAGCCCGTCATCGGCGTCAACAAGTACCGCGTCGAGACCGACGAGAAGATCGACGTGCTCAAGGTCGACAACTCCTCGGTGCGCACCCAGCAGCTGGAGAAGCTGCGACGGCTGCGCGAGGAGCGCGACGAACGGGTCTGCCAGGACGCGCTGCGCGCGCTGACGGAGGCAGCGGGGCGGGATCCGGGTCCCGGTCTCGATGGCAACCTGCTGGCGCTGGCTGTCGACGCGGCACGGGCGATGGCGACCGTGGGCGAGATCTCGGACGCCCTGGAGAAGGTGTACGGCCGGCACGCGGGCCAGATCCGTACGATCTCGGGTGTGTACCGCAATGAGGCAGGGGAGTCGCCGTCCGTGGACCGCACCCGCACGCTGGTCGACGCGTTCGAGGAGGCGGAGGGGCGGCGTCCGCGGATCCTGGTCGCCAAGATGGGCCAGGACGGGCACGACCGCGGCCAGAAGGTGATCGCGACCGCCTTTGCCGACCTGGGCTTCGACGTGGACGTCGGCCCGCTGTTCCAGACGCCGGGCGAGGTCGCCCGGCAGGCGGTCGAGGCGGACGTGCACATCGTGGGCGTCTCCTCCCTGGCCGCCGGCCATCTCACGCTCGTACCGGCGCTCCGTGCGGAGCTCGCGGCCGAGGGCCGTGAGGACATCATGATCGTGGTGGGCGGGGTGATTCCGCCGCAGGACGTCGACGCGCTGCACGAGGCGGGCGCGGCGGCCGTGTTCCCGCCGGGAACGGTGATCCCGGACGCGGCCCACGATCTGGTGACGCGCCTCGGCGCCTCACTTGGTCACGAGGTTCTGCCCGGGACCGGAACGTCATGAAGCTCGATCTCGACATGTATGTCGAGGGAGTGCTCGCCGGCAGGCGGTCGTCGTTGCACGTGCTGTCACGCTCGTCGAGTCCACCCGACCCGGCCATCGGGAGTCGGCCCGGCGGCTGGTGACCCGGTTGATGCCGCATGGGCGTCTGGCGGCACGGCGCAGTGACCAGCAGGTCGACTGAACGAGTACATCCTGGACGCCCTTCACGGGGATCGCGATGCCGTTCGTGAGGACGTAGGCGACGTCGCATCGTAGGGGGGTGTCAACATTTTGCGGTGTACGGTGCGCGAAGAGGCTGTCTATTCGGCGTAGGAGGCGCGGCAGGACTGTGATGCTGCATCGGCGGTGCAACGACGTCATCGGAAAGTGTCGGCAGTCCTGCGGACCGAGTCGGCTACGGTAGTACCGCAACCAGTCCGCGGTCCGGAGACCGATCGGACGTCGAAGCGTGGGAGAGGCCAGCACACGATGACAGCAGGGTCGGTCGAGGTGGCGGACAAGCTCGCCCATCCCGACGAGGTGAGCAGAGCCCATCACGCTGTGCGGCGGGCGATCATGCGAGGCGAACTGCGGGCCGGCGATCCACTCTCCCAAGTCGAGCTCGCCCGGCAGCTCGGGGTGAGCCGCGGGCCCCTGCGGGAAGCGCTCAGAATTCTGCAGCGTGAGGGCTTCATCCAGCAGGAATCCCAGCACCGCGCCCGGGTGGCGACGTTCAGCGACGACGACCTCGACGAGTTGTACGCCATGCGTATCAGTCTCGAAGCGCTGGCTGTGGGAATCGCCGTGCCGCGCATGACTGAGGAACATCTCCACCGTATCGACCAGCTACTGCACGAGATGGACGAGACGGCGCGTACCGGCGACGTCGAGCAGTGGGAATGCCCGCACGAAGAGTTTCACCGCGCGCTGGTCCACCCTTCGGGCGAGCGCCTGGAGCGGGAACTGGCCCTGCTGTCCGACCATGCCACGCGGTATCGCATGGCCTTCGTCACCTGGAATCCGCTCGAGTGGCAAGCGGGCACGAGCGAACAGCACCACAAGATCGCCGAAGCTGTCATGGCGCGCGACCCGGATGCCGCCGCCCTGGCGCTGGCGAACCACTTGGGCCGAACGGCTCTGGTGGTGCTCTCCATGGCATCACCCACGTTCGAGCCCGTGCGGGTACGCAGGGCCCTCTCCGCCGTGTGCGGCCGGTAGCCGCACCACCTGGTCGGGCGGAGGCGCGGTTCGGAGAGGGCCCTGCGCCGAGGTCAGGCGCCGGCGGGCAGCTGGGTCTGGATGAGGTCCATGACCGAGGAGTCGGTCAGTGTGGTGACGTCGCCCAGGGCGCGGTTCTCCGCGACGTCGCGGAGGAGGCGTCGCATGATCTTGCCGGAGCGGGTCTTGGGGAGTTCGGCGACCGGCATGATCCGCTTGGGCTTGGCGATGGGGCCGAGGGTGGTGCCGACGTGGTTGCGCAGCTCCGCGACCAGTTCCTCGGAGTTGGTCGCGGTGCCCCGCAGGATGACGAACGCGACGATGGACTGACCGGTCGTCTCGTCGGCGGCGCCGACGACGGCGGCCTCGGCGACCGCCGGGTGCGACACGAGGGCGGATTCGACCTCGGTGGTCGAGATGTTGTGCCCGGATACGAGCATGACGTCGTCGACCCGGCCCAGGAGCCAGATGTCGCCGTCCTCGTCCTTCTTGGCGCCGTCGCCCGCGAAGTACTTGCCCTCGAAGCGCGACCAGTAGGTGTCGAGGAACCGCTGGTCGTCGCGCCAGATGGTGCGCAGCATGGAGGGCCACGGTTCGGTGAGGACGAGGTAGCCGCCTCCGCCGTTCGGGACCTCGCGGGCCTCGTCGTCGACGACGGTGGCGCTGATGCCGGGCAGGGCGCGTTGGGCGCTTCCCGGCTTGGTCTCCGTGACGCCGGGGAGCGGCGAGATCATCATGGCGCCGGTCTCGGTCTGCCACCAGGTGTCCACGATGGGGCACTTGTCGGCACCGATGTGCTTGCGGTACCACATCCACGCCTCGGGGTTGATCGGCTCACCGACCGAGCCCAGGACCCTGAGACTGCTCAGGTCGAACTTGGCGGGGATCTCGTCCCCCCACTTCATGAACGTGCGGATCGCGGTCGGCGCGGTGTAGAGGATCGTGACGCCGTACTTCTGGACGACCTCCCAGAAGCGCCCCTGGTGCGGGGTGTCGGGCGTGCCCTCGTACATGACCTGCGTCGCACCGTTGGCCAGCGGGCCGTAGACGATGTAGGAGTGCCCGGTCACCCAGCCGATGTCGGCGGTGCACCAGTAGACATCGGTCTCGGGCTTGAGGTCGAAGACCGCGTGGTGGGTGTACGCCGCCTGCGTGAGGTAACCGCCGGAGGTGTGCAGGATGCCCTTGGGCTTCCCGGTCGTGCCCGACGTGTAGAGGATGAAGAGCGGCTGCTCGGCCTCGAACGCCTCGGGGGTGTGCTCGGTGGACTGACGGGCGGTGATCTCGTGCCACCAGACGTCGCGTCCCTCGGTCCACGCGGTGTCCTGACCGGTGCGGCGGACGACGAGGACGTGCTCGACGCTCTCGATACGGGAGACGGCGTCATCGACCGCGGGCTTGAGCGCGGAGGGCTTGCCGCGGCGGTAGCCGCCGTCGGAGGTGATGACGACCTTGGCGTCCGCGTCCTGGATGCGGGCGGCGATGGCGTCGGCGGAGAACCCGCCGAAGACGACCGAGTGCGCGGCGCCGATGCGGGCGCAGGCCAGCATCGCGACGGCGGCCTCGGGGATCATTGGCAGGTAGACGGCAACCCGGTCGCCCTTGCCGACACCGAGCTCGGCCAGCGCGTTCGCCGCGCGGGAGACCTCGTCCTTCAGCTCGGCGTAGGTGATGGCACGGCTGTCGCCGGGCTCGCCCTCGAAGTGGATGGCGACCCGGTCGCCGTTGCCCGCCTCGACGTGACGGTCCACGCAGTTGTACGCGACGTTGAGCTCGCCGTCCGCGAACCATTTCGCGAAGGGCGGGTTGCTCCAGTCGAGCGTCTCGGTCGGCTCGGTGGCCCAGGTCAGGCGGCGGGCCTGCTCGGCCCAGAAGCCCAGCCGGTCCGCCTTGGCCTGCTCGTACGCCTCCGCTGTGACGTTGGCGTTCGCGGCCAGATCGGCAGGCGGTGCGAACCGCCGCTGCCGGGAGCCGGCCGCCGTCGCGCTGACCACCGCGCTGTCGTCGCGTGTTGCAGACATACCTACTCGCTCTCCTTCACGTACCTGCACGGTGCGGAGTTCACCGCTCGCCCAGCTCCTTCACGGCACGCCGCATCCGATTTTCGGCACCTGCCGTGGGGCGGGCGCTTCCACCCGGGAGTTCCGAGGGGGGCCGATGTCTCCAGGGCAGTTCGGGCAGGCATGCGGGTCGTTGTGCGTGGCGGGGCGCTTTTGGTGCGGGCGCATGCCGCGACTCCGTACACACCCTGATGTGTGACACTCGTATTAACCTACTGTGTAGTCGCGTTTCAGTCTACCCCTGCACCTTGTTGTCAGTGCTGTTCGGCCGCGGGCGCCGTCTGCCCCTGTTTGACGCTGGCGACGGGGCTGCGGGCGGGTAGGTTCGGGGTGATCGGCGAGGCGCAGTGGCAGGTGTCAGCTGGGTGGTCTGACACGTGAATGTAAATTACAGTGAGCAACATGTCACGTATCGAAAATGCGCTGGTCGGCAGTGTTCCCCGGGAGATCGTGGAGGCCACGCTGCGGGCCGCCGACGAGCGGGACCAGCCTCCGGCCGACGTGACTCTGCGGGACATCGCCCAAGCGGCGGGAATGTCCCGCAGCACGCTGTTGCGCAGGCTGGGCGGCAGCCGGCGTTCGCTGGACGAGGCGCTGCGAGCTGCCGGAGTCGACCTCGGAGGACGGAAACCGGTCAAGGAGCGTGCGATCGAGGCTGCGGGCGCTCTGATCAGTGAGCAGGGCTTGGGGAGGGTTACGTTCGAGCGCGTGGCGGCGGCGGCCGAGTGCTCGGTGCCCAGTCTTTACGTGACCTTCGGGGGGCGTGATGAACTCCTCCGTGCGGTGTTCGATCGCTACAGTCCGATCGTCGACGTCGAGGCGTTTCTGGCCGGACCGCATGGCGACCTGGAAGCGACCGTTCACCAGCTCTACCGCCTGCTCGGTGACGCGATGGAGCGCGAACCGCGAGTGTTGCCGGCCCTTCTGGCGGAGGTCTTCGCTCGCCCTGGGGACGCAAGCGTCCAGTTCGCCTTCCAGAACCTCACCCCCCGAATGCTGGCCGGTCTCGGGCAGTGGCTCGCCGCGGAAGTGGCCGCCGGGCGCATCCGCGATCTCCCCCTGCTTCTGCTGATTCAGCAGATGGTCAGCCCACTTCTCCTGCACTTCCTGCTGCGCCCCGTTACGGGTCAGGTCGCCGCTGAGTACCTGACCACGAAGAGGGAGGCCGTCGACGTGTTCGCACACGCCTTCCTCCGTGCCGTCGCGCTTCCTCCCGCGGACGGCGCGCGCTCGTAGGAGCAACTCAAGGGCTGACGGGGCTTCGGCCGGGGTGGGCGGCACGTCGCGGGAACCTTCGTGATGTTTCAGCTGCCAGGTCCGTTCGGGATTCCTGTTACTCAAGTGCACGTTCCTGACAGCAACCGCACCGTCTTCCCGTGGCCAGGCGGGTGAGGGGGGCGAGATGTGCACCAAAGGGGTAACGGGATGATCCTGAAGCCCGAGTGTCTGTCCCCGCGGACGCGTTGACGCGCTTCAGTGACGCCTTAAGGGGACGGGTGACGGCTCTGGTGAACTCGTCGGCCGGCTGTGCAGAGCGCACGGGCGCGACGACGTGGCCGGCGATGACGCCGCAGCCGATGCCCGTGCCTACCTTCGGATACAACAGGCGTAGGGCATCGGACCGGGCCCGGCGTCGGTCGGCCAGGGCCATGACGTTCACGTCGTTGTCCACTGGCACCCGGACACCGGGCACGCCGACGCCGATGGCCTGCAGCGTCCGGGATCCCGTCCCACCGACCGTTTACGGTCTCGGGACCGGTAGACCCGCATGCGGGCCCTCGGCGTGCGCCCACGCCCGGCCGTGCAAGAACGTACGAAGCCGCCGACGGCCACTCCACACTGTCGTACTCGTGGTACGCGCAGGCGTCCCGAATCTCCCACGCGTGCTCGTACGCCGTCTCGGCCGCTCCATGTACCGCTTCACCACCGACGGGTCCTTGATCCCGAGCTGTGCGGCCAGGTGCTCGACCACCGCCACGGTGCTTCCAGTAGGTCGTCCGGGAAAACCGGCCGATGTAGCGCACCGTGCACATCTGGAGCGAGAAGCCGTGCTCCTGGTGGGCACGGTCGAGGACATCCTCGACGCCGGGACTGATCCGTACCGGCCAGCGTCTGTGTGGTCGACATCCAGCCGTACGGGACTCCGCACGCACCCGTCCACCACGCTGTGCGACCCGTGCGCCCACATTTGACTCCCGTATACATCTAAGCTGTAATCGAGTTTCAAGTTGATGGTGGTTTGCCTCGATGTGTTCGTCGCCCGCGCCGCCGTCCCGTCCCAGTCACGCCCCCTACCGCCCTGCTTGTCGGCGGGACGGGCGATCGGAAATGATCTTCATGGGCCACTCCGCCCCCGCACCCACGAACTCGCACCGCAAGCTGGTCATCGTTGTCCTCGGTCTGGCAGCTCTGATCACCACCATGCTGTGTGCCTTCGCCCTGCCCTCGCTGCACAGCGGCCCCCACCACATCCCCATCGGTGTCACCGGAACCCAGCAGGCCGCGCAGGACCTCCAGCGAGGCCTTGACGGTGACACGTGGGACGTTGACGTGTACGCCAGTACGTCGGAGCTCCAGGCGGCAGTCGAGGGTCAGGATGTCGTCGGCGGTCTGGCCTTGCAGCCGGGCACGCTCGACGTCTACACCGCCACGGCCGGCGCCCCCTCCGCGACCGGCGCCGTAGCCGCTCTGGGCGACTCTCTGGCCGCGGACCGGAACGTCGCTGCGACCGTTCACGACCTGGTGCCTTTCACCCAGGACGATCCTCGTGGCTCAGGCCTCACCGCGGCGTTGATGCCGATGATCTTCGGCGGAATCTTCCCGGCCCTGATTCTCGGCGGCGTCTTTCCCGGGCATCGTGGCCTGCGTACCCGGCTGGCCGGTGCTGTTCTGTTCTCCCTGGTGGCGGGCGTGGCCGTTGCCGCAGTCCTCCAGTTCGGAACCCACTCCATCACTGGTGACTACTGGCTGAACGCCTTCGGTGTCGTTCTCGGCATGACCGCCATGTCCACCACCCTCCTCGGGCTTCAGGCACTCCTGGGGATGGGAGGGTTCGCCTTCGGTGGAGCGTTGATGATGCTGCTGGGCAATCCTCTGTCGGGTCTGGCCACAGGCCCGCACTGGCTCCCCTCGGGCTGGGCCACCCTCGGTCAGCTCCTCCCTCCGGGGGCCGCCGGCAGTCTCCTGCGCACCAACGCCTTCTTCGACAGCGCGACGGCGGGATCGCCCGCCCTGGTCCTGACCGGATGGATCGTCTTCGGAGTCGCCCTCGCGCTCATCGCCGACCGGAGGGGAAGGCGCAGCCCGCAGGCCCTCTCCGAGTCCGTCGTCGTGCGGCAGTCGACCCAGGCCGACCCGCAAGCTGCACCTGCCGTGTCGGGTCGCTGAATCGCTCGGTCGCCGGTGGGGCCGCGGGCATGGGCTGATCCACCCTTGAGGCGTGAGGGCGCGGCGAGGGAGGCGAGGGTGAGACGGAGTGAGCGTCAGCAGGGGTAACAGGAAACTTGATCGGTGTGCATGCCCAGCCGTGATGCCCGCGGTGATGAGGTCGATGCCGGCGAGGAACTGCGCCCGATCGTCGTGGTCGAGCCCGTGGTCCGCAACCGCCCGGGTAAAGGGGCACTGCTCTGGACGAAAGCGTCCTCAGCCGAATATGGGCGGTTACGGCGGAGCGCCGGGCTGCATGTGTGCTCGTGCCGGCCTCGCAGGTGTGGGGTTGTCGCGGTGCCGGCCGCCGCGGAACACATCGCACTGCCCGACACCGTCTGCCGGCCCCTGCACAGCAGGGCGGCCGAAGTGGACATGCTCCGGCTCAGCCGCGCGGACGGAACGTGCCGGGCAGCGCCGTGCGTTCGTGAGGTCCTGTGCCGGAGCCGGATCGTGGGCGGCTCCGGGGACATGGTGAACCTGTCGTGGGCGCCCCACGCTGACACAAAGTGTGAACATTATCCGAGCGGATGCGTCGATGGATGATGCGAGTGCGTGCATCGGCGTCAGAGAGTCAGTGGCGATGCCGGGACGTCTGATGTGTGTCAGCGTCTCCGAGAGTGAAGTCTGGGTGCAGATTTCATGTTGCGCGAGATCCCGCACGTGCCTCTTGGCGTCGAGGTGCAGGCGTTACCTACCCGACGTAAAGTGTTGACATTTATCTTGAGTGCTTGATGATGGTAGTAGCGCCTTCGCGTCTGCCGTCGCAGAAGTGGCGGGGAAGGGCCCGGTGCCGAGGGGCGATGCGCAGCACTCATGCCGTAACCGCCAGGGCAGGCCCCGATCGATGAGCGGGCCGCGTGCGGCACGTAGGGGACGGCTCCCATTCCGATTCCGGTGGGACTGCCGGCGCGATGGCTTGCGTCATCGAAATCCCCTTGATCCTCGGGTGAGCCACCTAGTGAATGTGTATAAGGAGATGTATTCGTGATACTGGTCACCGCAGCCAATGGCAATCAGGGGAAGCTCCTGGTCCCGAATCTCCTGGCCGCGGGTCAGGAGATTCGGGTCTGCGTTCGTTCCGAGGAATCGGCGCGGTCTCTTCGTTCTGCTGGAGTGGCTGATGTCGTCGTTGGCGATATCACGGAGCCCGGGATGATGGTGCGTGCCATGAAGGGGGTGGAAAAGGTCTACTACGTCGGCCCGACCCTCCATCCCAGGGAGCGGGAGATGGGGTTTGCGGCTATTGATGCTGCTCGCGAATCCGGCGTGCAGCATTTCGTTTTCAGCTCAGTGCTGCACGCGATTCTTACCGATCTCACTCAGCATGAAATCAAGCGCGATCTCGAGGAGTATCTACTCTCCTCCGGGCTCGAGTTCACGATTCTCCAGCCCGCCAACTACATGTTGCGCCACAGGCTCAATCCTGTGATGGAGCAAGGTGTCTTCCTTCTCTCGTGGGCGCTCGATCGACACCAGTCGATGGTCGATCTGGGCGACGTGGCCGAGGTGGCCGCCGCAGTCCTCACTGACAGTGATCGCCATGTAGGGGCGACCTACGAGCTGGTAGCGCCCGGGCGCTACACGGCGTACGACATCGCGGAGACAATCTCCGAAGTGCTGGGGCGCAAGGTGTCCGCCAAGCGAATCGATGCCGATCAATTCACGGCGGCATCACATGGTGCGGACCATGAAATCAACTTTCCGTATCACACCAGCGCTGCGCGAGCGATCAGTAAGCGCTACAGCAGTCACGATTTCGTGGGAAACCCGAATGTTCTCACGTGGCTGCTCGGTCGAAATCCGACGAGTTTCAAGCAGTTCGTTCAGCGAGAGTTGAAGACTTACCCATAGGGCCACGGCGGGTGGCGCCGGTTCGTCGCTCACACCTGCGGACGCGTCACCGCAACCATCCGGCGAGCCGGTCTGATGCGGGCCGGTTGCCACCGGCTGGGTCTGCCCGACCTGACAGGTGGGGCAGACCCAGCACCGGTCACGCAGGCTTGACCGGAAGCTGCACGTACGACGCGCGGTCGCCCCCGGTGTGGATGACGTGCCGTCCGCCGAATTCGGTGGTGTATTCGCGGATGCCGGGCATCATCGTGCCCAGGAGCGACCGGCTGCTGATGACGAAGCGGAGCTGTTCGCCCGGGTAGAAGGTGAGCCCGAGCGGCAGCAGGTCGATCTCGACTTCGACGACCTCGCCGGGTGAGAGCTTCTCGACCTGGTCGAAGCTGTGAGCGGGAATGTCCTCGGTCGACAGCTTCTCGTCCAGATGGCGCATCGAGACGCGCAGACGCCCGTCGGCCCCCTTGTACCGAAGGATCGAAGCGCCCCGCTCCGTCACGTCCTGGACCATCGCCCCCTGGTTGAGCACGGTGAACTGCTGCAGGGGTGTGCCGTACGCGTCGAGCTTCTGGACGAGCAGGAACAGGTCCATGTCGTCCGCACCTTCGGCCTCGACCCACAGGTGCGCCTTCGGGTAGCCGACCAGAACGGTCTCCTGGTCGAAGCGCGTCACGAAGGACACCGTGTCCGGGTTGGCGCCGACCGCGTAACCCGCCGTTGCCCCGGTGTCCGGTGCCGCGGTCCCCAGCGTCCTTGAGCGGCCGTCGAGGTAGTACTTCACCGGTGTGACGTCCGCTGGCGGGAACTGGTCCGCCGGGATGTTGACCCGGTCGCCGCCCTGGAGATCGAGGAGTGAGTAGCGCACGCGTGGCGTCTGCTCCCAGCCGTTCTGCTCGTCCTTGAGGAAACGGTCGAAGAACCGGCGCAGGTCCTCCACGTTCGCCTCTTCGTAGTAGTCCGGCCACTCCTGGCTGTTGTGGACGCGCAGCCACTTCTGCTCGGACTCCATGCGCCGCCAGGCCCGGAAGGTGCCTGCGGTGTGCAGCGTGTTGGAGTAGCTCGCGACGACGTACGCGGGCACGTTGATCCGGTCGAAGAGCGGGATCTTGTTCTCCCACAGGTCGTTCACCAGCGGGTAGCGGTCGGCCTCCGTGAGGATGTCCTCCTTCTGGCCGTTGCCGTAGTAGCTGTTGTCCTGAAGCTGCCGGGCGAATCCGGTGTCGGGAATGCCGCCGCGCATCACCAGGTCGCGGTAGACGTCGCTGACGCCCTCCCACGGATTGATCGCCGCAAGGTGCGGAGGCTGCTCGGCCGCGGTGAACCACTGCGAGACCGCAAGGTAGGACGTGCCGCTCATGGCGACCTTGCCCGTGCACCAGTCCTGGACGCCGAGCCACTCGATCAGGTCGTAGCAGTCGCGGCCCTCCTGCCGGTCCCAGACGACACTGTCGCCCTCGCAGTTGGCCACGCCCCGGATGTCCGGGTTGCAGATCGCATAGCCCTGCGCACACCAGTACGAGGGGTCGGGGCCTTCGAACTTCTCCAGACCCGAGACGATCCCGTTGTCCAGACCGACCATGCCGAAGATGCCCATCACGCTGGCGGACGAGCCCTGGCCCTTCCCGTACGGGCTCCACGCCACGATGACCGGCACCCGTTCCGCGCCGGCGGGACGGAAGACGTCGACGTAGATCGTGACGCCGTCGCGCAGTGTGACCGGCACGTCCTTGTCGAGCACGATGTCGAGGGGGAGCGGTTTGAACGGCGGGGCGATCTGAAAGCCCGCCTCCAGCGTTCGGGTACCGGGCTCGTAGCCGCTCAGTACTCCGTACCGGGCACCTGGCTCCAGCGGCTGAGAGGGCGTGAATACCTTCTGGACATCACTCATGGTGAACTCCTCGCATCTCTGCGTCCGTGGACCGGCTCTGTCCACCATGCGAGCGTACGTCCGCCGCGGCATGATCTCAACAGCTGTTGAGATCATGGCGCGGGGGTAGTTTTGGCACATGACCGCGCACACGACTCCCGCCACGACCGGCCGTCTCGGACGCCGGCCGGGAACGAACACGACGCGGCAGGCGATCCTCGCCGCGGCCCGCGCCCGGTTCGCAGCCGATGGCTTCACGGCGACCACGATCCGGCGGGTCGCAGCCGACGCCGGGGTGGACGCGTCGTTGGTGATGCAGTTCTTCCGGTCGAAGAACGAGCTGTTCGCCGCCGTCATGTCCGTTCCCGCTGACGCGCTGGCACGCTTCAGCGCCGCTTTCGAGGGCGCGGACGACGGCCTCGGAGAACGCGTCGTCCGCGCCTTCCTCGAGGTGTGGGAGGAGGACGTCCGGAGCTCGGAGCCGCTCATGGCGATGCTCCGGGGCGCCATCGCCAACGACCAGGCGAACGAGCAGCTGCGCGGCTTCCTTCAGGAACGACTGCTGGTCGGCGCTCTCGCGTCGCGCTCCGCCGACGACGACTTGACGCTCCGGGTGGGGGTCGTGTCGTCGATGCTCGTCGGGCTCGTGGTGGGGCGACGCGTCGTCGGTGTCCCCACGCTCACCGGGGCGGAGCGCGAGCAGCTGATCGCGCTCGTCGGGCCCGCCGTGCAGAGCGTGCTCGTGCCGGCGTCGCCGGCCGTCCACGACAAGGGGGCGGTCCGGTGACGGCGATCGACGGTCGCCTCTATGTCGACGGGCGCCCCATCCCGTGCCCGTCGGATCTGGAGGACGCGGCCGACGACTTGGAGCAGTCGGGCGGCGTTGCCTGGATCGGCCTGATGGACCCCGGCCCGGACGAGCTGGAGACCGCCGCGGCCCGGTTCGGACTGCACCCCCTGGCCGTCGAGGACGCGCAGAAGGGTCATCAGCGCGCGAAGCTCGAGCGGTACGGCGAGACGATGTTCGTCGTGCTGCGGCCCGCCTCCTACGACGACCGGAACGAGCGCGTCGACTTCGGTGAAGTCCACCTGTTCGTCGGGCGGCAATTCGTCATCACGGTCAGGCACGGCGCTGTGCCTGACCTGACGGCGGCCCGGGACGCTCTCGAGGCGGAGCCGCAGTTCCTCGGTACAGGGCCCGAGGCGATGCTCACTGCTTTCCTCGACGTCATCGTCGATGGTTACGCTCCTGTCGTCGCCGGGCTGATGAACGATATCGACCAGGTCGAGGACAGCCTTTTCGGGGAGGGAAGCGCGGATCCTGCCTTGTCGGAACGGATCTACCGACTGCTCTCGCAGGTGATCGCGCTCCAGCGCGCGATCGGAGCGCTGCCGGACATGGTGCGAGGCCTGCTCCGCGGTGCCGGCAGGTACGGCACCGGCGACGAGGTGCAGAACCGGCTGCGCAACGTGCTCGACCACACCATCCGCGTGTCGGAACGCGTGGACGGCTCCAGGTCTCTGCTCGAGAACGCGCTGACCGTCCACTCCACGCTGGTGACGATGGAGCAGAACGAGGCCATGCGGAGCATGTCGAGTGCGAGCCTCGCCCAGGGCGAGGAGAGCCGCCGCCTTGCGGAGGAGACCATCGAACAGGGCGAGCAGGTGAAGAAGATCTCGTCCTGGGCGGCGATCCTGTTCACCCCGACCCTGATCGCCTCTGTCTACGGCATGAACTTCGACCACATGCCGGAGCTCCACTGGACCTGGGGGTATCCGTTTGCCGTCGCGCTCATGATCGGCTTCGGGGTCGGTCTCTGGAGCGTCTTCAAGTGGCGTCGCTGGCTCTGACCGGTCGTACCGGAAGGGCGTCGTGGCGGCCGGGGAGCAGGCGGCGCTGTCACCGCCGCCTGCTCCCACACTTCGCTGCCGCTGTGGCAGTCAGGCGTCTATTCCTGGCAGGGCCCGGGCCCGTGGGCGGCGCCGCGTCCTTGCCGCGAACTCAGCCGGCCTTCTTCGGAGCAACCGGCGCGAAACGGTCCAAGGTGGTGATCCCCTCGAACTTGTGCGGCTGGGATCCCGCCATCAGCCTTCCGTAGTTCTCGGACAGGGCTTCGAGGTTGAGGGCTCCGTGCAACGTGATGACACGAGCGTCCCGCCAGGCCCGCTGAATGGGCTCACTTTCCATGATCGCGGTCGATCCGGAATTCCGCTGGAGCAGCTCGATCGCCTCCGCGCACCATTTGGCCGCGTAGGCCGTCTCGGCGAGGACGCGCGCGCTGAACATCTGCATGTACTCCGGGTCGGCCGGTGTCCCGGCGGCAGCGAGTGCTCCGAGCCGATCGGTTTCATCGGCGTTGGCGCGGGTCAGCAACGTCGCGGACCGGATCTTCGAATGAACCTCTGTGAGCATCAAATGTGTGAGGGGCGCTTCCAGCTGATTCTTGTACGTCGTGCCGCGCAGGGGCCGGCCTGCGGCGCGTTCGAGGAACCTGTCCAGCGCACCTTGGGCGAGGCCGATCGACATCCCTGCCATGAGGCTGAACGCCCAGCCGAGGGAAGGCGCCTTCCACAGGGCGCCCTTGAGGCCGTTGTCGAGAGATCCGCCGACGACGCGCCGGAAGTCGACACCGCGATGCTCCGGAACGAAGAGCTGGTCCTCCGCGAGCGTGATGGACACACTGCCGGTGGCGCGCATGCCGGCGACCTGCCAGTCATCGAGGAAGCGGAGTTCGTCGCGAGGAACCTGAACGCCCACCAAGTACGGGCCGTCGCCGTCATCGGCGATGCAGCCGAGGTTGGTGAACGGGGCCCAGAGCGCGTCACTGCCGAACGTCCAGGGGCCGCCGGAGATGGTCCAGCCGCCCTCGACGCGCTGTGCGCGCCCCTTGGAGGCCGGGAAGTGGCTTGAGGCGGCGACCCGCGGACCGATCCACGACGGACCGTAGACCTCCTCGACGACGCGGGCCCCGGAACCGGCGGGAATCCAGTTGGTCGAGGCCCCCACCCATACGCTCCATCCGCAGGAGCCGTCCCACTTGGACACCTCGGAAACGACGTCCAACTGTTCCCGAACGGTCAGCTCGTAGCCGCCGAACTCCGCGGGACTGCCGATGTTGAACGCGCCGGTGGCATCCAGATCCGTGATGGTCTCGTCGGGAAGCCTGCCGGCGCGTTCCGCAGCGAGCGCGCGTTTCGTCAGGTCCGGCCCGAGCGCCCGGACTTTCTCGAGGACCGTCGTCAGCCTCTCGGACGTGGGGTGAGTCGCAACCATCGTCGATATCTCCTGTGGTCGGTTCTTGCGGATGAGGGTTCGACCGCGCTCTTGCCGGCTCGAACTCGCAGCCTTCGTGCAGTTGAGGCTCTGGCCTGCGGCATCCGGGGGCCGGATGCCGTTCATGGCGATCGTCGTCCAGAGCGGCCCCCGAGGCGGTCGCCCAGTCGCCGGGCAGCGGTCCGGTGCGGAGCAGGGGCCCCGGGTGTGCCGCTGTTGGTGCGGTGGTGATGAACCCCGAAGGACAGGCGGCGGCTGGGGCCGCAGCGAATCGTGATCGTTTGATGGCAGCTCCCGGCCTCCCACCGCCCGGTGGATATAACGGTGCCCCTGATCGCACCGTAGAAGGCACACTTCAAAGTGTCAACATTTTGACCAGGCTTATTCTCGGTCGTGTGTTGTTCGCCGATAGTGACCAGCGCGTTGACCTCATGTGTGATGCAGCCTTGGAGTCGACTCCGAGCGTGGTGACGTCGTGTGTGAGTGCGTGAGGAGTTGAGGTCTGTGGCTCCTGCGTGCCGCCAGTCCTCCCGGTCGGTTCCGCGGGGGTGGTAGGACGATGTAACTCGTAGGACATGAAGTGTTGACAGTTTCTCCATGGCTCTTGATGATGGTGCCCACGTCCGCCACCCTTTCGTCGGCCTTGAGCCGTCCTCGGATGTGGTGGACGGCAATTCGGATGCCGAACCGGCGAGGCCAACGGGCCGCTGGGCCGTCGCTCGGTGATCGACTCGCGACCCGCATCGCACGCACTTGCGTGGCATTGCGCTTGAGGGCGGACGGCCGGGACTGCACCTCGCCGGCAAGGGGCGGCGGAGCGCACTCCTCGCACCGCGTTCCATACTCCGGCGGCTGTCGAGTAACAGTCGGACCGCCACTGAGTGCGTGTTTCACAGCGGGCATCGGGAGTGTCCCACTGGCGACTTGAAGGATGAGGAGCGCAACAATGGTTGAACACGACAAGGCCGCCATTATCGAAGTCCTGAATCTCTACGGCTTCGCGCTTGATGCCCATGAGTGGGACCTGTTCGACCGTGTCTTCGCGGAGGATGTGACCGCTGAGTTCGGTCCGGCCGGAAACGCCTGGGAGGGACTCGCCACTTTCAAGCGCTCGTTTGCCGAGTTCCACGCGGGCCTGGACGGTCATCAGCACACGATGATGGGTCATCTCGTACATGTCGACGGTGACAAGGCGCACGCCTTCAGTTATGGCAATTGGCTGCTTGTGCGCGAGGCGGCCGAAGGCGGCCCGACGTGGCAGGGGACCGGTTGGTACGACGACGAACTGGTCCGGACCGAGCAGGGATGGCGGATCCGTCACCGTGTCTGCCGGCTGATGTCCTGGGCCGGCAACCCCTTGGTGCCTGAGCCGAACGCCGAACACCACCCTGACATGAAGACGAACGTCCTGCGCCAGCACATCGAGGCGGGCCGGGTCGGGTTCCACAAGGCTGTCCAGGCCAAGTAGGCCGCCGTGGTGCGCGGCGTGCGGCCCTGAGGCGATCGCCGTGCACCACCTAAGATCTGAGTCGGCGTCAGGTCGTTTCTCCTGACCGTCGTGTCGGCCCTTCACTACGTCGTGTGCCTCGACGTGCGCCCGTTGCGAGCGACAGCTCGCTCTCGTTTCACCAATGGAGCCTCGAGAATGACTGAAAGCCAGACTTCGCCGCCCGCAGTCGTGACGCTCGCATCAGGACCGGCCGGTGGGGGGAACATCGACGACTTCGAGTTGTTCTACGCCCGCCGTGCGCTGAGGCGCTTCAGGGAACGGCTGGGACGTCAGGGACTGCTCGATCTGTTGGCCGAGGACATCGACAAGGGAGAGGCCTTTTTGCGGGAGAGCGCTCGCCTCTCCGACGGCACCTTCAACTGCGGTACGACGGTACTTGCGACGCGAGGCACTTCAGCCGGCGAGTTCGTGGCCTGGATGGACAAGGCCTTCGCTGATGAGAACGTGCTCCTGGACGCGCAGCCCGAGCATTACGTCATGGTCGGGCAGCCGGACGGAGCGGTCCACATCGTTGAGAACGTGGGCCCCCATGTCTGCTCCTTCTACCTGGGGAGTTGGTCCGCTGAGGCAATGGCATGGGCCGCGGACGCGAGCGAGCGTCTCCCGGAAGCAGAGTTCCCGTACAAGAAGGCCACGAATCTGTACCTTGCCGACGGCACGGTCGTGGGACGTGTGCTAATTCAGTTCGGCGACACCGATGAGGGCTTCACGTCGAGTCTGACGGTCTACCTTCCCACCGCGTGCCCGGAGAGTGTTCTGGAGCATCATCTCCGGCACTTCGCCGTCGAGTTCAGGAACTGGATCGTCGCCTCGTCAGCGGCCCGCACCTGAGGAACGGCGGGGCGGCTCGACAGCCCCGGCGCACGATCCTTTCCAGTGCCGCTACGCGGGCCTTTAGATGCAATGGGCGCTGGACCGCCGGTCCGTGGACCTGCCCGCCGCACTCGACGGCTCCTTCAACCGGCTCTCCCGCGCACTCACCCCTGACGGCAGGACGCTGCCGCCGCCCGCCACGTCGGTACCTGCCCCCGTGCCCGCGCACGCCGGGCAGTCAGAGGCGGAGGAGGCGTTCGGCGTTGCGGTGGGCGATGTCGTGCTGGGCGTCCTCGGAGAGTCCGGAGTCGGCCAGGAAGGTGCGGGATCCGGCATTGCCGACGAAGGGGTAGTCGACCGAGTGGATCATACGGTCGGTACCGAGGAGGTCGGTGCAGAAGCGCAGGTGGGGGGCGGTGAACATACCGCTGGGGGTGTAATAGGTGTTCTGCCGGACGTACTCGCCAATGGTGCGGTCGAGGCCGGTGGCCTTGCGCGGCAAAGCTTCGTCGAGACGGTCCAGATACCAGGGGACGCCCTCGCCCCAGTGACCGAGGATGAACTGCAGTTCGGGGTAGCGATCGAACACGCCGCTGAGCACCAGGTGGATGAAGTGGACGCCGGACTCGTTGTGCCAGCCCCACGCCGCGGTCGCGAACCTGGTGGCGACGACCTGGTCCAGTCCGGCCTCGTAGTTGTCGGCAGCGGTGACGCGGGTTGGCGGAGCGGGGTGGAGGTACACGGGAACGCGCAGATCGGCGGCGGTGCGCAGGATCGGGTCGAACCGCTCGGCGGACAGGTACTCGTCGTCGGTGCGACCGTGGATGAGGGTGCCGACGAAGCCCAGCTCCTCCACCGCGCGCCGGAGTTCGTCCGGAGCGCGGTCGGCGGTGGTGGTGGGCAGGGACGCGAAGGCGGCGAACCGGTCGGGGTGCCGCCCGCAGGCTGCCGCGAGGCGGTCGTTGACGTCGCGGACCAACTCCGGTGCCACGTCGGCCGGCAGGTACTGGGTGGTGAGGTTGGAGAGCACCTGCATGTCGATGTCGTCGGCATCCATGGCGGCGAGCCTGCCCTCGTCCAGGTCTTCCAGCACCTCGGCCGTCGGGCTGTAGGGCAGGCCGCTCGCCGGGGCGTAGGACGCGCCGAAGCCAGGGCTGACCCCTGCCGTCCGGGCGGCGGACGCCTTGGCCACACCGGCGTGCAGCGTGTGCTCCTCGATCGTGATCAGTTTCATGGTGTTCCTCTGTACTTCTCGTTCGCCGCTGTGGCCGTCACTTGTCGGTCTGCTCGCCGAGCCAGGCGAAGGCGGAGTCCTTGATGTCGCGTTCCAGGTCGCTGCCCTTGGTCGCGAAAACCCGGCTCACCGGGAATCCGCTGGCCTCCAGCAGGTAGGCGAGGGCGGCGTACTCCCGCGGGTACCGGGCCACAATCTCCGCGTCGATGTCGACGATCCCGGCGGGGAAGGTGAAGGTGCCGAAGTCGTAGACGCTCTTGCGGTCGCTGATGCGCCACACCCCGTCCCGCTTCTCCAGACGGTCGATGAACCGGTTGTGGCCGTTGCAGCCGAGGCGCAGGTCGACGTTCTCGCCGATGATGACGGCGTTGGTCTCGCTGACGGCACGGGTACCGTCAGCGGAGAAGGCCACCACAGGTGCGGTGATCAGGTGCTTGGTCCGGAAGGCAGAGTCCCCCATCCGGGCGGAGGCGTCCACGGACTCGTACGCCAACCCCTCGAACCAGGTGATCTCGATCCGGCCGTCGGGGTGGAAGAGGCTCTTCAGCCGGTCCCACTCGCCCAGGTCGCGGTGGATCCACCCGGTCATGAGATCAGCAATGTCCTGTCGATCCTGAGATGTCACGTTCATGCGTCCAGCGTGCGTCCGCCTGAGCGATAGGTCCAACCGAAAGATACGATCAACCCATCGTCTGGAACGATGAACAGGAGTGGACGGTGGAGCTGCGGCACTTGCGCTATTTCGTCGCCGTCGCCGACGAACGGCACTTCGGCCGGGCCTCCGCCCTGCTGCACGTCACCCAGTCCACCCTCAGCGCCCAGGTCCAGGCTCTGGAGCGGGAGGTGGGCGGACGCCTGTTCTCCCGGACCAGCCGACGCGTCGAGCTGACCGAGGCCGGTGAACTGCTGCTGCCCGAGGCCCGCAGAGCCCTGGCACAGGCCGACCGCGCCCTTCAGGTGGCCCGGGAATCGGTTCACGGCGAGACGGGAACGGTCCGGATCGGCTTCGCCGGCGTCGCCGTCCTCCAGGGCGTCCTCTCCGACGACCTGCGCGAATTCGCCCAGGCGCACCCACGGGTCGGCCTCGCCCTGACCGAGCTTCCGCCGGCGGCCCAGATCCAGGCGGTGCGCGACGGGGCGCTCGATCTCGGCTACTGCCCCGACCTGGGTCTCGGCGACACCGACGGTCTGTCTGTCACACGTCGCGCGCCCACTCCGCTGTCCGTCGCCCTGCGCTCCGACCATGAGCTGGCGTCCGCGCCCTCGGTGACCACCTCCACCCTGGGCGCCCACGAGCTCATCGTCTTCGCGAGCAGCCAGGAGGACGAGACCATCCTCTCCCGGCTCTGGCCGGGCGCCGAGGAGGACCGTTCCCGGGTCCGCCTGGTCGGCAGCACCCTCGGAGCTCTCGCCCTTGCCCTGGCCGGCACCGGCGTGGCTCTCGTCCCCACCGCCACGGAGCGCATCGTCCTGCCAGGCCTCACCTACCGGCCCCTGCGAGGCGCACCGCCGGGACCGGACCTGTTGGTCCTCGGTCGGCAGGACGAAACGTCAGGAGCGGTCCGCGCCTATCTCGGCGACGTCCCCCCGCCATGATCCTGCCGCCGTCAGGAACACGTCGTTCGCCTCTCGTTCCCCGATGGTGACCCTGACTCCGTCCTGGCCGTAGGGCCGCACGGCAACGCCGGAGCCCAGACAGTGTTCGGCGAAGGGACTGGTCTGCTCGCCGAGACGGAGCCAGAGGAAGTTGGCCTGGCTGTCTGGCGGGGTCCAGCCCTGGCTCAGCAGCGCCTCGCGGACCCGTTCCCGTTCGGCGACCAGTTCGCCGACCCGTTCCATCAGCTCGGTCCGCCGGTCGAGAGAGGCGATGGCGGCACTCTGCGCGACCACGGAGACGCCGAAGGGGACGGCGGTCTTCCCCAGCGCTTCGGCGACCGGTTCGTGGGCCACCGCATAGCCGATCCGCATCCCGGCGAGCCCGTAGGCCTTGGAGAAGGTCCGCAATGTCACGACGTTCGGCCGGTCGCGCGAGAGCTCGACGCCGTCGGCGCAGTACGGGTCCGTGGTGAACTCCGCATACGCCTCATCCAGGACGATCAGCACATCGGCCGGTAGGCGGTCGAGGAACGGTTCCAGGACGTCTCGTCGCAGGGCCCGGCCGGTCGGATTGTTCGGCGTGCACACGAACACCAGCCGCGTGCGGTCGGTGACCGCCCGCGCCATGGCGTCGAGGTCGTGCGCCTCGTCACCGGTGAGCGGCACCTGCACCGGACGCGCCCCGGACAAGCGGGTGACGAGGGGGTAGGACTCGAAGGACCGCCAGGCATACACCACCTCGTCGCCGGGATCGACAGCGATCCTGCAGAGCTGCTGCAGCAATGCGCTGGATCCGGTGCCCAGAGCGATGCGGGAGGCGGGCACCGCGAGGTGTTCCGCCAGCCTGGCGGTGACTTCCGTCCCGTGCAGGTCCGGGTACCGGTTCATCTTCCCGGCAGCAGTGACCACGGCCTCCAACACACCGGGCAGCGGGGGATACGGGTTCTCATTGGAGGACAGCTTCCAGCCCGCGCCCCCCCCGCGGACGCTGCCGGTTTTCCGGGCACGTAGACGGGGATCGAGTCGAGCAGGGCGCGAAGCCGAGGCGGGGTACGGCTGCCGGTGCTCATCGCACGCGCTCCCCTGCGATCCATACCCCAGCGATGTTGCGGGTCGCGGTGATGTCCTGCGTCGGGTCGCCGTCCACCAGGAGCAGGTCAGCGCGCCTGCCCGGCTCGATGACGCCACGGTCCCCGAGACCGAACGTCTCCGCCGTGAGGCTGGTGGCCGCGCGGAGCACTTCGAGGGGCGTGAGGCCGGCCTCGACCATGAGTTCCAGCTCGTCGTGGAGGGACGAGCCGTGCTCGGGAGCGAAAGGGACACCGGGAGCGGAGTTCGCGTCGGTTCCGACCAGCAGCCGGATACCGGCTTGATGGAACCGGGTCACCGTGTCGCGGGCGTACTCGTAGCTGAGCCCCGCCGCGGCCCGCACCTCTGCGATGCCGCGCATCATCGTCAGAGTCGGCGAGGAGATCATCCCGTCGCTGAGCATCCGCTGGACGGTCTCCTCGTCCAGGACGGCGTCGAGGGGCGCGTGCGTACTGATGTCGACACCGGCCTCGACTGCCACACGGAAGGCGCCGGTGGTGATCGAGTGCGCCACTACCAGCAGTTCGTGTTCGTGCGCAGCGGCGACGACCGCGTTCACGCTCTCCTGGTCCATGCCCGCCGGTGGCGCGGCCTCGGTGACGATCTTGATGTAATCCGCGTCGTCGGCGACACGGCGCTCCACGAACACGCGCGCCTCGTGCGGGCTCGTGACGATGCCGTCGGCGGGGAAGCCGGGCATTTTGGCGTGGTTGCCGCCGGCGCCGACAGCCGGGGTCGTCGCGCTGAAGATCTGCGCCACGCCCTTCTGGTCGCGCATCTCGGCGACGAACGACTGCGGCCAGGCCGCCATGTCCAGCCCAGTCGTCACCCCCCAACGCGCCAGGTTCTCCAGGTCAGCGCGACCGAGCACGTGCATGTGCGCATCGATCAACCCCGGCAGCAGCACCCTGCCCGCACCGTCGACCACCTCGTCCGAGGGTGCCTCGCCGGCGATTTCCGCCCCCTGCACATACACCCGCCGTGGTTCCGTCAGGCCCTTGCCGGTGAACACGCGGACACCCTCGAACACGGTGACAGCCGCCATGATGAATCCCTTTCCCTTTCTTGAAAGGTATCACTAAAGGTTTTTCCGGTACGGTGAGAGCATGTCCGCCGACCGAGTGAGCGACTCCGGTGAGGAGCGCCTGGCCCTCGCCTTCTCCCAGCACGTCGTGCGCCTGCAGACCCTCTTCGAACAGACCATTGCTCCCGCACTGGCAGCGCAGGGCCTCACGCCCGCAGAACTGGACGTGCTCGCGGCGCTGCGGTCGGTCGGCGCCCCGCACCAGCTGCGGCCGAAGGAGCTGGCAGCGCGTCTGCTGCTGACCACCGGCGGGCTGAGCAATGTCCTGCGCCGGCTCGAAGTCCGCGGGCTCGTGTCCCGCATCCCCGACCCCTCGGACGGGCGAAGCCACAACGTCCGGCTGACACCCGCGGGAGTCGACACCGCCCAACTCGCCACCGCGGCCGCGACGACTGCGCTCCACCGCGTACTGACCGCGGTGCCGGTCGAGACGCTGGCGGACACGCTGAGCCAACTGCGAGCAATCCTGGCGACAGTCGCCGACACCCAAGTCGGCACCCCCGCCTTGCGGTACCTCCCGGAGCCCGGCGGGCTTGACGACCCGACCGCCAGGTAGCGCCCGTCCGTATTGCGGACCACATGTGCATGGCGGTCATCGTGGAGGCAATGAGCCTTTCCGACCTGGCCGCATCGCTGGATGGTGACGAGCGAGGGGCTGTACGGAGGGGCGCAGCTCCTGGTGGACGGGTTCCAGACCGCACCCGTGTCCGCCAGGAGCCTCGCGTCCTTGTCTGCTCGTCCTCGACCGATCTGGCCATCCGCACTCTGAGATGCCTGAGCAGGCGACTCGCTGCCCGGCGGCGGGAGATCAGGACTCGGCGGCGCCGTCCACCAGTCGGCTGCCTTGCTCGGTCGATACGATCAGGGCATGCCCGACGGACTGGATTCCGGACGTGCGCGGTCGCGTCCTCCCCGTCCCGATGCGCGTCCGGAGCACCCTTCCTCAGGCGCCGGCAGCCGAAGCGGCGACGATCCAGTTCCTGAACTCGACGGCGTAGTGCCGAAGGTGGTGCTCCAGGACCTCGTCCGGGCACGTGACGGGGAAGTACACCGTCAGGTTCGCCGTGAAGCCTTCGGCGGTGTCGCCGAACTGGATCAGTGCCCGCCCGACGACCGTGCCGTCGGCCAGGAAGAGGTTCGAGGACATCTTGCGCGGGAACTCGGACTCCGGGAGGAGTTCCGCCGCGTCCGTGGCCCAGGCCAGGGCTTCCGTTCCCCAGCCACCCATGTAGAAGTCGGCGACGTGGGGACCGATGTTCTCCACCACGCGCGCCCCGATGGAGTCGGTGCCCATCACGTAGTGCTCGGGGTGCGCCGCGAGGAGGGGGCCCTCGTCGCCCGCGAACGCCTTGTCCATCCAGTCCAGGAACGCCCCCGCGGTGAGGCCCTGCGTCGTGAGCACCGTCGTGCCGCCCTTGAAGCTTCCGTCCGACGTGCGAGCGCTCTCGCGCAGGAAGGCGTTGCCTTCCTCGATGTCCTCGGCCAGGAGGTCGAGCAGCCCCTGGCGTCCCAGCCGCGCCCTGAAGCGGTCGAGGGCGCGGCGTGCGTAGAACAGCTCGAAGTCGTCGATGCTGCCATCGGTGGGCCCTGACGCAAGCGTCACGGTCACGGGCGGCGTCTGGTTGTCGGTCATTCTCGAGCCTCCGTAGAATGCGAATGTGAATTCAGGTTCGCATTAGGTTCGCGCAGGAGCGAGCGACTTGTCAAGAGAACGTGCTGAGGCTGCCGCCGATACCATGCGTGACATGACCGAAGAGCCAGATCGCCCACCGCTCTACCGAGAGCCCCAGCAGGCCAGGAGCGCGGCGACCTTGGCTCGCGTACTGCAGGCGTCTGAGGAGATCGCCTCCTCGGCCGGCCTGGAGGAATTGACGATCTCCGGTGTCGCGGAACGCGCCGGTGTCTCGGTCGGCACGATCTATCGCCGCTTCGACGACAAGGAGCAGCTGGTCACCGCCCTGGCCGAGCGGATGCTGGAACGCCGTGAGGCGTACGTCGCCGAGCGGCTGCGGGCGGCCGAGGCGTCGCTCTCCGGCGTCATGGACACCTATGCGCACGCGCTGCTGCAGTCCTTCGCCGAAGGCAACAAGCTCTTTCCCGAGCTGCTGCGCGCCCGGGGGGCCAAGGCGCTGGACCGCGGGGCCCATGCCATCGCCGAAATCCACCGCCTCCTGATCGAAGCCGCAACCCCCTACGTCGACCGGATCCGGCGCTCGGACCCGCAGGCGGCCCTGGACGCCGCAGCCCGAGCCCTCCTCGGTGCCTGCTTCCACAACTCGGTGCGCCCCGACCCCATCGTCGGCGAGGTCGCCCTGCGCCGGTACGCGGACGAACTCGGCGACATGGCGATGGCCTACCTCGTCACGCCCGACCGTGACCGCACTGCCCGCTCCTGAGAGCCACTGACCGAGCCGGTGCGCGCTTCGGATGTCGACGGGTAGCGGCGGGCTCGGGTGGCGGTCATGCCGTGAGTGCTCGTTCCTTCCGCACAAGAACTAACAGGAGGCGCGGGTCGGTGCGTGCTCTCGCACTGGTTCGGCATGTTTGACCCTGGGTCCGGCGTGCCGGAGTGGGCCGTCTGTCCCGTTCTGCCGTGAGAACCAACGGGCATGGCTGAAGGGGGTGCTGAAGCCCCGTCGTCGCGTCGACGGGGCGTTTGGTGCTGACTTTTCGGCCTGATCGCGCGGGTTGTGAACGTGGCCGACGAGTTGAGGCCGCGGCCATTCGATGATCGCAAACCAGGCAGATGGTGCAGGTCTTCGCCGAGGTGGCGCGCGACTCGTGCGCTGCCTACCCCGGTTGACCTGGGGAGTTGATCAAATCACCTGCTGGGGTGAGGACTTGGCGCCCGATGCGCATCGAGGCGAGTCGAGAGGAGTCGCTCCAGCGGTGCGCGACTGGTCGTGTCGCGTTCCAAAGTTGTTTGTGGCCGCGAACGTAGACGCATCTGCGAGACGGGCGTAGAACTACGCCTGCGATCGATTGCGTTGCAAATTGGTTGCTTCTGTTGGAAACAGTCGGAGTGGCGCGGGTGCGATCCGCTCCGGCTGAACTCCCGGACCACCGTTCCTCGGCTCAAATCATCACGCCATGGAGGCATCATGTCGACTGTCGACCCGGACAGAGGCGCCGTCACTCCCACCCACACGCGCAGGACTCTGCTCAGGGGCGTGGGTGCCGCTGGACTGACCGTGGCCGCGGGTGGACTGCTCGCGGCCTGTGGAGACGACTCGGAGGCCGAAGGCACGGATAAGTCGTCGGGTCCCGTGGCGGGAAGCACGGTCACCTTCGGGTCGAACTACTCCGACCCGGCGACCAAGGCGGCGTTCGCCGCGCTGACGACCTCCGCGACGGCGTCGACGAAGGTGAAGGTCAAGATCAACACCGTTGACCACAACTCCTTCCAGCAGAACATCACCAGCTACCTGCAGGGCACTCCGGACGACCTCTTCACCTGGTTCGCCGGCTACCGCATGCAGTACTTCGCGGCCCAGGGCCTGGCCGCGCCGATCGATGACGTATGGGAGAAGATCGGCGGCAACTTCGGTCCTGTCGCCAAGCAGCTCTCCACCGGTCTCGACGGTCATCAGTACCTGGTGCCGCTCTACAACTACCCGTGGGTCGTCTTCTACAGCAAGAGCCTGTTCAAGAAGAACGGCTACACGGTGCCGACCACGTGGGACGCGTACCTGGAGCTGTGCAAGAAGATGAAGTCCGACGGGCTCATCCCGATCGCGTTCGGCGAGAAGGACGGCTGGCCGGCCCTGGGCACGTTCGACATCCTCAACATGCGGATCAACGGCTACGACTACCACGTCAAGCTGATGAAGCACGAGATCGCGTGGACCGACCAGGGCGTGAACACGGTCTTCCAGCACTGGGCGGAAATGATGCCCTACGTGCAGAGCGGCGCGAACGGCCGGACGTGGCAGGACGCGGCCAAGACGCTGGAGTCCAAGAAGGCCGGGATGATGTTCCAGGGCACCAACCAGGTGGCCGCGCAGTTCGTCAGCGACAAGGCGGACCTGGACGACCTGGACTTCTTCCCCTTCCCCGCGATCAACGCGAAGTGGGGACAGGACTACATGGACGCACCCGCCGACGGCTTCATGCTGAGCAACAAGGCCAAGAACCCTGCCGCGGCGAAGGCCGTCCTGGAGTACATCGGCACGGGTGAGGCGGAGGCCGAGTACCTCAAGACCGACCAGTGGGACGTCGGTCTGGCCAAGGGCCTGAAGATGCCGACGTACAACGCCATCCAGAAGAAGTCGGTGGCCGAGATCGCCAAGTGCAAGGCCGTTGGCCAGTTCATGGACCGGGACGCCGACCCCGCCATGGCCACCGCGATGATCTCCCTCATCCAGAAGTTCATCAGCGACCCCAGCACCAGCGGCATCGCGTCTCTGCAGAAGAGCGCCGAGTCCCAGGCGAAGGCGATCTACACCGGATGAGCACCACTACCCGCACCCACCGGTTGCCGGCGCCGCCCGGTCGCACGGCCGACCGGCGCAAGCCGCGGCGTTCCCGCCGCCTACGGCACCTGAACACCCAGGACCGCGTCGTCGTCGCCCTTCTGCTCGGCATCCCACTGCTGCTCAGCCTGGCCTTCGTGTGGTTCCCGGCAATCGGCACCGTACTGCTGTCGTTCACCAGGTGGAACGGCGTGGGCGACCTGCACACGAAGGCATGCGACCCCGCCCTGCCCTCGATCCTCAACAACGGGTGTGTCAACGGCGTCCAGAACTACCACCAGGCCGCCACCAACTACCCGGAGTTCTGGCCCGCGGTCCAGCACAACTTCATCTGGCTCGCCGTCTTCGTCGTGATCGCCACCCCGCTGGGGATGGTGTTCGCAGTCGTCATCGACCGCGGCATCAGCGGCAGCCGGATGTACCAGAGCATCCTCTTCCTGCCGGTCATGCTCTCGCTGGCGCTCGTCGGCATCATCTGGGAGTTCATGTACTCCCAGAACTACGGCGTGATCAACACCGTCATCGGCCGAGCCGGGGACAACAACGCCATCGACTGGCTCGGCGACCCGGACCTGAACCTGTGGGCCGTTCTCCTGGAAGCCACCTGGCGGCAGGCGGGGTACGTGATGGTGCTGTACCTGGCGGGTCTGAAGGCCGTCGACCCGACCCTTCGGGAGGCCGCCCGGATGGACGGTGCCAGTGCCTGGCAGACGTTCTGGCGGGTCGTCTTCCCCGTGATGAGACCGATCAACGTCGTCATCATGGTGATCACCGTCATCGAGTCGCTCCGCGCCTTCGACCTGGTCTACATCACCAACAAGGGCATCAACGGCCTGGAACTGCTGTCGGTCCTGGTGACCGCCAACATCGTCGGTGAGACCCAGCGTGTCGGCTTCGGCTCCGCCCTCGGGGTCGTACTGCTCCTGATCTCGCTGGTGCCGATCTGCCTCTTCCTCCGTCAGACGTTCCGCAGGGAGGAAACACAGTGAGTAGTCCGACGACGCTGCCGGGGGTCGCGACACCGCCGGGCACTGTTCGCCCGGCGCGACCACGCGGCCAGGTCCTCTCCCAGATCTTTCTGGTCAGTGCCTCCGTGCTGTGGCTGCTGCCGATCTTCTTCGCGCTGTACATCGCGGTCCGTCCGTACGCCGACACCCGCAAGCACGGATACGTGTCGTTGCCGCACAGCCTGACGCTGAGCAACTTCGGCGACGCGTGGTCCCAGGCGAACATGGGCCGGTTCTTCTGGAACTCGATCGTGATCACGGTGCCGGCGGTCATCATCGTGCTCGCGCTGGCTTCCGGTGCTGCGTTCGTCCTCACCCGGGTGAACGTCAAGGTGAACGTGGCCCTGCTCATCCTGTTCACCGCCGGAAACCTGCTGCCCCAGCAGGTGATCATCACGCCGCTGTTCCGGATGTACCTGAAGATCCCGCTGCCCTCGTTCCTGAGCGACAGCGGCCTGATGTACAACTCCGCCTTCGGCCTCATCGCGATCAACGTGGCCTTCCAGCTGGGATTCTGCGTCTTCGTGCTCAGCAACTACATGAAGTCGATCCCGGGGGAGATGTACGAGGCCGCGCTGGTCGACGGAACGAGCCTGTGGACCCGCTTCTGGCGGCTCACGATCCCGTTGTGCCGTCCGGCCCTGGCCGCGCTGGCCACTCTGCTGACGACCTGGATCTACAACGACTTCTTCTGGGCCATCACGCTGATGTCATCGGGAGACAAGCGCCCCGTCACCTCGGCGCTGGCCAACCTCCAGGGGCAGTTCGTGAGCAACCAGAACCTCATCGCGGCCGGCGCCCTGATCGCCGCGGTCCCGACCCTGGTGGTCTACGTCCTTCTGCAGAAGCAGTTCATCTCGGGACTCTCCCTCGGAGCCAACAAGGGCTGAGGGGAGTCCGGGGGGGGGGGGGGGGGGGGGGGGGGGGGGCCCGGGGGGGGGGGGGGGGCCGCCCCGGAGGGATGTGGACGGGCGCGACGACGCCGACTGGGCGCGGGCTGAAGATCCTGCCCGAACGATGTACGGGCAGCGTCCCCGAAAGGAGGCAAGCAGCAGCCTGGAAAAACACTGATCACCCCATTTCGCGCTGTCGTGGACAAGGCATGAACAAGGTTCGGCGCCGGGGACCACGGCGAGAAGGAGAGCTCCTTCCGCGGTCCTGCACGCCGTCGCCGGCCACACGCTCACAGGAACGAGGATGAGGACACATGAAATCTCGATGGATGGTGGTGGCGCTCGCCCTCACTGTCGGCACCGGACTGGCGGCGCCGCAGGCGTTGGGATCGCCGGCTGCGGTGCCGGTGGCGGACGCGGCACCGATGCTGGACAACGGTCTGGCCGTCGACGCGCCGCTGATGGGCTGGAGCGGCTGGGGGTTCCTGCAGCGGGACCCCACGGCGGGGAAGTTCAAGGCGCAGATCGACGCCCTCGTATCCAGTGGGCTGAAGGACCTCGGCTACAACTACGCCAACATGGACGACTTCTGGTATAAGTGCCCGGGCAGCCAGGGCCCTGATGTGGACTCCAATGGTCGCTGGGTGACCGACGGATCACTGTTCCCGGGCAGTGATTCCAAGGACGGCATGGAGGTCCTCGCGGACTACGTGCACGGCAAGGGGCTGAAGTTCGGCCTGTACGTGACGCCCGGCATCTCCGCGCAGGCGGTGGCGAAGAAGACGAAGATCAAGGGCACGTCGTACACCGCGGACCAGATCGCCACATCGGGCAGTGCGAGCAACTTCAACTGCAAGGGCATGCGGAACATCGACTTCAGCAAGCCCGGGGCGCAGGAGTTCATCGACTCCTGGGCGGACCAGTTCGCCGACTGGGGCGTGGACTATCTGAAGCTGGACGGGGTCGGGCCGTCGAAGACGGCCGACGTCAGGGCCTGGTCCAAGGCGTTGGAACAGACCGGCCGTCCGATCGCGCTCAGCCTGTCCGCCAGCCTGTCCGCCTCCTCCACCTGGTCGGAGCTGTCGAACGCCTGGCGCATCGACGGTGACATCGGCGCCAGCCCGAAGGGCTACAGCTTCCCGCTCACCAGTTGGGAGAAGGTCTCCGAGAGGTTCGACGACGCGGCCGAGTACCAGCCGTACGCGGGGAAGGGGGGATGGAACGACCTGGACTCGTTCGGTGTCGGCAACGGCGAGAACGACGGCATCACCCCGCCGCAGCGCCAGACGAACATGGCACTGTGGGCGCTGGCCAGCTCCCAGTACATGCTGGGCGCCGACCTGACGCATCTCGACCCGGGTGACAAGGCGCTGCTGGCCAACAAGCGGCTCATCGCGATCGACCAGGACGGCATTCCCGCTGCCCGGGTCATCAAGGACGGCAACGAGCAGGTCTTCGCCAAGCGTGAGAAGAACGGCACCTGGTACATCGGTGTGTTCAACACGGACACCTCGTCCAGCCACACCTTCAGCCTCCCGCTGGCCCGGCTCGGACTCAACGGGTCGGCGAAGATCACCGACATGATCAACAACGACAAGCCGCTGGGTACCGTCAGCACCTACACCACCAGCGTGGCCCCCGGCGGCGTCGCCCTCATCTCGGCGGTGCCCACCTCCGGGACAGGTGGCACCGGCGCGCTGGTCAGCGCCCAGTCCGGCAAGTGCATCGACACTGACGGCAACGTCTACCTGCCCGGCACCAAGGAGCAGATCTGGGACTGCAACGGCGGCCTCAACCAGCTGATCTCACCGACCTCCACCGGTGAACTGCGCACCATGGGCGCCACGGAATGCCTGGACGTCTTCGAGAACGGGACGAGCCCCGGCACGAAGGTCTCGCAGTGGAACTGCCACGGCGGGACGTCCTAGAAATGGACCGTGAAGAGCGACGGCACCATCGTCGCCCAGAAGTCCGGCCTGTGCCTGGACGTGAAGGGCGCCAAGACCGCGAACGGCACCGAGTTGCAGCTGTGGACCTGCAACGGCAGCGCGAACCAGAAGTGGTCCTGGTCCTATTGACCGAGATCCAGGTGGCGCGGCCGCTGTGGAGCGGTCGGGGCGCCTTCGGACGTGGCGGCCCGGCCCCCAGCCCGCGACCGCTGTGCGCGCGACTCGATCGGCCAGTCGTCCGAGTGGGGTGCCTGCGAGGGCCGCGAGGGCCGCGATGAGGGCGAACTCCGATGCGAGCAGACCGACCCGGGTGTCGTCGAAGCCGAACTCGTTCTTGATCAGCTCCAGCACGACGGAAGGCAGGGCCCGGTCGTAGAAGTTGAGCAGATTGCCGGCGAACAGCAGGCCGAGAACGTAGCCCGCCGGCGAACGGGATGCGGACGGACGGGCCGGGGACTTCGTGAGGAGACGTGCCACAGGAGAGATCCCTTCGACGTTGAAGAGCACCCGACATGGCATGCGGAACAAGGTCGCCGGGAGATGCGCCATAGTGTGGCCGCGCCGTACCGTTCGGACTACGGAGCACCGATAACATCCTCGCGGGAGCTTTGGTCCGGGTAACAATGTTGATGGGTAGGTGTCGACATGGAGTACGAGACCCCAACAGCTTGGCCCGTACGTCGGAGCATGCCGGACCTCGCCACCCTTGACGCCTCGACCCACAGCACGGTGATCGCTGCCGTGGCACGCCTGCGCACCCTGAGCGATGTCTTCGCGGACCGCCTCGTCACGCTGATCCGTCGGCACGTTCCGGGCTACGAGGTGCTCCCGGACGAGGAGATCCGTTCCTCCGCCCGCCGGTTCATGGACATCCTTGTCTCGGAGCTCTCCTCCCTGCGCGTTCCCGACGCGGCCCTGCGCGAAATGCTTCGTGGCTACGCGGTCGAGCGTGCAGCCCAGGGTGTACCGCTCGATGTGCTCACCATCGGCTATCAGCTTGGCTCCCGGGAGATGCTCGCGCTGTTGGACGAGGTCGCGGCCGAAGTGGGTCTGCCCCCTGACCTCTTGCTCGCGGTGCACGACAGCACCTGGGAGTTCTCCAACGAGGCGTCCGCGATCTTCGCCCGAGTCCAGCACGATCTCGCTCTGGAACGCGCACACTTCGACGCCGAACGCCGCTCGGCCTTCGCGAACGGTGTGCTCGGCGGGACGTCCCCTGCCGAGCGGATCAATCGCGACGCCCACCTCTTCGGGCTCGCCCCACAGGCGCATCATGTCGCCCTCGCCGTGCAGGCCACGTCGCCCGGCGAAGCCGACGCGGTCCGCCGAGCCATCGCGTCCGCCCTGAGCGTTCCGGCCGACCGGCTCCTGCTCGCCCAGGTCGGGCCGGTACTCGGCTTTATCGCACCGAGAGCGCCCGAATCCATGGCCGGTCACCTGGTGGCTGCCGGTCCGCCGCTCCCGCTGGAGGAACTCAACACCGGCTTCGACGAGGCAGTGCTGGCCCTGTCGACCGCACAGCGGTTCGCCATGTCGGGCCTCGTGCGTCTGTCCGATCTCGGGCCGCGACCGCTCGTACTGTCCGACCCGCACACAGCCGAGGGGCTCTGCGTGCGCCACCTGACGGCACTCGACGTCGCCGGGCGTTCCAGCAGCGAGATCGAGCAGACGGTGCGCGAGTACCTCGAATGCGACCAGGACGTGCGGGAGGTCGCCGCCCGGCTCGCCGTACATCCGAACACCGTCCGGTACCGGGTGAACCGGTTCCAGGAGCTCACCGGGCTGAACCTGCGTCGCACCGAAGACCTGGTGACGTCGTGGTGGCTGCTGAACCGTAGACGGTCCTGAGGCCGGATCCAGCCTGTTCAGCCAGGAGGGCGGTGCAGTTGAACCTGCCCTCAGCGCCTGCGTGATCTACGCGGGAGCCGGTGCGGAGAACGGGGATCGGCCAGGCACTCGGCCTCGGCCCGACCCATGAGCGTCAGACGGGGGCCGCTGAGTCCGGCCGCGTCGGCCGGCTCAGGGCAGAGCCCACTGCCGTCAGGGCGTGACGGTGAGCCGGCCTGGGAACCCGTCGGCCGGTCCTACCGCAGCCGTATTCGCCCGCTGTGGGGTGCACTTCACTCAGCGAAGGCGCGTTGCACAGTGTGCAGTTGTGTTTCTTTTGAGGGAAAGATGAAAGACAAGGAAACAGTTGCCAACATGTGCGGAGTCGATGGCGAGCCGCAGGTTGAAGGGTGCTTCGCGCCTTGTCGTTCATTCACATGAACGACGGAAGGTGACTCGATCTGATCGTGCCCGGTGCCATTTGTCTCGAACGGCAGGGTTGACCGCTGAGTTGGCCGGGCCTACCGTCACCCCCTGTCGCCGTTCATGTTGCGGATGAGTGTTCAGATATGCGAATCGCCGGGTTGAGTCGAGATGCCTCCGTGTTGAGTGCGAGGCAGCCGCCACCCATGAGTCCCCCACCCTCCACGGAGGTACGTCATGAATGAACTTCCAAGCCGTCGGCTGGTATTGGGCACCATGGCAGGAGGAGTCCTTGCCACGTTTGCCTCCGGCGGCACGGCCGCCGCCGGGTCGGCCGCCTTGCAGACCTACACCCCGCCCGCTCGGCGAGTCCGGCTCGGCCTCAACTCCGGCTGGCTCTTCCGCAAGGGCGACGTCGCCGGAGCGGAACGGGCCGACTTCGACGACAGCGCTTGGGGCTCACTGAGCGTCCCGCACACCTGGAACGCCGAGGACGGAGCCGACGGCGGCAGCTACTACCGAGGAACCGGCTGGTACCGCAAGCGCGTCACGGTGCCGTCGAACCTTTCGGGAATGATGCTCTTCCTCCAGTTCGCAGGGGTCAATCAGGTCGCGGACGTCTGGATCGACGGTGTTCACCTCGGGCAGCACCGAGGCGGCTATTCCCGATTCCGGTTCGGTGTCACGGAAGCCTTCACGCCGGGGAAGGCCGGTGTGCTGGCAGTCAAAGTGACGAACGCACACAACCCTGACGTCGCACCGCTCGGCGCGGACTACACCTTCCAGGGCGGCATCTACCGCAACGTCAGTCTGCACGCAGTCGACAAGCTCGCGGTGCGGATGCTCGACTACGCCGGCCCCGGCATCTATGTGCGCCAGCGCAGTGTCACGGCCGCCTCGGCGACCGTCGACGTGAAGACGACCCTCTTCAACAACAACACCACCAGCCGCTCCGTGGTGGTGCGCGCCGTCGTCACCCACGCCAACGGCACCGTCGTGGCCGATCGAAGCACAACGGCGCAGCCTCTCAAGGCCAACAGCGGCATGGACATCGTGCAGACGCTCACGATCGCCAACCCGCGCCGCTGGAACGGACTCGCCGACCCCTACCTCTACAACGCCCACGTCGAGATCCGGGACGCAGTCGCCGATACCGTCACGGACGTGGTCACGGAGCCGCTCGGCCTGCGCAGTTTCAGCCTCGACGCCATTAACGGCTTCAAGCTCAACGGCAAGAACGTGAACCTGCACGGGGTCAACCTGCACCAGGACCGCGCGGACGACGGCTGGGCCGTCAGCGATGCCGACCACGAGCAGGACTTCGCCCTCATCGAGGAGATCGGTGCCACCGCGGTGCGGATGGCGCACTACCAGCACGACCAGAAGGGCTACAACCTCGCGGACGCCGCGGGCGTGGTGGTGTGGGCGGAGATTCCCCTGGTGGACGCCATCACGGACTCGGCCGCGTTCACGTCGAGCACGCGGACCCAGCTGCGTGAGCTGATCCGGCAGAACTACAACCACCCGTCGATCGTCTTCTGGGGGATCGGCAACGAGCAGCGGACCGACAACACCGCCACCAACAAGCTCCTGGCCCAACTGGCCGCGCTCGTCGAGAGCGAGGACCCGGAGCGCCTCAGCACCTACGCCAACAACCTCGGCAACGATGCCGGAGTGGCGGGCCACGCCGAGACGACGGCGTACAACAAGTACTACGGCTGGTACGGAGGTTCGTACAACGACCTGGGAAGCTGGGCCGACAAGCTGCACGCAGCGTCGCCCAACCGCACTTTCGCCGTCTCCGAGTTCGGCGCCGGGGCGAACCCCGGGCAGCACGCGCTCAATCCGTCAGCGCCCAGCGCGGGAGGCTCGTTCCATCCGGAGGAGTACCAGGCGCTGCTGCACGAGGCGTCCTGGAAGCAGCTCGCCGCGCGGCCTTTCGTCTGGGGCTCATTCGTCTGGAACATGTTCGACTTCGCCTCGGACGGGCGCAACGAGGGCGGCCGGCCCGGAATCAACGACAAGGGTCTGGTCACCCGCGACCGGCTGCTCCGTAAGGACGCCTTCTACTGGTACAAGGCCAACTGGTCCGCCGCACCGACCCTGTACATCACCAGTCGCCGCTGGACGTCGCGCACCGACCCCGCCACCGACCTGAAGGTCTACTCGAATGCGTCGGAGGTCACCGCCGCACTCAACGGCACGTCGCTGGGCAAGCGGAGCAGCTCGGACCGCATTTTCAAGTGGACCGGCCTGGAGTTGCGTCCGGGAGTCAACACCGTCACCGTCACGGCCTCCATCGATGGTGTGGCACACACCGACAAGGTCACCTGGACCCTTGAATCCGGTGTGACACATGACGGCTGACCGGATCATCACCGTCACGCATACCCTCGGTGAGCGCATAGTGGTCGCCTCCGGTGACGTGGAACTGCTCACCTACGTGTACGCGCCGGACCCGCACCCCGCGGAGGTCCGCAAGCCCTACATCCACCCGCTGCGGACCCTGGCAGGCAGCCTGGTCTCCGGCTACCGACCCAGCGGCCACCGCTGGCACAAAGGCCTGCAGATGACCGCCGGCCTCGTCGCCGAGCAGAACTTCTCGGGCGCGCACCCCTGCCGGGAGCCCGAAAGCGGCCGGGCGGAGGAGCGGGTCGGGTCCATGCGGCACGACGGCTTCTCGCACTTCGAAGTAGCGGAGGACCGGCTGCGGTTCGTGGAGCGGCTGACCTGGGTGGAGAACGGCGGCCAGGAATGGGCTGCCGAGCGTCGCACCATCGAGCTGCACTCGGTGGACCGGAAGGAGGGCGTCTGGGCTCTGGACTGGTCCCTGCACCTCATCAACATGCGCGACGAGCCGTTGCGTTTCGGATCAGCCACCACCGCCGGCGGCGAGCCTGCCGGCTGCACCGGACTCAACTGGCGCGGCCCGCGCGACTTCGCCGGAGGCGACGTGTTCGGCCCCGGCGTCCTGGGGGGCGAGGGGCAGACCGGCGCCGCACAGTTGACGGGCGTGCCGGCCTCGGAGGCGCCATGGGTCGTCTTCACCGCCGAACACGACGAGACCGACGCGCAGTCCACACTGCTCTTCCATCACGCCCCGGAGAACGAGGACGCGGTCCACTCCTCGCACTGGCACGTGAGCTCCGAGCCCATTCCCTCGGTGGCGCTGTCCTGGGCCTTCCTCGATGCGTTCCGGCTTCCACCCGGGGAGAGCTTCGGCTACCGCTACCGCGTTGTCGTCGCCGACGGGGCCTGGGACCGCGACCGCGCCGAGGCCTACCTCGACAGCCACCAGTGGTGAGCGTCGTGGGCCGGTTCAGTGCAGCGGCACCACGCAGGCGGCTCTGTGAGCTTCTCCATTGGCCTGCACTACAAGCCTAGTTGGAGTTCTGTTCATTCTTGTGCGAACCGTTGACGCTCAATTCAACAGGTCTACACACTGTGCCCCACTGCCCCCACGGACGGAGTTCGCCATGTATAGGAGCAAGTTCAGAAGTCCGCGCCTCTTGGCCATGTACGTACTGGCGGCCGCTCTGGCCGCCGTTGTCCTCCCCGCGGCCCCGGCCCCCGCAGCGCCTGCCCCCGCGGCCACCACGTGGACGGTCGCGGGACCGTCCGTCAACGCGCCGGTCTCCGCCCAGGTGAGCCTCGAAAGCAATGAGGGAGGGTTGCGATTCGGGGTGTCCCGTCAGGGAACTGCCGTACTGAACCCCGCCCCGATCGGCATCGAGACCACCTCCGCCGACCTGACGAAGGGGCTGGCGTTCACCGGGCGCAAGGACCGGACGGTCACCGAGTCCTACACGATGACGACCGGGAAGAAGCACTCGCGGCAGACCGCCTACACCGAGACGACCCTGTCCTTCACCGGCTCCGGCGGCGCGCGGCTGGACGTCCTGGTGCGCGTATCGAGCACCGGCGCCGCGTACCGGTACGTCCTGCCCGGCTCCGGGAGTGTGACAGTCGAGCGGGAGGCGTCTTCCTGGGACGTACCGGCGTCGGCGAACGCCTGGCTGGTCCCGGCCAGCCGAGAGGATCAGGGACAGTGGATCCGTACGACCGCGGGCGGCGCTCCGGCCAACGACTACGCCGTACCCGCTCTGTTCCGGGTCGGTTCGACGTACGCGCTGCTGGCCGAGACGGACCTCGACGGCCGCTACGCCGGCAGCCGTCTGACACACCAGGCAGGGTCCGGTAACTACGGCACCTCGATCACGAACGCTCCCGTCACCGCGACGCTGCCGCTGGCCACGCCGTGGCGCACCGCCGCCGTCGGGGACCTGGCGGCCGTCACCGAATCGACGATCGTCGACGACCTCGCCCAGCCGTCCAAGGTGAGCGACACCTCCTGGATCAAGCCGGGCGCGTCCGCCTGGTCCTGGCTGACCGAGCACTCGAGCCCGTCGGATCCCGCCCGCCAGCGCAAATACATCGACTTCGCCCAGCACCACGGCTGGGACTACGTCCTGGTCGACGAGGGCTGGCAGTCCAGCTGGATGCCGGACCTCGTGAAGTACGCCGACGCCCGGGGCGTCAAAGTGATCGCCTGGTTCAACTCCTCCGGCCTCCAGACGGCCGAGCAGCGTGACAAGTGGCTACCCCTCGTCAAGAGTTGGGGCGTGGCAGGAGTGAAGATCGACTTCAGCTACGAGTACACCCAGCCCACCCTCAAGTGGTACGACACCGTGCTCGCCCAGACCGCTCAGCTCAAGCTGCTGGTCAACTTCCACGGCGCCGCCACCGCGCGCGGCATGCAGCGAACCTGGCCGCACGTCATGACGGGTGAGGCGGTCTACGGCGCGGAACAGCAGAACAACCGGGCTGCCCGCAACACGGTGCTCCCGTTCACCCGCAACGTGATCTCCAGCATGGACTTCACTCCCGTCGTCTTCAGCATGAGCAACCGGGACACCACCGACGCCCATGAGCTGGCGACAGCAGTGGTGTTCGAGTCGGGCTGGCAGCACTACGCGGACAACCCCGAGAGCTACCAGTCACGGCCCGAGGCGCTGCGCATCCTCGATCAGCTCCCGACGGCCTGGGACGAGACGCGGCTCCTCGCCGGCACACCCGGTGAGGACGCCTACATGGCTCGCCGGGCGGGCGGCAGGTGGTACGTCGGCGGCATCTCGTCCGTGGCCGCGAAGACGTTCCAGACACCGCTCGGCTTCCTCGGCGACGGCCGGTGGCTCCTGGAGACCGTACGCGACGGCACCGGCCCGCTCGTACGGGAAACCAAGGTGGTCTCCCGCACGGACACCCTGTCCGTGGCGATGCAGCGCAACGGCGGCTTCGCCTCCGTCCTGTGTCCCTACACGGAGGGGATGACGACCTGCGGTTCCTCCGACACCGACGGCGTACTCAAGGGCCAGGAGTCCGGACTGTGCGTCGGCGTGCCGAACGGTACGCAGACCAACGGGACCGACGTCCGGCTCGCGGACTGCAACGGCGACAGCAACCAGCTCTGGACGCAGAACCCGGCCAGGCAGCTCCGCGTGTTTCCCGGGAAGTGCCTGGACGTCGACGGCGCGGCGACCACGGACGGGACGGCGGTCCAGATCTGGGACTGCAACAACACCGGCGCCCAGCAGTGGACCGTGAAGGACGACGGCTCCGTGGTCAACCCGGCCTCGGGCAAGTGCCTGGAGGCCCGTGACCACGGCACCGCGACCGGTACGGCACTCGTGATCCGCGGCTGCGACGGCGGAGCCCAGCAGAAGTGGGCACGCGGCGCCGCGACAGGAGCGGTGAAGGGCCAGGAGTCCGGGCGCTGCCTGGACGTACCCAACAACGAGACGGGCAACGGAACCCGGCCGGCGCTGTGGGACTGCAACGGCGGCCCCAACCAGACCTGGACCTCCACGGCTTCCAACCAGCTCAGGGTCTATCCCACGGAGTGCCTGGACGTCCGCGACGGGGCGAGCGCCGACGGAAGCGCCGCCGTCATCACGGACTGCACCAACGCGACGAGTCAGAAGTGGCGTGTCATGGCGGGCGGCTCGATCGTCAATGTGGCGTCCGGCAAGTGCCTGGACGCATACGACCGCGGCACGACGAACGGCACTCAGGTGATCATCTGGCCGTGCAGCGGAGCGGCAAATCAGAGGTGGGCCACCGCCCCGACCTCGTCATCCCCCAGCTGACCGGGGCGCCCCGGCCGAGGGGTGCCCGGTTTGCGACGAGGGTACGCACATCCCGCACGTGCCCACGTAGTTGCTCACCCTTGCGGGACCATCCTCAGGAGCCGTACATGTCCTACGAACGGCAAGGTTTCAGAAGACGATTCGCGGCCTCGGCCGCCTCCCTCGCGCTCACCGCCGGCGGTCTGGCAGGCGCAGCCGCAGTGACCTCCGGAGTCGCCGTCGGAGTGCAGGCCGCCGTCGTCGCGGCCGCGCCGCAGGCCGCTGCGGTGGAGAACGGCCTTGCCCGGACCCCGCAGATGGGGTTCAACAACTGGAACACCACAGGCTGCGGATCGCAGTTCAACGAGGCGATGGTCAAGGGCATCGCCGACATCTTCGTCTCCAAGGGCCTCAAGGCCGCCGGATACACCTACGTCAACCTCGACGACTGCTGGGCGCTGCCCTCGCGGAACGCCGCCGGCAACCTGGTCGCCGACCCGGAGCGCTTCCCGAACGGCATCAAGGCCGTAGCTGACTACGTCCACGCCAAGGGGCTGAAGTTCGGCCTCTACTCCAGCGCGGGCACCAAGACCTGTGCGGACAACGGCTTCCCCGGCGGTCTCGGACACGAGAAGCAGGACGCCGATCAGTGGGCCTCCTGGGGCGTGGACTACCTGAAGTACGACAACTGCAACAACACCGGCGCCGACGCCAAGACCCGGTACAAGACCATGGGCGACGCGCTGAAGGCCACCGGCCGTCCGATCCTCTACAGCATCTGCGAGTGGGGCTCCAACTCACCCTGGAACTGGGCGCCGGACATCGGCAACTCCTGGCGCACCACCGGAGACATCAACGACACCTGGTCCAAGATGATCGAGATAGCCCACAAGAACCAGCCACGGGCGCAGTACGCCAAGCCCGGCGCCTGGAACGACCCGGACATGCTGGAGGTCGGCAACGGCGGCATGACCGACACCGAATACCGCACCCACTTCAGCCTCTGGTCACAGATGGCCGCGCCGCTGCTCATCGGCAGCGACATCCGCACAGCGAGCCCGGCGACGTTCACCATCCTGGAGAACACCGACGTCATCGCCGTCGACCAGGACCCGCTGGGCCAGCAGGGCACCGTCGTCTCCTCCTCCGGCGGATCCGTCGTGATGTCCAAGCAACTCGCCAACGGCGACCGGTCGGTCACGCTCACCAACGAGAACGGCTCTGCCGCCACCGTCAGCACCACGGCTGCCGCGGCCGGGCTGCCGGCAGCGTCCTCGTACAGACTCGCCAACCTGTGGACCAAGGCGGTGTCGTCCACGAGCGGCACGATCAGCGCGTCGGTGCCCGCGCACGGTACGGTCATGTATCGGGTCTCGGCCGGCACCGGCAGCAGCACCGGCACGACCCACCCCCTGATCAGCGCCGCGTCCAAGCGCTGCCTGGACGCGGAAGGTGCTGAGACGGCGCCGGGTACCAAGATCGAGATCTGGGACTGCAACGGGCGGCCCAACCAGGCCGTGACGCTCACCGCTGCCGGTGAGCTGCGGCTCTACAACGGCTCGCAGTGCCTTGACGCCTACGAGAAGGGGACCACCCGGGGCACGCCGGTGCAGCTGTGGACGTGCAACGGCGGAGCCAACCAGCAGTGGAAACTCAACGCCGACGGAACCATCACCGGCACCCAGTCGGGCCTGTGCCTCGACGTCACGGGCGGCGACAAGCCCGCAGGAAACGTCAACGGCGCCGCGCTGGAACTGTGGTCCTGCAACGGCGGGGCGAACCAGCAGTGGAGCCTGGGCTGATTCCTTCCGCCCCGGACTGAAACAGCCCCGGCCCGTGCGCGTGGTACGCGCACGGGCCGGGGCACTGCCACGTGGTCCGCCGGAGGCCCTGGTGCGGGTTCCTTCAGCCCGTGGCGGCGTTGAGGAGGTCGAGGACGCTCTGCTGGCAGCCGTAGTCGGTGGTGCCGTTGCCGCCGTTCCAGTGGGGGCCGTACTGGTCGAGCGGGTTGCGGTCGTGGTCGTAGGCGCTGTTGGCCCAGCGGGTGAGGGCAGGGGCGTAGGGGTGGTCGGAGAGCCGGCGGTTGAGGGTGCCGAGGCCGCGTACATAGGCGCCCTTGAAGCTGGGGCCGTCTCCCGTGCAGCTGTCGCCCTCGCCCGGTTCGCGCAGGACGCCGTCCGTCTCCAGCCGCGTGGTGGAGGCGTCGGCCAGCTCGCGTGCGGTCGTCAGGAGGCCGGCGTCGCCGGTGGCTTTGTGGAACTCAGTCAGCGCGCCCAGGACGACGCCCTGGTTGTAGGTCCAGGTGGGCTGGCCGTTGTTGGCGCAGGCATCGGTGAGACCGTCGTTGATCATGCGGTCACCGTTGATCATGCCGCTGTTCCGGAACCAGTTCCATTCGCTCTTCGCCCGGTCCAGGTACGCGGTGTCGCCGGGGATGCGGTTGTGCAGGGCGGAGTTGAGCTGGAGGAACAGCTCGTTGGTGATGGCGTTCTTGTAGTTCCCGTTCGTGCTCCACCGCACCCCGCCGCCACAGGTGCTGTTCCAGTTCGCCTGCATGTGGTCCGCGTCGGCCCGCGCTGTGTCGAGGTACCGGCTGTCGCCGGTCACGTCGTACGCTTCGATCCAGGCCAGACCCCACCACCCGGTGTCATCGAGGTACTCGTTGCGGAACTGCCCTCCCTGCGCGTTGACGTTCTTGTCGTACGTCTCGGCGATGGCGTAGGTGTAACTGCCCATGCCGCTGATCCTGCTGTTGTCGATGACCGCGGTCAGAGCGTTGGCAGCGGTCCACCAGCCGTTGCCGCCGAACAGCTTGCTGCTCCGGTCGAACGACATCATGAGCGCGGTGGCCGCCGCGGTGCTGCGGCTGCCCGCGTTCCAGGTGGTGCGCGCCCAGGGGGTGCACGCGATGGCCCCGCCGGCCGGTTGCCCGCACGCCCGCAGGGCCCCGACGCCCCGGGTGTTCCAGTCGTCGACGTTGTACATCTGGGTACGCCAGCCGGTTCCTCCGGACGGCACGGCGGTGTCGCCGAGGCGGCTTCCGGACGCCCAGGTGCGGCCGCCGTCCATGGACCGGTCCAGCCACACCTGGTCACCGGAGCCGCCGTTGTCGATGGACGCCCAGCCCATCGCGTCGGCGTCGTCGAAGTGCAGTGAGATCGACCTGCCAGAGACCGAGGCGGTGACGGGGGCCCTGTCCTGGGGACTCAGTGCCGGATCGCGCGCGTCGCAGTACGTGTTGCACACGGCGGCGGGCGCCGCGGCGGCGGGGGGCGCCGACATCCCGCCGAGAAGGAGGGGGGACAACGTTGTCAGAGTGGCGACCAAGGCCGTCGGAATGGATCGGAGTGACTTCATGGGGGGGGGGAGACTCCCGAAACGATTGATCCGGTGGGGGATGTTCTGCCGAATGGGGGAGAGCGTTTTCCGAAAGTAGCCAGGGTGCCTGGCCACGTCAACGGATCGGACCCACTCGCTCGCCGCCCTCCGTGGTGGAGGGCAGCGAGCAGGGAGGCGGGGCTCGTGGCTGAATCAGTAGCAGGACCGCGGCCAGGGCCCGGGCGGTAGGGACGCCATGGCCCGGCCTGCGTCGTTCAGCTGAGTTTCCAGATCTGGTTCGTCCCGCCGGTGGAGGCCCACTGCTGGAGCGCCGCACCGGGCGCGGTGGACTCCTTGGCCACGTCGGCCACCCAGCCGCTGCCCAGATTGACCAGGACGTAGGAGACGTTGGTGGACGAGGTGTACGTGCCTGCGGCCTGCAGGGCCCACTGCTGGTTGGTTCCGTCGTCACAGGCCCACATGTCGAGGCGGGTGCCCTGTGCCGTGGCCTTGCCGGGGACCTCCAGGCACTTGCCGCTGTCGGCGCCGACCAGGGTGTAGACGTTGCCGCGCTCTCGTTGGAGCGCCCATTTCTGGTTGGAGCCCCCGGTGGCGGGCCATTGGACGACCGCTGTTCCGTTGGCCGTGGCGCCGCCGCGCACGTCCATCAGGTGTCCGCTCGCGGCACTCGTGAGGCGGCGGGTGGCGGCGGGTGGGTTGGAGGTGCCCGTCCAGGTGCCGGCCCCGAGGTCGAGCGTCCAGGAGTTCTGCCAGCTGACGGTCACCGTGGTCCCGCTGATGGTCAGGGGCAGCCACACGAGGGGGGACGAGCCGAGATCGTCGGTGTTCCAGCGGTCGCCCGCGTAGATGAAGGTGGTGGCCGAAGTACCTTGTACCGGGATGATGTTGGCGGTCTGGGAGTCGTACGCCTTCGTGCCCGGTGGTGCGAAGGTCCGGAACGGGGTCCAGGGGCCGGACAACGACGTGGCGGTCGCGTAGACGTTGTCGTTGGTCCTCCAGCCCGTCAGGTTGGATGCGAGCAGGTAGTAGCGGCCGCCCGTCCTGACCATCGCGGGGGACTCGTAGTCGGGGAAGGTCTGGACCGTCTTCGTGACGGTGAGGTAGTCGTCCGAGAGCTTTTCGATGCGCAGGCCGTGCTCGGGGTCCCTGCGCATCAGATACCCGGATCCATCGGTGTCCTGGAAGACACCGATGTCCTTGCTCTGGGCACCCAGAGGGCGGGAGCTTCCCCGGTAGTCGTAGGTGCCGCACGGTGTCTTGCTGGTGGCCACACCCACCTTCGCCTCGCCGTAGGACGGGCTGTCTATGTGCAGGTACATCACATACGTGGCCGTGGAGGCGTTGTAGAGGACCTTGGGTCGCTCCACGACGCGGCCGGGGCCCAGATCGCCGCTGGACCGTCGGCTCAGCGCGGCGCCCTGGTAGGACCAGTGCGAAAGATCGGTGGACCGGTAGCAGTCGATGGACTGGAAGCTCGTGTCCGCCGAACTCTCACCGGTCTTGTTCTCGCCGAAGGCGTACCACGCGGACCCGACCTTGACGATGCCGAGGCCGTGCATCTGGAGGGCGCGGCCGGAGGTGTCGGTCCAGGACTTTCCAGGTGTGAACGTGCTCGTCGGGTCGGCACGTGCGGGGGGCACCGCCACCAGCACGACGGCCAGGGCGGCGAGGAGTGAGAGGGCGCCCCAGGACAGGCGCCGAACAGAATTGAGGGTGCGTGCGAACATGCCGTACCTCTGGGAATCGGGGGTGTGATGTCACGTGAGTGGATGACGATGACTCAAGCGGCCTGCGCTCGGGGCCCGGCCCAGCCGGCAAGGTCCCTGCCGTCCGCGTCCCGCCGCGGCCCGCGCGGTGACCGCCAGGACCGCCGGCCCTGACGGCCACCGCGCGGGTGACGCCGCACCTGCCGGTGCGGCGTCGTTACAGCACGGTCAGGCTGTCTATGTTGGCGCCCTGGGGCGCGGTGAGGACCGCGCGGACGGTGATGCCATCGCCCTTCGGGAGGTCCGCGGTGACGGAGTCCGTCGCCCAGGTGTCCCAGCCGCCGGTGGGCGACATGGCCAACGTGCCGGCTTTCTTGCCGTTGACATCGATGGACAGGGGGCGGTCATTGCCGCTCCCGTTGGCGTAGCGGACGAGGAGCCGCTTCGTGCCGGCCGCTGCCACGGCGACCGTCCACGCGATGGTGGAGCCGTCCGCGGACGTGCCGGTGAAGTCGGCGTAGCCGGTTCCGGTGTAGCCGGGGTGGCTGGTGTCGATGGAGAAGGTGCTGTCGAGCCGGGCGGTCTCGGCCTGGTAGACCGTGCCGCCGCCGACGGCGGGGTAGGAGCCGCCGCTGGGCTCGACGGTGGCGGCATTGCCGCCGTCCCGGACAACGGGAATTTCCGCTGTGACGACGCTGAGGATCTTCGCCTTCGCGTCCCATACGCTTCCGGCGCCCTTGTCGCTGAGGAGAGCCGCGGCCTCGCTGGAGAAGGCGGGCAGTGTGGCACCGCCGTTGACCCGCATCCCGACGGGCGCCTCCAGGCCGTGCATGCGGATCACGTAGCGCCGTTTGTCCGGCGCCCCCTCGTACGTCCCCTTCGGGTGAGCGATGACGACGCGCTTGGAGGCGTTGGCGTAGGTGAGGCGAGTGACGCTCGTCTTCTTGCCGGTCCGGTACGCCTCGGTCACCCCGTCGTCCTCGACGACCTCGAAGGCGCCGTCGGCCCCCGCGTAGACGTCCATCTCGAGCTGCCGCTTCGTGAGGTAGGCGGTGCTCTGCGCGTAGGGGTACCTGGGCAGAATGGCGCCGGCCTTGACGAACAGTGGTGTTTCTCCGGTGCGGGTGGTGTAGGGGAGGTCCGCGGTGTCGGATCCGGTGTGCTTGATGTCCGCCCAGAAGTTGTACCAGGTGGTTCCAGCCGGCAGCCAGATCTGCTGGACGCTTCCCCCGTCGGAGGTGACAGGGGCGACGAGGAGCGAGGGACCCCACATGTACTGCAGGTCGTGGGTGTAGGCCTGCGGCCGGTTCTGGTAGTCGATCACCATGGCCCTGGCCATGGGCATGCCGGTGGCGTTGGCCTGGTGGGCGAGGGTGTAGATGTACGGCATCAGGCCGTACCGCAGCTGACCGTACTTCGCGAAGTCCGCCCGCGCCTGGGTGCTCTGGTCGAGCGGCCAGCGTGATGCCAGCTTGCCGCGGTCCTTGGTCGAGGCAGTGCCGTGCGGGCGCCAGATCGGCGAAAGGCTGGACCAGCCGGCGGGCCAGTTGCGGTAGAACGCGTCAGAGATCAGGCTGCCGTTGCCGAAGCCTCCGCCGTCGATGTTCGCGAAGGGGAAGCCGCCGAGACCGGCCGTCTGCATGCCCCGGATCTGGTTCCGCATCTCGTCGTAGGTCGAGCTGATGTCACCCGTCCAGTAGTGCCCGTAGCGCTGCTGGCCCGCGGTGGCACCACGACTCCAGGTCCAGGGGCGTTTGACGGCTCCTATGTGCCCGGATTTGTCGGGGTCCCAGCCTTCCTTGCCGACCGCCTTGTGCACGTCCAGGAAGTAGGCGTTGCGCCCCTCCGCCCAGCGGCGGCCGTCGGCCGTCTTCGCCGTGTACGGGATCGCTCCGAGGTCGTCGACCTCATCGATCCACAAGGCGTCACCGGGGTACTTGAGTGCCGGGTTGAGCGCCTTGTCCCAGAAGACCTTCCACACCCAGTCGCGGGTGTCGGGGTTGGTCCAGTCGGGAACGGCGTTGTTCTCCTTCACGTCCTGGAGGTCAGCCGTCGCGAAGCTGTATCCGGGCGGCGGGCCGCCCTTCCATCCCGCCATCTCATTGGTGTTGTTCCGGTTGTAGTCCAGAGTCACGGTGACGCCGTTTTCGGCGGCCCACTTCTGGTAGCCGGCGGGGTCGGGCCAGCGGTCGTGGCTGAACTCGAACCACGAACCGGACCAGGAGCCCGAGCCCTCACGCCAGCGGTTGTCGTTGACGTGGTGATCGAAGGGGAAGCCAGCGGCGCGGTGCTGGGTGATCTTCTCCCGCCACCAGTTCTGGTCGCTCACGTCGGCGAAGTTCTTGTCGGAGAGCTGAAGCCCGAACACGGATCGCTGAGGCAGCCGTGGGCGGCCGGTGAGCTGTGTGTAGCGGTCGAGGAGCTGGGCGAACCGCGGGCCATTGATCAGGAAGTAGTCGAGCTGGGGGCTCACACCGCCGGCGTCGTGACCGTCGGCGAAGAAGCCGTACCCGCTCGCCCCGCCGAAGTGGAAGGTCGTGTCGAACGTGGTGTTGAAGAAGACGCCGTATCCCTTGTCGGACAGGTAGAACGGCACGATGGCCGGTGCCTGGTTGTCGGGGTTCCTGGCCGACGCGTCCGCGTAGTTGTGGGAGACCGTGTCACCCGTGCGGTCGAGCCGGGGTGTGCGGCCGAGCATGCCGTGTCCGGCCTTGAGGAAGCGCTCACCGGAGGACGGCGGGACGAACGACTGGGTGGCGATGGTGCTGTTCGCCCCGCTCCAGGAAAGGCCGCGTGTGGCGTCCTCCTTCGCCAGCAGGGCGCCGGTGGCCAGCGAGTAGAACTCCAGCCGCAACGGCTTCTTGTGCAGGACGATGCGCAGTCCGTCGGCTGCGCCGGTGCGGAACTCGAGGGTGTCGTTGGTGACGGTGAGTTTCAGGCTTCCGCCCAGAGAGGTGTGACTCTCCGGCTGCACCATCTCGTAGCGGGTGTCGGAGAAGAACTCCTCCTTGGCGCGGGCGGCGCTCACCCTGACCATCTGGTTTCCGTACGCCGTGAGCCGGAGCCGCTGTCCGGTCACGCTGGTGACGGTGACACGACGGCTGCCCTCAGCGGTGTGTTTGGCGTAGTCGGAGAGCTGCTCCCCTTCTCCGGCTGCCGCGAGGGCCCGGTGGGGCAGGGAGGTGACGGCGCCCGCGGCGAGCGCACCGGCAGCCGTTGCGAGCAGGGTCCGGCGTTTGATCTGTTCGCGCTTCATTGCGTCTCCAATACGTGTAGCAGCCAGAGGCTTTGCGGCTTTGCGCACGCAGGGCCCGCGAGCGAGGCGTAGGTCCTCGTGGGTGATGCAGTGGGGGAAGCGGTTCTGCTGCGTGGGCCGTTGCCGAGGTACGCAGCCGTGCCGGTGAGGGGAGGAGCCCGGGCCGACGCGGTTCGAGTGCCGCGTCGCGAAGTCGTCGATCGCTAGTGGGGGTCGGAGGGTGTCGATGCCGGCGACGGTGGTCGGTCAGCTCACTGCGTGCGGCAACCGCCGTTGCAGAGGGGGTGTTTCACGGCGCACCGCCCCGGGGGATGCGCTCCCGGGTATTGCGCGCCTTCATGCAATGCAGGGGTCGGGCCGCCTGCATCATGAGTTCATGTACTTGAACATCGAACTGCAATGTGAATGGCTACGGGTGGTGACGGTAGGTCCGGAGTCGCCCGAGGGTCAACCCTGCTGCACGCGGAAGGGTTCTCGATGATGCGGGGTGGCGGTGGGTGCCTCTGTTCCCCGGTGCGCGATTTGCGCCCTTGGTGGCCGGCCCTCGGTAGGCCTCCGGCCTGCAGGTTGTCGTTGGAGGCTCGTGTGTTGAACTGTTTCTTTCTCTGAGTCTTGACTCAAAAAACAACATCACAGCACACTGGTGGTAGTCCCTTCGTTGGTCGAAGGGCATCTTCGTGAGGGGCGGGATTGGCCGGGGTGCGGGCAACTACTCTTCCCGCAAGCCTCGTTGTGATAGAAGGCGGCGACTGGATGCCGCGCCTTCCTGCTGCCTGAGACCGGGTAGCGGGAGGGGCTGTCACGGCGCATTTCTCTCGGAAATCTCGAATCCCGCCGGCCTGCTCCGCGGAACTGAACCGCGGTCCCTGGCGCCGGAGTTGAGGCATGCATCAGGTAGCCCGCACTTTGTCCCCCCACAGATAAAAGTTTGAGCCTGAAGTGTCAAAGGGGTTTCTGGTTGACGAAAAAGCCATTACCTTTCCTGCTCTGTACCGGATAACAAGGACGCGCTCGCCCGACTCCCTCCCAGGGCGCTCGTGTCCCCGGCGCGACGGCGCGCGCCTGTGCGAGACCCCCAGCCCCGTTGCCTTACGGAGGATGCGCGTGCACAGGAGACTTACCCGGCCCCTCGCGGCGCTCGCCGGCACCCTGCTGGCTGCCGCAGGCGCCCTCACCGCCCAGCAGGGCCCGGCCCAAGCGGCCGCCGCAGAGCCCGTGTTCCAACAGGTCACCCTTGCCAAGGGGGTGGCCGAGACCGGCGAGCCGATGACGCTCACTGTCCTGCCGAACCGGTCAGTCCTGCACACCTCAAGGGACGGCACCCTGCGCCTCACCGACGCGGCCGGCGCAACCAAGGTCGCCGGCAAGCTGGACGTCTACTCGCACGACGAGGAAGGCCTCCAGGGCGTCGGTATCGACCCCGCCTTCACCACGAACCGCTTCGTCTACCTCTACTACGCCCCGAAGCTCACCACCCCCTCCGGGGATGCCCCCGCGGACGGCTCGGCAGCCGACTTCACTCCCTTCGACGGCGTCAACCGGCTCTCCCGGTTCGTCCTGAAGGCGGACGGCACCCTGGACACCGCCAGTGAGAAGAAGGTCCTGGACGTCCCCGCGAGCCGTGGGCTGTGCTGCCACGTCGGCGGCGACATCGACTTCGACGCCCAGGGCAACCTCTACCTCTCCACCGGCGACGACAGCAATCCCTTCGCCTCCGACGGCTACACCCCCATCGACGAGCGGCCCACCCGCAACCCGGCGTACGACGCACAGCGCTCGGCCGGCAACACCAACGACCTGCGCGGCAAGGTCCTCCGAATCAAGGTCAACGCCGACGGAAGCTACTCCGTCCCCGCGGGCAACCTCTTCGCCCCCGGCACCGCCAAAACCCGGCCCGAGATCTACGCCATGGGCTTCCGCAACCCCTTCCGGATGACCGTCGACAAGCCCACCGGCACGGTCTACCTCGGCGACTACGGCCCCGACGCCGGCACCGCGAGCGCCACCCGCGGGCCCGCCGGGCAGGTCGAGTTCAACCGGATCACCAAGGCCGGTAACTTCGGCTGGCCCTACTGCACCGGCAAGAACGACGCCTACGTCGACTACAACTTCGCCACCTCGACGTCCGGCTCCGCGTTCTCCTGCTCGGCGCCCAAGAACACCTCACCGAACAACACCGGCCTGACCGACCTCCCCCCGGTCCAGCCCGCCTGGATCCCGTACGACGGCGGTTCGGTCCCGGAGTTCGGCAGCGGTTCCGAGTCACCCATGGGCGGCCCGGTCTACCACTACGACGCGGCCTCGACCTCCGAGGTGAAGTTCCCCGAGAGCTTCGACGGGGACTTCTTCGCGGGCGAGTTCGGCCGCAAATGGATCAAGCGCATCGAACAGACCGGCGACGGCACCGTGCAGTCCATCAACGCCTTCCCCTGGCAGGGCACCCAGGTCATGGACATGGCCTTCGGCCCCGACGGTGCGCTGTACGTCCTCGACTACGGCACCGGCTACTTCAACGGGGACGAGAACAGCGCGGTCTACCGCATCGAGAACGTCACCGGCGGACGGTCCCCGCTCGCCCAGGCCTCGGCCGACCGCACCTCAGGCGAGTCCCCGCTCGCCGTGCAGTTCTCATCGGCGGGAACCTCCGACCCCGACGGCGACCCGCTCAGCTACGCCTGGAAGTTCGGTGACGGCGCAACCTCGACCGCGGCCAGTCCGGCGCACACCTACACCGCGAACGGGCAGTACACCGCGGAGCTGACCGTCTCCGACGGCACCGGCCGGACGGCGACCGCATCCGTCACCGTGACCGTGGGCAACACCGCACCCACCGTGAAACTGGAACTGCCCCTCGACGGCCGGATCATCGACCCGGGCGCCGCGGTGCCGTTCAAGGTGACCGTCACCGATCCCGAGGACGGCACGATCGACTGCTCGAAGGTCAAGGTCACCTTCATCATCGGCCACGACAGCCACGGCCACCCGCAGACCTCGGCGACCGGCTGCTCCGGCACCGTACAGACCATCGCCGACGGCGAGCACGATCCCAACGCCAACATCTTCGGTGTCTGGGACGCCGAGTACACCGACAAGGGCGCGAACGGGCAGCCCGCCCTGACCAGTCATGACGAGCACATCAGTCAGCCCAGCCACCGCCAGGCCGAGCACTACGGAGGCTCCGCCGGGGTGACGGTCGTCAGCCACACCGCGGCTCACGGAGGCAAGACCGTGGGCAACATCGAGAACGGCGACTGGATCTCCTTCAAGCCGTACGCACTCGACAACGCGACCAAACTGACCGCCCGCGTCTCCTCCGCCGGGGCGGGCGGCACGCTCGAAGTGCGCGCGGGCTCGCCCACCGGCACCCTGCTCGGTTCCGTGGCCGTCCCCGTCACGGGAAGCTGGGAGACGTTCCAGGACGTCTCCACGAACCTGAGCAACCGCCCATCCGGCACCACCACCCTCCACCTCGTCTTCAAGGGCGGCAGCGGATCCCTCTTCGACGTGGACGAATTCACCGTCACGACCTCCGGTACGGCCGGCCCTCGGGAGGGTGCAATCACCGGTATCGGTGGCAAGTGCGTCGATGTAGCTGCCGCTGCGACGGCGGACGGTACGCAGATCCAGTTGTACACGTGCAATCAGACGGCCGCCCAGAAGTGGACGGTCGGCACGGACAGCACCCTGCGGTCGCTCGGTAAGTGCATGGACGTCAGCGGAGGCGGAACGGCGAACGGCACCAAGGTCCAGCTCTACGGATGCAATGGTTCCGGGGCGCAGAAGTGGACTCCGGCGGCTGACGGGACGCTGCGCAATCCGCAGTCCGGCAAGTGCCTCGACGCGGAGGGCGTGTCCTCCGCCGACCGGACCAGGCTGCACCTGTGGACCTGCGGCACCGGCGCCAACCAGAAGTGGATCCTGCCATGAGACGACGACCGGTCCGACCTCTCGGACGTCTCGCCTGCTGGGCCGCATTGGGCATGCTCGGTGTCGCTGCCCTGCCGGCGGCGGGTGCGACCGCCGCCCCGGCACCTGCCGCCCTCGACCGCTCATTATCCGCCCCGGATGCGGCCGCCGTCGCTGACCCTGCGTACGACGTGCTGGTCTTCTCCAAGACCGCCGGGTTCCGCCACTCCTCCATCGATGAAGGAGTCACCGCCCTGCGCGAACTGGGCGCGGCCAACAACTTCACCGTCACCGCGACCGAGGACGCCGCCGCCTTCAGCCCGTCGAACCTCGCCGGATACGAGGCCGTCGTCTTCCTCTCCACTACCGGCGATGTCCTCAACTCCACCCAGCAGACCGCCTTCGAGGGGTACATGGCGGCCGGCGGCGGCTACGTCGGCGTCCACGCGGCGGCCGACACCGAATACGACTGGAGCTGGTACACGGGCCTGGCCGGCGCCCTGTTCCAGTCCCACCCGGCCATCCAGCCCGCCACCGTCAAGGTGGAGGACCGCGCCCACGACGCCACCGCCCATCTCGGCCCGACCTGGCAGCGTACCGACGAGTGGTACAACTACCGCACCAATCCACGCACTTCAGCCCATGTTCTCGCCTCGCTCGACGAGTCCAGCTACAGCGGCGGAAGCATGAGCGGTGACCATCCCATCGCCTGGTGCAAGGACTACGCCGGCGGGCGCGCCTTCTACACGGGCGGCGGCCACACCGAGGAGTCGTACAGTGACCCGGCATTCCGGCGCCATCTGCTCGGCGGCATCCGCTGGGCGGCCGAGCTGACCGAGGCCGACTGCCGTCCGGAGACCGGCTACACCACGCTCTACGGAAACTCGGGCACCACCGGCTGGAAGCAGGCCGGTCCGGGCTCGTTCGCCGAGTCCGACGCCACCCTGACCACCCGCGGCGGCCTCGGTCTCCTCTGGTATCAGTCCAAGGAGTACACGTCATACTCCTTGAAACTCGACTGGCGGCAGGCCGACGACGACAACTCCGGTGTCTTCGTGGGCTTCCCTGCCTCCGACGATCCCTGGTCGGCCGTCAACAACGGCTACGAGATCCAGATCGACGCCACCGACACCCCCGACCGCACCACGGGCTCCGTCTACGGCTTCAAGTCCGCCGACCTCGCCGCCCGTGACGCGGCCCTGAACCCGCCGGGGGAGTGGAACACGTACGAGATCCGGGTCGAGGGCGAGCGCCTCCAGGTCTTCCTCAACGGCCGCCGTATCAACGACTTCACCAACACCGACCCCGCCCGCGGCCTCCAACAGGGCCATATAGGCCTGCAGAACCACGGGGACGGGGACGACGTCTCCTTCCGGAACGTCCGGATCAAGGAACTCGGCGCCGCGTCCGGCCCGAGGGAGGGTGCCATCACGGGCATCGGCGGGAAGTGCGTCGATGTGGCCGGGGCCGCGTCGGCGGACGGGACGCAGATCCAGCTGTACACGTGCAACCAGTCGGCCGCCCAGAAGTGGACGGTGGGTACGGACAGCACGCTGCGGGCCCTGGGCAAGTGCATGGACGTCAGCGGAGGTGGTTCGGCGAACGGCACCAAGATCCAGCTCTACGGGTGCAACGCTTCCGGCGCGCAGAAGTGGACCGCAGGCGCTGACGGAACCCTGCGGAACCCGCAGTCCGGCAAGTGCCTCGACGCGGAGGGTGTCTCCTCTGCCGACCGGACCAGGCTGCACCTGTGGACCTGCGGCACCGGCGCCAACCAGAAATGGGTCCTCCCCAGCTGAGTGACCCGCTCGACACCGTCATCGGCGCGGAGGGCGACGGTGGCGGGACCGGCCCCGCACATGGGCCGGTGACGGCGGCAGCGCGCGACGCCGAAGCGCCCTGCCGCCGTCCCTCATGCCCATCGGTGACGGATGATCGAGGTCATCGCACTCGTTCGGTGGGGTTCGCAGACCCCGTGCCGGTCAGGGCTCGCTCTTCCAGATCCTGGTACGGGGCCCGGGTCATCGCCCCGGACGCAGTAACTCGGCTCGCGGCCCACCCCATGAGGAAGCCCACCGGTACGGACACGAGGCCGGTTGCCTCCAACGGGAACCAGGCGAAGTCGGCCCCGGGCAGGATCGAGGTGGGCGAACCCGAGACGGCTGGACCGAACAGTTGCAGCACCACGCACGTGCCGAGCCCTCCGTAGACGCTCCAGATCATGCCCGCCCGTGTGTAACCCGACCAGAAGAGTTCGAACACAACCGTGGGCAGGATGGCCGCTGCCGCAGCCGTGATGGCGAACTGGGCGAGGAAGGTGACTTCTCTTCCCTCCAGCGCGACCGCAAGCAGCACGGCCAGCGTGCCGACAGCGACCGCGGACCAGCGCAGGAGACGCATCTCGGTCTTTGCCCGCCGGTCTCGCCCCGCGCCGGCGGCGAAGACGTCGTGCGCCAGAGAGGCCGCGGACGAGAGGGTCAGCGCAGCCACCACAGTGAGGCTGGTCAGGAAGAACATGGAAACGGTGAGGGCAATGGTCATGCCGCCGACGGAGCCGTCGGCAGCCAGTTGTATGGCGAGAAGCGGAAGTGCCGCGAGGCCCTCGGGATCGGCTGCGCGGATGGCGTCGGCACCGACGACCGCGGTCGCCCCGAAGCCCAGGAGGACGGCCAGCCCACAGAAGAGGGCAACTGGTCCGATCGCGTACTTCACTGTACGGCGCGCGGACTCACCCCGATCGGTGGCGTTGAGGCGCATCAGCATGTGGGGGCCCACAGCGGCTCCGAGGATCACGGTGATCAGCATGGAAAGCCGGGACCAGGCGTCGTCGGCACCGACGCCGTGGAGCGGGCTCGGTTCGTAGTAGTGCGCGGGGTCGGGGCTGTTATGCGCTGCGGCGTCGAGCAGCTGGTTCACGTCCCAGCCGAACGCGTTCAGCACCTGGCCGGCCAGCACCGCCATGGCGACGAGCAGGACGACCGTCTTGATTGTCTGGAGGATGCTGTTGCCCCGCATCCCGCTGAGGGAAGCCGCGCAGATCATGACGGCTCCGATGAGGGCGGTGCAGACCTGTGCAGCCGCGCCGGTATCGGAGAGTCCCATCAGAAAGGTCACAGCGGCGCCGGCGACGACCAGCTGAACCACGATCAGCGGCAGACAGAAGCACAGGGTCGCCACGGTGCCCGCGATGCGCGCGGCGGAACCGGGGAAGCGGGCCCCCAAAGTGTCCCCGAGGGTGAACTGACCTACATTACGCAGTGGATGGGCGAGGATCAGGAGCACTCCCAAAGAGCCCACGGTGCTCATCGCCAGGGCCATGCCGTCGTAGCCGGAGAGTGCCACCAGACCCGTGGTGGCCATCAGGGTGATGAGAGAGATGTGATCGCCCGCCAGAGCGAGTCCGTTGGTCACCGGCCTGACGGTCCGTCCGGCCACGTACACGTCCGCCGGCCCGTCGGAGTCCGCACCGTACATCAGGTACAGGAGGACGACGCAGCACACCACCAGGAGAAACGCCACCAGTGGCACGGCGCTCGATGGTGCTGCGGCGAGGAACTGATCGGTGCGGTCCGTCATCGTCTGCCCTCTCCGTTCGCGGAGTTCAGGGCGACGCCCCCGCCACTGTTCCATTTCCGGTATGCCTCCTGCTGGTTACGGTCGAAATGGACCGATGTCGCGAGCAGCAGGCAACCCTGTACGGCGAACAGCACTATCCCTGCGGTGAGTTCACCTGCCACGTGGGTTCCCACGGGTATCCCGGTGAGTACCGGAAGACCCACGATCGCTGCCCATCCGGCGCCGTTGGCGATGACGAAGCGCCGACGTGAACGGGAGGTGGCCGAGCGCAGCGTGTTGAGGCCGTTTTCATCGCCTCCCGTCCTCAAGGGTTGCGCGCCGTGGCGCCTCGGTTCGAAGAACGAGTGCTGGGGTGACTCCATGATGTCTCCTGATCGGGCCAAAAGATGCAGCCGGCCGACCGGGTGGCCCAGCCCGGGCAGTGGCAGAAGTGGGACGACTGGCGCCATGGACGCAGCGATCGGGAAGAGCGCCCGACGCGGCTGGAACCGACGACGGGCGATGCGGTGGTGTGCCGGCGAAACCCACGCCAAGGCAAGTCGCATCCGTGTCTCGAGCAGCGCCAACGTCGCGGTGGTGGCAGTGCGGTCGGGAAGTCCGGGGGATCGGGTGCTTGTTCTGCCACGCCCGGCGCGCTCAATCCGGCAACGCCAGCTCCGCCCAGATGGTTTTGCCCGACTGCCGGTACCTGCTGCCCCAGCGACTGGTCAGCTGGGCGACGAGAAACAGCCCGCGACCACCCTCATCACTCGTGGAAGCCCGGCGCAATCGGGGTTGGGTGTTGCTGGGATCGCTGACCTCGCAGACGAGGACGTCGTCGTGAATGAGCCGAAGGCCGATCGGGCCACCCGCATACCGGACGGCGTTGGTGATCAGTTCGCTCACGATCAGCTCGACAGCGAAGTCGAGATCCTTGAGCCCCCACTCGTTGATCTTGGCGGCGACCGCCGCCCTGGCGTCGGAGACCGCGACCGGATCGGCCGGAAACTCCCACTCGGCAACTGCGTCGCGTTGCAGCGGACGGGCCAGGGCGAGCAGCAGGGCCGTGTCATCGGCCGCGGGGTGGTCAGCCTGTTCCGCGGTCAGTACCTCGCCGGCTGTCTGAAGAGAGCACCGCTCACCATGCAAGTCGGCTATGCGGCCGGCGAGCCGGCTCACGGCAGCGTCGACGCCGTCGGCCGGCTGGCCGAGCAGCCCGTCGCTGTAGAGAGCCAGCCAGCTGCCCGGAGCGAGGCGGGCCGTGGTCGCCTCGAACGGCAGGCCGCCCACGCCCAGCGGCGGGCCTGGCCGGACCGGGAGGGGGCGAGCGGTGCCATCCGGTCCGGCCACGATGGGCGGGGGGTGTCCGGCGCTGGCCACCGTGCACAGCTGCGTGACCGGATCGTAGAGCGCGACCAAGCATGTCGCGCCCACGGTGTCGCGCTCAGCAGGGTCGGCCTCGGAAGCGAGACGCGCGACCAACTCGTCCAAGCGGCCGAGGAGTTCGTCCGGAGTCAGTTCCAGGTCGGCCAGGGTCTGGACGGCGGTACGCAGACGACCCATGGTGGCAGCGGCGTGCAACCCGTGCCCGAACACGTCGCCGACGACCAGGGCGACCCTCAGGGAGGGCAGCGGGATCACGTCGAACCAATCCCCTCCGATCTCCGCGCCGCCGGCGGCCGGCACATACTTTCCCACTGCCTCCACCGCCGGGGTGAGCGTCGCGGCGGCCGGCAGCAGGCGTTGTTGCAGGGATACGGCGGCACGGTGCTCCCGGGTGTACCGACGCGCATTGTCGATACTGAGCGCCGCATGCGCGGCGATCTCCGCGAACATATCGGCGTCCTGCTGGTCGAAGGGCTTGTCGCCACCGGTGCGCCATGCGCCGATGAGCCCAAGAACCAGGCCACGGGCGAACAACGGGGCCATGACCAGGGAGTGACCGTTGTCCGGGATGAGCAAGCGGTTCAGGCGGCCATCGCCTATCGCCCGTTCGATCGAGTTCCGATCGAAGAGGACTGTGCGTCCTTCCTGGAGGTCACGAATCGCGGGCCGGTCCGGCAGCCGGGGAAATCTTTCCTCCAGTCGCAGCAACCCCTGGGGCCAGCCATCGGTGGCTCGCACCGCCATGCGGCGTAGATGAAGATCGCCGCCGGCGAACGTCCTGGGTGGCTCGTCGCCGGCCAGAACCTTGTCGGCGAGATCGACCGACACCAAGTCCGCGAAGTCGGGCACGAGCACCCCGGCAATGTCCTGGGCGGTGCGGCGGACGTCCAGGGAGCGGCCGATGCGGGCCGCGGCCTGGTGTCGCAGCTGCAGGCGACGGCCGGCAAGCCACTGCTCAGTGGCATCCGTGACCAGCACGATGACGCCTGTGGCTCGGCCGCGGCGGTCAGTGGTGCGCACAGCGGTCACCGAGAACGAGTAGTCACGAACAGGTTCGGACCGGGAACGGCCGCGGATGGCGTGGTCGACCAATGGCACGCCTGTTGCCAGCACGGTGCGCAGCTTCGCCTCGATGATGGCGGCATGGGGTGGTTCCATCACGTCCGCCGGAGTGCTGCCCAAGGGCGGGGGTGACAGGCCGGGCGAAGTGAAGTTGGTCTTTACGACGGCGAGATCGGCGTCTCGGATGATGACCCCGATCTGCTCCTGGGCGAGCAGGGCGCGCAGGAGCACGGCGCCCTGCTCGGAGTCGGCCGCACGGTCCGCCGGAACGGCCAGCAGCAGCTGGTGCGCAGATTGCTCGAGAGGCAGAGCGCGGCAGCGCACGCTCACGGAGTGTCCGCGAGAGTGACGCAAGAAGGTGTCCTCGGTGGGGGAGGGCCACACCGAAGGAACGCCATCCGTACGCGTTGAGTCGGTGAACAACTCGGTCACGTGTAGGCCGCACACCTCGTCGGCGGACCTGCCCAGCAATTCCGAGGCACCCCGGGACCACTGCCTTACAGTGCCGTCGTCGTCGATGAGGGCTGCCACTACGGTCGCCAGAGCGTCGTAGCCGTCATCGTCCTGACCGGTGCGGGAGTCCATGCCAGCCTCGCAAACATTGATGCCTTCTACATCCCAAGTATGAGTATTTGTGTGATATCTGCTGGTTGTGATTGACCAGCGAATGCTGTGGCGCGCCGGAAGGCCCAGGGGTGGCCGCCGAGGCACTCGTAGGCTTCGGCGCAGCATCTTCGACGACGCGGCTTCGGCGACGGCGAAGGTCAGGTGCGACACGCGCCACGCGCGGTCCGTAGGCGTGCCCAGGTTGGGCCTCCGGCGGACTCGCCGGGGGAGTCTGCTGCCGGCCTCCTGTGGAGTCTGCACTCCTGACGATTCAGATGATTCCTGACATTCTACTTGATGTACTTAATATCCGAATGTCGGGATAGTTGGGGCGGTTTCCCCAGTCACCCGAGGAGTGACGGTGCCCCGGCGCGTCGTCTGCTGCCTGACTCCTTGGCCGGTGTCAGCCGGTGGATGCGCCGCTGAATCGGCCGCCGGTATTCAGTGCGGGCAAGTTCGCTGCATCTTGGGTCCGTTGATGAGTATCAGGCGCGAACCCGTAGAGATTCAGTGCCGCGTTGATGGCCGCTTCATCGCGTTCAACCATGGTGGCGCTCCTGGTTCATGTCGCCCCGGAGGGGCAGGGTTCTGCTTTGGTCGAGCGCATGAGCGGTCATGTTGTTGTCTGGGCAACTCATGTGTGGGCGGGGCTGGCGTCGGCCCCATCATTGGGAGCGATGGCAATAGTGTCAACACTTTGCGCCAGGGCTGGTGTGAGTTTTCGGTTCTGACTGCGCTCCCGTTCGGGCGAGTGTGCATGCTGTTCTGCCTGTGGGCGAAGGTTCCATGTGAATCGGATCAGCGTCGGCGGCGGGAAGGGCCTGCGGCCTCGTGGTGAAGGGGTACGTCAATGCCGGCGGGAAAAATGTTGACACTCCATGGCGGTCCTCTTACGGTGTGCATCACCGCCGCCACTGCCGCCATCCCGACGGCCCAGAGATGGCGACACGGGGCGGGCCCGCGGTGGCGAGTGCTTCCCCGGCTCATGACCGATACCGCGAACCTCTCGGTGCCGGCATGGTCCACTTCGGCCGATCGCCTTGGGTGCTGGGGAGCACGGCGGCTTACGCCGACGTCCCGGTCGGCAGTTCCTACCCGCAGGTGTCCGCGCCGCCGCAAGTGCCGAGTCGTTGCTCAGCCAGAATCGAGTGCCACGATCATGCCGATAGACGTCCCCAAACTCACTCAGGCTCAACGCGTCCAACCCGCTGGGCGTCATGGCGTCGGACTCCCCGTTGTCGTCGCACCACCTACCTGGCGGCCGGATCGTGATGCCTGCCGGCCCGGGCCGTCAGCCTGAGCGAAGTCGAGAGGCCCACCCGGGATGGCGCCGGTCTTGGAGGCTGCACCTCGTACGTGTCGATATCGGCACCTCAGAGGTGACGTACTTCCTGTCCTGCAGCCGGAGCGCGGAGTTGATCGCAGGGGATCGGCTCACCCACAACACGTCGGGTGCGAACCATTGACCAGCCCTTGCGCATGCCGAGGTGGCACTTCGACCGTTTGAGCGGGGCGAAACGGTAGCCATCGAAGCCGGGCCGAGTCTGAGCATCGCGATGACGTGTAAGGGGTCAGTCCCGAGCTCACGTGCGCACCTCACCAGCCTTCGGCATGTCAGGGCGCCTCTACGGCGACGGCTGTCGCATCGGTGCGAGAAGCACGATCCGCACCGGGCCCGGTCGAACAAGTTACGTGCAGTTGCCACTGGTTCCGCCGAACCGGCTTCCCGCAGCGGCGGGCGCCCGTGGGGAACTGCCGCAAGGGGATCAAGGAGGATTCCGCATGACCACCATGGACAAACCCGCAAGGCCCATCAGAGCAGGCGAAGCCCCGTCCGGCACCGACAGGGAGTCGACTGGGTGGCGTACGGCCATTGCATCCCTGCTCGGGCTCACCGTTGGCCCCAGCGTTCTCACCGTCATGTCGTTCGGGGCGTTCATCGCCCCGCTCCACCGGGAGTTCGGCTGGGGCGTTTCCGATATCGGCCTGGCCGCCTCTCTCCTCAGCGTCACGGTCATGATCATCTCGCCTGTGCAGGGCTATCTGGTCGACCGGTACGGCGGTCGCCGCCTCATTCTGATGAGCTCACCGGTCTTCGGTCTCTCGCTGATGGCGATGTACTTCCTGCCCGGCAACCTGTCCGTGTTCTACCTGGCCTGGGCCCTCATTCCTGTCTGCGGTCTGGGCCTGTGGCCGGTGTCCTATCTCCGCCTCACAGCAGGGTGGTTCGAGCGCAAGCTCGGGTTCGCGCTGGGGGTCGCCAACTCCGGTATCGGAGTAGGCACTGTTCTGGTCCCCGTTCTCACAGCTTGGCTGATCGGGGCGTTCGGCTGGCGGGCCGCTTTCGTCGGACTGGGGGCAGTCGCGCTCCTCGCCTTCCCGGTCGCATTCTTCTTCATCACGGAACCGACCCCACGCAAGACCGATGTCCAGACAGGCGGTGACACCCTGAAGATCTCCGCGAGGAGGAGGCCGTTCTGGCTCATCCTGGGCGCGTTCCTCCTGCTCGGGCTGGTCGGCTCCTCCATTACGGTCTATCAGATTCCCCTGCTGCTCGACGCCGGCGTCCCGGAAGGCATTGCCAACCTGGTGCCGGTCGCGCTGGGGCTTGCGCTCATCGTGGCCAGAGTCGCCACGGGCTGGCTCCTGGACCGCTTCAGTGCATCCGTGGTCATGTCCTTCAACCTTGCCGGCGGCCTGGTCTCGGTGCTGTTGTTCGCGGCGGGCCCCAACGTAGTGACGGGACTCATCGCTGCAGCCCTGGCCGGGCTGTTGATCGGCTCGGAGTTCGATGTCCTCAGCTACCTCGTCCCCCGGCATTTCGGGCGTGCGGCCTACGGCAAGATCTACGGGATCGCGTTCTCGGCCTTCCAAGTCGGTGGGGCCGTCGCATCGTCCGCTGTGAGTGCGAGCCGGGACAGCTATGGCTCGTACACCCCGGCCATGCTCACGCTGGCTGTCGTGTGCGTGATCTGCGCCGGCCTCTTCATGTGCCTCGGCCCGTACCGGTACGACGCGGTCCACGGGTGAGCTGGGTCGGAGGGGAGGAGCCCGGTGCAACCCATGCCTTGGCACGGTGGGGTTGTCCCGAGCTCGGGTCTGTCCCGTAGTCGGCGGCGAGGCGGGTGCTCGTCAGGCGAGCGGGATGCAGTGACGGACCCGACGGCAGCGAGTTCGGTCAGTGCGGATGTGGCTGCCCCCAGGTGCCGGTCAAGGCGGGCGTCAGGCCCGCGGTGGGCGTTCCGCGATCGGTCGCAGGGCATCCACCACGAGGTCCAGCAACCGGCCCGTCAGCTCCGGGCTGCTGACGGCCGTCGTGGACAGGAACACCCCCAGGAGCATCATGGTGACCTCGTCCGGCTCGACGTCCGCCCGGAGTGAGCCGGCTTGTGCCCCGGCGTCGAGGATCACCGCGATTGCGGCAGTGAGCCGTTCCCGGGTGGCCGGTGTGGCGATGGCGCCCGAGGCCCAGCCGGCGCGAAGGGTCTCGGAGATGCCCTGTTTGGCTGCGAAGAACGCCGCATAGCGATCCATCCAGGCACGCAGCGCCGCCTCGGGCGGCAGCGTGGAGAGCAGTGCGGGGGCGCTGGTGACGACGGCGTCGAGCTCGGCGGCGTAGATGGCCTCGACGAGCGCTTCGCGGGTGGGGAAGTGGCGATAGAGCGTGCCGATCCCGACGCCGGCCTCGCGGGCGATGGCGTCGAGGGGGGCCTTGCCGCCGGTCGCGGTGAACGCGTCCCGTGCGACTTCGAGCAGCCGCTCGCGATTGCGCCGGGCATCTGCACGGGCTGGACGCCCGGTCGCTTTCGCTGAGCCGTCGGGGAGTGGCGAGTCTGACGCGGTCAAAGCGGAGGCCCTCCGTTTAGTGTTACGGTCGTGAGTAACGGAGTCTCTCCGTTTACTTCCATCGTCTCATGAGAGCGAGACTGCCATGACGTCCACCGCCCGATCACCCCAGCTCACCGCCACCGGAGCGGCACGAGCCGGCGGGCCCGGTGTGCTCGCGGGCCGCACCGTCTCCCGCGTCGGCTACGGCGCCATGCAGCTGCGGCGGCTGGATCGCGAGGCAGCGATCGCGCTGCTGCGTCGCGCCGTCGAACTCGGCATCGATCACGTCGACACCGCCCAGTTCTACGGCAACGGCTTCGTCAACGAGGTGATCGCCGCGGCGTTCCGCCCCGAGGACGACGTCCTGGTCGTCAGCAAGGTAGGCGCCGAACCCGCACAGGGCGGCCCCATCCCACTGCGCCTCGCCCAGCGGCCCGAACAGCTGCGGGCGGGGGTGGAGGACAACCTCAAGAGCCTCGGACTCGAACAGATCCCGCTCGTCAACCTGCGCCGCGCCGACCACGGTCCCGGTCTGCGACCCGAAGGCGACCAGATCGTCGACCTCGACGATCAGCTCGCCGTCATGGCCGACCTGCGGGACGAGGGAAAGATCGGCGCCATCGGCCTCAGTAGTGTGCCCCTCGACGCGCTGCGCCGAGCCCTGTCCGTGGGCATCGCCTGTGTGCAGAACGCCTACAGTCTGGTGTCGCGTGACGACGAGGACATCCTGCAGCTCTGCCTCGCCGAGGGCATCGCCTGGGTGCCGTACTTCCCGCTCGGCGGCGCCTACGCGGGCCTGCCGAAGGTCACCGAGGAGCCCGCCGTCGCCGCTGCCGCGCAGGCGCTGGGTGTCGCCCCCGCCCGGATCGGCCTGGCCTGGCTGCTCCAGCACACCCCGAACACCCTCCTCATCCCCGGCACCGCCGACCTTGAGCACCTGCGGGCGAACGTTGAGGCAGGCGCGATCACCCTCGATGAGGCCACTCTCGCCGCACTCGACGCCGTCCCGACGCGCTCCGGCGACATTGAGGTGGCGTAGTCCCCTTCGCACGCGTCACCACACGGGGAGGCCCTCTTTGACGCTGAACGCCGCCGAGCGGCTCCGTACGGGTGAGGAGTTCGCCCGGAACCTCGCACTGACCGGGCTCGCGCCCCACGATGTCGCCGCCGACCTGGCCTTCACGCCCGTGCGGCTGCGGCAGACGCTCGACGTCGACCCCGTGTCCGACCCCGTCGACGTGTGGCAGTTGCGCGACCATCTTCAGCAGGCCGTCCTGGACGCCGGGGGCACGCCCGTCCCCTATTCCGTGCTCAGTGACCGTTCTCGGCTCAGGGCGCGCCTCTGGTTCCGGCTGCGCAGCGCCCCACGACACGTCTTCGCGAGGGCATGAAGCGGCCCAAGACCGCATATTCGAGGTGACCACAGGTGTGCGCCCGGTCACGCGGGCCGACACCACCACCGCCGAGCCGAGGCGGCGGCGGTCGCGGGGGGCCATCAGTCGTTGCCGGGCTCCCGTCAGTGGGGGTGAGGACGGTCAACCGGGGGTGTGCCACGGAGGAGCGTGCCGAGGGACCCGCCCTGCTTGGCAAAACGGGGTGGCACGCGCGTACCTGGTGGGCAATCAGCTCGACTGCCTCCGCTGGCAAGCAATGCTGCTGGCTGATCCAGCAAACCGGGTCGCCGGTGAAGGACTCGACCGCGTTCGCCAGGGCATCGACCGATCCCATGGCGACCCTCTCGCGGCGCCTCTGCTTACGTTGGCGGGTATCGGATTTCCTATCACGGTATTCCGGCCACTCCAAGCTGCGTTCTCGCGGAATGGTGCGGCATGATGGAGAGATCACTCCTGATTGCCTAGCTGGAAGTGCCGAGAAAGTATGGTTGCGCAGTTTATGGATGTGAAGCAGTTGGCTGAATATTTGAATGTGTCGGTGCAGTGGGTGTATCGGGAAGCCTCGAAGGTGGGGCTCAAGCCTTACAAGTTCGGGAGCGGTCGCAACGCGAAGATCCAGTTCAAGATTGCAGATGTGCAAGCTTGGGTTCGCCAGCAGTCGTCCCCTAGCTGAAATGGTTCTCTAGGTTCGGGCCCCAGCCGTTGTTCAAGGCTGGGGCCCGACTTGCTCAGGCGGCGAGGCCCATATTGAGCATCTTGGCGGCCCGGCCGATCGAGCCAGGCATGAGGTGGCGGTAGATCTTAAAAGTGATGTCCAGACTCCTGTGGCCCATCCACTCTGCTACATCAGTGATTGGGATTCCGTGGCCCAAGCAGTTCGAGGCGAAGTAGTGCCGGAAGCTGTAAATGACCAGCCCTTCAGGAATCTCAACGTCTCCTGAAGCTTTGATTCGAGCCCACTGGTTGGAGAGACTGTGAGCTGGGTATGTCTGGTTAGCGTCGCGTGGGTGATGCATGAGGTACCCATTTGAGCTTGTTCCATGCTTTTCCGCGTACCAGAGGATCGTTTCCTTCGTGCGGGCAGGGAGAGGGGTGTCGCGATATTCGCCTACCCTTCGGTGCTTGAGGCGGCCGTACTTCTTTGTTGTCTGGTTTACTTGTTCGGTGATTCGATAGACGTCATCGGCAACTATGTTGTTGATATTGACTGCAGCTGCTTCGCCGTTGCGCATGCCGCAGCCACTCATTAGGTCGGTGATCAGCAGGAAATCGTCGTCGCCGGCGGTGCGGATTTCCTGGAGCTTCTCTGGAGAGGGGATCACTGCGCGCTTCGGGTCGTACTGCGGGGGCTTGACGCCCTCCAGAGGGTTCTCGTCGTAGAGGCCCAACCGGTGGGCATCGAGGATGATCGACTTGAGCTTGTCGAAGGCGTTGGACTGCGTCGCCAACCCGGCCCCTTGCCGCTCCATGGCCTGAATGAATCCGTCAACCACCTTGTGGTCGAACGTGCTCATGCGACGGCTTCCGAGTGCGGGGAGCAGGTGGTGCTCCAGCAAGGAGTTGAGGTGGCGCAGTGAGCTCTCGGAAAGGTCACGCTGCGCCGACTTCCAGTCAGAGGCGTACTCCTCGAAACGCATCTGCCCATACTTCTCGATCCGCGCCGCCTTGGTCTGGCTCCGCGGGGCTGCCTTCTTGGCCCTGTAGACCTCGGTCAGCCGCTCGATGGCCTTGTCCTGGGTGGTGAACCCGGCTTCCTCGGTCTGTTTTCCGGCGGCGTTCCGATACCTGATCTTGTACTCATGGGGGCACTTGGACCACCTGGTGCTGCTGTGCTGGCAATCTTTGAAGAGTGTGCCCATGCCGTGGGCCAGGGTCTTGTTCGCCATCGTTCGGTCTCCGGGGTCGCTTGCTGACCTTTTGCTGACCACGGATGGTGCGTCATGCCTCTGAGCTGGGAAGAAACGGCAAAGACGTGGTATGTGGTGGAACTTCATCGGCAGGGACGGCGAGGAGATCGGGCGGGCTCGTGAGGACTGGATGAGCGGTGACCGGTTCGGCACCGTGCGTGGTTACGAGGGCGCGCCGCTCCCCGCTCCCGTGCTGCCTCCGGTGCCCTTGAAGCCCAGGGGGCGAGTGCGCTGACCCGGGCGTTTCTGGCACGGGGCATCCTCGGCCAGGGCGATTCCGCCGGGAGCCTCTGTGTCGGGGCCGACGACGCCATCGGGTGCTGCCGGGAGGAGGGTGCGATGCGCATGGCCGTGGCTCTGCACCGCGCGCGGTGGCTGCCGAAGCTTCTCGGGATGCCCCGGCAGCCACTGAGGTGGGTTCAGCTCACCATGCGGAAGGGTCAGGCGCCCCAGCGCAGTGCGATGGTGTCACCCGCGTTGATCACCTTGCCGCGGGTGGCGGCTGCGAACGCAGATCCGTCGACGCTGACCTTCCAGGTATTGGATCCGTTGTTTGCCTTGCCGCTGACCGCCGTGACCGCGCCGGTGCCCGACGAGGGGGCCACACCGCTCACACAGCCGGACGGCGTGGCCGAGCCGGTGGCAGCGTCCAGGACCGTTCCGAGGGTCGTCGTGGTGCCGGTGGGAGTGAGGGCGACGGAGCAGACGTTCAGGCCTCCGGCGCCGTCGTCGACGGTCAGGGCGAGCTTCGCGGGCGTGCCCGAGGTGAGTGTTCCCTGCGCGACCCACTGCGTGGCGCCGCTGGTGGCCGGCACCGGGGGAGTGGCGGTGAAGCCGCCGCCGGCTACGGCGCGCAGGCCGTCGATCGACGCGTAGGCGGAGGGCGTGGTGTCGCTGGGCAGGTATTTGAAGCCGCCGCCGGGGCTGAACTGCTGGGAGATGAGGAAGTCGACGGGGGTCTTGCCGGCGGAGGTGAGGAAGTCGCCGGTCTGCGGGTTGATGCCGCAGGCGTTGAGCCCGGAGACGGCCCAGCCGTTGGAGTCGGTGTTGACGCCGAACATGGCGTTGAAGGCACCGCTGGTGGGCACCAGTTTGCTCTTGAGGAATGCCTTGGCCTGCGTGATGTCCGTGTCGGTGTTCGGTACTCCGGAGACGCACAGCGCGGCCATGGCGGCACCGGTCATGTCGATGTCGCCGGCCGTGCCGAGCTGGCCCGGGTCGCCTTCGGCCTTGCTGAAGTTCCAGCCGCCGTCGTTGTGCTGGTTGGCCCGGATGCGCGTGACCAGGGAGTCGCGCAGGGCCTGTGGTATGCGCTGGGCCCCGCTCTGCGTCTTGGCGCCGCCCAGGGCGAGCGCGGCGAACACGGTGCCGTTGAAGTTGGCCGAGGGACCGAAGTATCCGGGTTCGGCCGTCTGCCAGTAGCCGTAGATGTCGCCGATCAGGTTGCGGGACGCCGAGACGCGGGCGGGATCGATACCGGCCGCGTAGGCGTTGAGCGTCGCCCGCTCGTAGTCCGTCACTACGGGCGCCGTCGAGGGCCAACTCGTCGAGGCGAGAAGGCTGCGGTAGACCGATCTCGCGTTCTTGGCGGTGTCGCCTCCAGGTGTGACATCCACGACAGCCGTGCCCGCGGCGGCGAGGGCGCTGAACGCCCATTCGTTGGACAGCCCGGGGCCGGCGTACGAACCGTCGGCGGCCTGAAGGGACTTGAGATACGTGACCCCGTTGGTCTTCGAGGTGGCGATCTGGGCGGGAGTGGCCGTCGCGGCTGCGGGCAGCACGCTGAGGCAGAACGCTCCGATGGCGGCGGTCGCGGTGAACACGATACGGCTTGGGGTGACCTGGCGGGACATGGCCTGCTCCTGGGATGAGGGGCGCGCAGACCGGGCCCACCGTCCGCTCCGGGCCGGAGGCAGAGGGGGCCAGGGCCGCCGCCCGAACGCGTGGACCGGCTTGCTGGAGTACATCGCCGTGTGGGCATTCGGGCTCGGAACGGCCCCCAGCCGTCCCACTACCGCTGCGCGTCAGCCCCGGAGTCTCACCGGGTTCCCCCACTCGGCAGCCCAGGACGCTACCCCAGCGGCTCTGGTCCCGCCAGACACACCCCACGCACGGCTTCTCCTCGTCCATGGCCATGTCTTGACGGAGTGTGTACATGCGTGCTGCAATCCCGCTGATACGCACTGAGTTCCAGGGGAAGCCGGTCCGATTCCGGCGCTGACCCGCAACCGTAGGCCCGGTTCCGACCGGGCGAGCCGGAATGCCTGGACCTGATCTTCAGCGAGAAACGCCGTCGCGGACTACGGCGTGGTCGACCGGCCCAGCCCTGCGATATGTCGCGTGTGGTGATGGCTCCTCAGCCACGTTCCCGTCCCTTCGGACACCGAACGAGGGGGCCGTGGTGGAGACCGCACAGCGAAGAGACCGGCGAACGGGGACGAGAGCGTTCCTGTCTCTGACAGCCGTGGCATTCCTGCTTCTCGCCGCAGGAATGACGTTCGTCGGGGTCACCCCGGCCCACGCGGATCCGCTCAGCGACTGCACGCCCACCAAGGGTGCGATCGTCGCCGTCGACTTCGGCCCGTTCGGGGGCGGGGTCGAGCGTGGTTGCGACGCGACCCCCACAACGGGGTACGAACTCCTCCACGAGGCGGGCTTCACCACCGAGGGCACCCAGCACGACGGCCCGGCCTTCATCTGCCGCATCGGTCACGGCGCGGGCACGCAGTACCCGACCACGGACGACGAGGCCTGCGTGCTCACCCCGCCGGCCACGGCCTACTGGTCGTACTGGCTCGCCTCGCCCGGCCAGAACAAGTGGACCTACAGTCAGTACGGCGCCATGAGCCGCAACCTCAAGGCCGGCGACGTCGACGCCTGGGTATACGGCGGAACGGACATCGGCGGCACATCCGGCAGGCCGACGTTCACCCCGGACGAGGTGCGCGCAGGCGGCGGCGGTGGTGAGAACCCCGACCCGACCGGAACGCCGACCGTTCCGGCAGGCCAGATCGACCTGCCGGCCGCAACGGCCTGGGTCGAGGGCGCGCTCACGGACGGGGAACGCGTGGTCGACGACGGCGCCGGCGCCCCCAACTACCTCCTGACCACCGAGGCCGCCTTCGCGCTGGCCGCCGCTGACCGCGACAGCGCGAGCCTCGGTAAGGCCACGGCCTTCCTCGCCGCCCACACCGACGACTACGCCTACGCGGCAGGCAACGACGAAGCCCCCGACGCCACCGCCGCTGCCCGCCTGGCCCTCCTGGCAGAGGCCATCGAGGCAGATCCGCACGACTTCGGCGGCCACGACCTGATCGCCGACCTGGCCGACAACGTCTGTGCCGCGGGCCCCGAATCGGGCAGCCCCACGCCCGGCTGCACCGCCAAGGGCGACTTCCGCAACGCCGGATACGCCGACGGCCAGGCGCTGTCCCTGCTCGCGCTCCTGAGGGCCGGCGTGGAACCCCCGGCCCAAGCCGTGGACCGGCTGACGCAGCTGCAGTGCGATGACGGCGGGATCACCAGCATCCTCATCCGGCCCGGCGAGTACTGCGACGGTGACCCCGGCATCACCGGAGCCACCGTCCTCGCTCTCCAGCAGGTGGGCGGCCATGACGCGGAAGTCGCCAAGGCACGGGCGTACCTGAAGAAGGCCCAGCGCGAGGACGGTGCGTTCCCCGGCTACACCGGATCGACGACCGGCAGCATCTACGCCACCGCCTACGCGGCGCAGGCACTCCGGTCCCTCGATGACACCGCGCACGCCGATGCCGCGGTCGCCTGGCTCTCCCGGGAGCAACTGGAGGGCGGCGGCTTTGGTTTCGAGCAGGACGCCACCGACCCGGCCCTCTACGCGACGGGCCCAGCGGTGCTGGCGGGCGCGGGCAGCGACCTTTCCCGTCTGACGACGAAGAAGCCCGAGCCGACCGACCCGCCGACCACGGAACCGCCCACTCCCGAGCCGCCCACCACAAGGCCGCCGACGAGCGACCCGGCTCTCCCGGCAGGCGAGGGACCGGACCTCAAGAAGGGCGTCGCCTACCTCACCAGCGGGACCAACCTCAAGCAGGGCCAGTACTACGCGGCCGACACCGGCGGCTCCCGGGCGGACTTCGGCCTCACCATCGACGGCGCCTACGCACTTGCCGCCACCGGGCTGAACAACGCCAAGCTGCGCGGCATCGTCGACTTCCTCGACAAGGGCGGCAAGGACGGCGACGGCCGCACCCTTCAGGACTGGACCCTGACCGGGACCAAGTACGCCCTGGGCGGATCCATCGGCAAGACCGCACTGCTGGCCGAGGCCGTCGGACGCGATCCGCGTTCCTTCGGCGGCCACGACCTCATCGCCGCTCTGGACAAGGCGGTGTGCGCCGCGCCGAGCAAGGCGCCGGACCGCAGCTGCGCGGCCAAGGGTGCTTACACCTACGCCCCTTCGGTCTTCTCCCAGTCCCTGGCGATCATGGCCCAGCTCCGGGCAGGCGACAGGAACGGGGCGCAGGAGCCGACCGCGTACCTCGAGAGCCTCCAGCACGGCAACGGTGCCTGGCCCAGCCTCATCCCCGCCACGGGCGACTCGGAGGTCGACTCCACCGCCATGGCCGCCATGACGCTCGACCTCGCGGGCGGCGAGAAGGCGGACAAGGCGGTCGGCAAGGCGCTGAAGTGGCTCGCGGGACAGCAGCTGAACGACGGGGGCTTCCCCGGTGCGGCCGGCAACTCCGTCAACTCGGCGGCGCTGGCGGTCCAGGGGCTCTCCCTGGACTCGAAGACGTACGGTTCCGAAATTGCTGACGCCCGGAAGTTCCTCGCCTCGCAGCAGAACAAGGACGGCGGATTCCGGGTCGCCGATCAGGGGCAGAGCGGCTCCGACCTGCGCGCCTCCACCCAGGCAGTGAGCGGGGCGACCGGAGTGTCGTTCGGCACGCTGGAGCGCAGCCTGACCGGCACGAGTGCACAGCCCACGCCCGGCCCGAGTTCCTCCACCCCGCTGATCGTCACTCCCGACGACAGCGCAGGCGGTACTGGCGGCATCATCGACACCGATGCCGGCGGGTCCGGTGGCGGAGTACTCGCCTCGACCGGTGCGCGGGTCGGCGCGCTCGTCGGGTTCGCCGCTCTGCTCGTCGGCGCCGGCTGGCGCACGGTGGTCGTCGCCCGGCGTCGTGCCACCGACGGGGGGCACATATGAGTTCCGTCCGCCGCAGGGCCGTGCAGGCGATGGCAGCCCTCGTGATGTCGGCCTCGGCAGTGACGGCGACCGCCCCTTCGGCCGCAGCCGACCCGCAGCCGATGGGCCGCTGCACCACCACCTCCGGCGTCGTCCTCGCGGTCGACTTCAGCCACTGGGGCGGGCCGGTCTACCGCTCCTGCGGCACGACCCCGACCACCGGTTACGAGCTCCTGAACCAGGGCGGCTGGCGCACCACCGGGACCGGCCACGACGGCCCGGCCTTCATCTGCCGGATCGGTTACAGCGGTCAGCAGGGCGGCAAGCAGTACCCGACGCCCCAGCAGGACGACTGCGTCCTGACGCCGCCCGCTTCCGCCTACTGGTCGTACTGGCACGCCGACCCGGGCGCCAACACCTGGGAGTACAGCCAGCTCGGCGCCATGCTCTACAAGCCGAAGCCGGGCAGCGTGGACCTGTGGATCTTCGGCGGTACGGACATCGGCGGCACGAAGGGGCTCCCGCAGTTCAAGCCCGACCAACTGCGCGCCCACAACACCGGGGCAACGGGGAACGCGGGGAAGCCCGCGTCGACCGACCGGGCGCCCGCCCTCCCGCCGGGCACGGACACCGGCCCGGCCCCGGAGACACCGAAGCCCAGCCCGTCGAAGTCCCGTCCCGCTTCGGCGAAGCCCTCCCGCACGGCAACGCCCAGCCTGTCGAAGTCCGCGTCACCCAGCCCGACCCGGAGCCCCAGCGAAACGCCGAAGCGGACGAAGGCGTCCTCCCGGCCCCCAGTGCTCGACGCCGCCCCGGCCGCCGACGCGAAACACGACCCCGGCTCCCTCGTTCCCGTGGTGGCCGGCGGCTCGCTGATCGTGCTGATCGGCGGTGGCGCGGTGTTCGTCGCCAGACGCCGACGCCGTACGGAGTAGCCGGGTGTCGCGCACCATGCCCGCGACGACGCCGCTGCCCGGCCCCGCGCCGGACAGCGGCGGCCGTCGGCTGCCCAGAACACTCCATCCGGTCGCCTGGTGGATCTGGGCCCTGGCGCTGGCTACTGCCGTCAGCCGCACCAACAACCCGTTGCTGCTCTTCCTCGTTCTCGCGGTGCTCGGCTTCGTCGTCACCGCACGCCGCACCGAGGCGCCCTGGGCCCGCGGCTTCAAGTACTACCTCTACCTCGCGCTCACCGTCGTCGCGATCCGCGTCCTGTTCCGGGCTGTCTTCGCCACGGGCATCACCCCGCACGACCACTTCCTCTTCTCGCTCCCGCACATCCCGACCCCCGACTGGTACGCGGGCATCCAACTCGGCGGTCCCGTCTCGCTGGAAGCCCTCCTCTCGGCCGCCACCGACGGGCTGCGCCTCGCCTGCATGCTCTGCTGCATCGGAGCGGCCAACACCCTGGCCAACCCCAAACGCGCACTGCGGGTCCTGCCAGGCGCGCTCCACGAGCTCGGGGTCGCCGTCACCGTCGCCATCAGCGTCGCCCCCCAACTCGTCCAGAGCGTGCAGCGGGTCGCCCGCGCCCGCAGACTCCGGGCAGGACGCAACAAGGGACTCAAGGCGCTCCGCAGCATCGCCGTCCCCGTCCTGGAGGACGCCCTCGAACGCTCCCTGCACCTGGCCGCGGCCATGGACTCGCGCGGATACGGCAGAGCGGGCACCGCCACCCGCCGCTCCCGCCGGATCACCGGGGCGCTGATGCTCGCAGGGATGTGCGGCCTGTGCGCCGGAGCATACGGACTCCTCGACGCGACGACGCCCGCACTCCTCGGGTTCCCGGCCATGGCGGCGGGCGCGGTGCTGTGTGTGGCCGGGCTGCGCCTGGGCGGCCGCCGGGTCACCCGCACCACCTACCGGCCCGACCCCTGGCGACCGCCCGAATGGGCCGTCGCGGGAGCCGGAGTGCTCTCCGCCGTAATGCTGTTCAGCAACATCGGCTACAACGCCGCCGAACTCAACCCCTCCATCTATCCGCTCACCTGGCCCACCCTGCCCCTGGTGCCGACCCTGGCGATCCTGCTTGCCGGAACTGCCGGGTTCCTCGCCCCGCCGCCCGCCGCCCCGTCCCGCCCGGTCATCCCCACGCAACGCACCGAGAGAGCCGAAGCCACGTGATCACGTTCGACCAGGTCACCGTTCAGTACGACGACGCGGCCGAACCCGCCCTGCGCGAGGTGGACCTCACCGTCGAGGAAGGCGAGCTGTGCCTCGTCGTCGGCCACACAGGCGTCGGCAAATCCACCCTGCTGGGAGCTGTCAACGGGCTGGTGCCGCACTTCACCGGCGGCACCCTCTACGGCCGTGTGACCGTTGACGGCCGTGACACCGCCCACCACCCGCCGCGTGAACTCGCCGACGTGGTGGGTGTGGTGGGCCAGGACCCGCTCGACGGTTTCGTGACCGACACCGTCGAGGAAGAACTCGCCTACGCGATGGAACAGCTGGCCATCGCTCCGGCGGTCATGCGTAAACGCGTCGAGGAAACCCTCGACCTGCTGGGCCTTGCCGACCTGCGCCACCGCGCCCTTTACGAACTCTCCGGCGGGCAGCAGCAGCGGGTGGCCATCGGTTCTGTCCTCACCGCACACCCCCGCGTCCTCGTTCTCGACGAACCCACCTCAGCCCTGGACCCGACGGCGGCGGACGAGGTACTCGCCGCTGTCACCCGCCTCGTCCACGACCTCGGCGTGACCGTACTCATGGCCGAGCACCGCCTGGAGCGCGTCGTCCAGTACGCCGACCGTGTGGTCCACCTGCCGGGCGGCGGACGCGTGGTGCACGGCACGCCCGCCGACATCCTCCGCACGTCCTCCATCGCCCCGCCGATCGTGGAACTGGCCCGCGCAGCCGCCTGGGACCCGCTGCCCCTGTCCGTCCGCGACGCCCGCCGGGCCGCCGCACCGCTCCGTACCCGGCTGGCCGCCACCGCACCCGCGCCGGTACGGCCGGCTCCGGCGGAAGGCCGTCCGCCGCTGCTCACCGCCCGCGGAATCACCGTCAGCTACCACCGTGTGCCGGCGGTCCGGGAGGTGGACCTCGACCTGAGCGGCGGCGAGATCACCGCGCTGATGGGACGCAACGGTTCAGGCAAGTCCTCCCTGCTCTGGGCCCTCCAGGGTTCCGGCCCGCGCAGTGGCGGACGGGTGCACACGAGGGACCCGCGCACGGGGAAGCGCGGGGACCCCCACACCATGGCGGCCGTCGACGCGCGCCGTGCCGTCGGCCTCGTCCCCCAGACGCCCGCGGACCTCCTGTACCTCGAAAGCGTCAAGCAGGAACTCGACCAGGCGGACAGCGAGTCGGCCGCGACAGGTGAAACCGACAGTGCTCGGACGATCCTGGACCGCCTCGCGCCGGGCATCGCGGACGCGACCCACCCCCGGGACCTGTCCGAAGGACAGAAGCTGGCCCTCGTCCTGGCGGTCCAGCTGACCGCCGCACCCCAGGTCCTGCTCCTGGACGAACCGACCCGCGGGCTCGACTACCGGGCCAAGGCGGAACTGACCCGGATCGTCGCCGCGCTCGCCGAAGAGGGCCGGGGCGTCGTCATCTCCACCCACGACGTCGAATTCGTCGCACGCACCGCGGACCGCGTGGTCGTCATGGCGGAGGGAGACATCGTCGCGGACGGGCCTACCGGCGAAGTCATCGTCGCCTCACCGGTGTTCGCACCCCAGACGGCCAAGATCCTCGCCCCGCTGCCCTACCTCACCGTCGACCAGGTGACCTCGGCGCTTGCCGGGACGACGGCCCCGACCGAGGACGTCACATGACCACCACGACAGCCATCCGGCTCACCCCGCGCGTCTCCCTGGTCATCGCACTGGCCGCATTCCTGGGCGTCGTGGCGTTCTTCTGGCCCTTCGTCGTAGCTCCGGGAAAGTTCGGTTCGAACCACGCGCCGCCGCTCATCTTCGGTGTTCTGCTCGTCCTCGTGCTCTGCGTGGTCCTCTCCGAGATCGCCGAAGGCGGGATCAGCTCCAAGGCACTGGCCATGCTCGGCGTACTGTCAGCCGTCAACGCCGCCCTGCGCCCGCTCGGCGCGGGAACAGCCGGAATCGAAACCGTCTTCTTCGTCCTGGTCCTCGCCGGGCGCGTCTACGGCCCGGGTTTCGGATTCACGCTCGGCTGCACCTCGCTGTTCACCTCCGCGCTGATCACCGGCGGTGTCGGACCCTGGATGCCGTACCAGATGTTCGGGTGCGCATTCGTAGGCATGCTGGCCGGATTCCTGCCCCGCGCGACGGGCCGCCGTGAAGTCCTGATGCTGGCCGGCTACGGATCCGTCTCGGGCTACCTCTTCGGATTCCTGCTCAACCTCTCCTTCTGGCCGTTCTCCCTCGACCCGAACAGCTCCATCGCCTACCTCCCAGGCCTGCCGTTCACCGAGCAGTGGCATCGCTACCTCGCCTTCGACCTGGCCACGTCCCTCGGCTGGGACACCGGCCGGGCGGTCACCAACTTCGTCTGCATCGTTCTCGCCGGTCCCGCCGTATTGACGACATTCCGTCGCGCCGTCCGGCGCGCCCGCTTCCGTGCACCGGTCCGCTTCACCCCGCCCGCGCCCGCCGGGCGCGACCGGGACCAAGAGGCGTCGAAATATGCGTGACGCCCGTCAGCTGCCCAGGCCCGCACCAGCGCAGCTGAACCCTCCTCACGGATGTCCGGGGGCTTTGTACCGTTCCTTCAAGGCTCATGAGTATGCACACCCGGGATCCGAGTATCCGAACGGCTGTGCGTCGCCGCCCGTCCGAGTTGGGTGAGGGCATGAATGATTCCGCACCCGCTTCCGCTTCCTCAGCCACGCCTGACGCAGCCGGTGCGCCGGCGGGAAGCGGATCGCAGTGACCACCGGCACCCGCAGGTGGCGACGGGCGCTGCCACCCGGGACCGCGTCTCGGTGATCGCCGGGGATCCGGCCCGCTCTGCCGGGCAGCCGCGGTGTCAGACCGCCCGGATCCGGTCCCTTACCGCCGGCTGCGCCTCGAAACCGGCTGCCTTGTACGTGGCGATGCCGGCGATGTTGGAACCGAGCGTGCAGACGCGCACGCTCGACGAGCCCATCTCCCGCAGCGCGGCCGCCCCGGCCATGGTGATCGCCCGGCCGTAGCCGCGACCGCGGTGGTCCTCGTGTACGCCCATCGGCTCGACCAGCCCCGGCTTCCCCGGGCCGGCCGACCACACCGTCACCACCCCCGCCATGTTGCCCCGGTCGTCATAGGCGCCCAGGCAGCGGGCGTCGGCGTGGAACGGTCCCGCCGACATCGCGGGCCAGTAAGAACGCCTGGGACCCGAGGTGTTGAACGCCGACCGCAGGACGTCGGCGAAATCGTGCGCCTGCTCCGGACTGATCGCCCCGATCCGCACGCCGGGGTTCGCCACCGGCTCCACGAGGTTGCGGAAGAGAGGCGTCCACGGCTCGTCGACGCCCCAGCCCTCCTTGGTCAACAGCTCGTGAAGCAGCAGGCCAGGCGGCGCCTCGACCGACACCGCTCCATCCGGCAGCACGCCGCGCTCAGGCAGCGAGAAGTCCTCGACGAGCCGCCGCGCCAAGCCCTCATCCCGGAAGGCGTCCGGAGCGACCGTCATCCGCACCACCGTCGGCGAGTCCAGCATCCCGACCGCGAGGATCCGTCCGTCCCGGCTCCAGGTCCGTACCGCCGCGGCCGTCTCGGCTGTCCCGAAGCGGTAGTTCCAGCCGATGTCCCCCGAATGCAGCTGCATCGGCGCTCCGTCGCACTGCCAATCCCGCAGAGCCGCCATGGCCTCGCGTACCCCGCTGACCGCCGGCGACCGCAGCACAATCGTCATAGCCGGGATCAGATACCCCACCCCGAAGGGGCCGCAACCGATTATCCGGCCCAGTAGTGCTGCCCCCTCAGCGGCCCGACCGAGAACCTCGCTCGGCCAAGTGGGTTGCGCGCATAGGATCTTGTCATGGCAGTGCGTCCTGTTCAGGTGAACATGAAGGCCCTTGACGACTCGGCCATCGGCCGCTTCTGGGCGGGCGCGCTCGGCTGGGAGCTGTCCAGTGAGGGGCCGGGCGTGAGCAACGTAGAACCCGGCGGCGGCTTCCTCCGGCCGGACGCGTCCGCCGTATGCATCGATGTCGTCATCGTCCCGGAACCCAAGACGGCCACGAAGAACCGTCTGCACCTCGATCTCGCCACGACCTCCGCCGAGCACCAGGCCGAGTTGGTGACCCGCCTCCGGTCCCTCGGCGCGACCCCCGCCGACGTGGGGCAGGGGGATGTGCCGTGGGTGGTCCTCGCGGATCCGGAGGGCAATGAGTTCTGCGTGCTGGAGCCCCGCGAGACCTATCGGGACACCGGGCCGATCGCCCGGGTGGTGGTCGACTGCGCGGAGCCGTCGGCCATGGTCCGGTTCTGGGGCGAGGCGATGGACTGGACCGTGCGTGAGGCGACCGACGACCGCGCGGTGCTGCGCTCCGCCAAGGACGTGGGCCCGTACGTGGAGTTCCGCCGCACCCCCGGTGTGCGGAACGTGCCGGACCGCGCTCATCTCGACCTGTTGCCGTACCCGGGTGACGACAAGACGGCGGAGGTGGCCCGGCTGCGGAGTCTGGGTGCCACCGATCTGGACCTCGGCCAGGGTGACGTCCCGTGGACGTGCCTGCAGGACCCGGAGGGCCACGAGTTCTGCGTCCTGGGCCGGTCCTCCTGACGCGGAGCCGGTGGCCACGCACGGCCCCGAGCCCCGGCGGACGCCGGGGCGGCGCCGGGACGTATCGTCTCCCGGCGTGACTGACGTCGACGCCAACGCGCCCCGCACCGCCCGCGAGCAGCTCATCGGGGCGTGGGTTCTCGCGATCCCGGCGATCGGCGGTTTCCTGTTCGCTCTCGGGCTGATGCTCTTCCCGCCGTCCTTCGACAACGACGGGAGCTTCCCGGAGCCGGTGTCGTGCGGTGCGCCCGCGCTCTTCGACCGGGAGGCGTTCACGAAGCGGGAGTACGGCCCCGACGCCGGGCCCGACGAACTCGCCACGACCGGCTGCGCCGAGGCCGTGGCCATCCGGGAGCGCCGGGCCGTCGCCGTTCTGGCCGCCGCCACCCCGCTCGGGCTGCTCGCCCTGACGCTGCACCTGCACCGCCGTACGGGCCCGGGTCGCGACGCCGCGCCCGTACGGGAGGAGTGACCGCCCCGAAGCCCGCCGGGACGCGCTTCGGGCGTTGGGGGCGGGCGGGTTGCCGGGTGTCAGACGGTGTACGCGGTCCAGCCGACGGTGTCCACGCCGTGGGCCCCGTTCGACTTGGTGCCCGCCCCGTAGAGCTCGTTGAAGCGGATGAAGAAGCCGGTCTCACTCACGCCGTGCAGTCGGATGCCCGGAGTGTCGGGTGCGTTGAACGTCTGTGTCGTGGCGTGCACGATGACGTCCGAGCCGGTCGGGAACGGGGTGGGGAAGTCGACCCAGGTGAAGGTCGACGTGTTGCCGCCGCGTGTCTCGACGGGGTTGGTCGAACTCAGTTCCAGCTTGCCGGTAAGGATCATGCTCATATAGAGGCCTCCTCTGTCTGGTGCTGTCACTTCCAGGTGTGGTGGCGCCGCCGCGTTCTCGATCGCCGGGCACCTGATCAATAGCCTGTCCGCCGAGCTGCCCAATACCACATGAGTCGGCGTGAATGGCGTGAACCCGGCAGATGTGTCGAACAGTGCCCATGGCGTGTCAGACAGGAGGAGACGCCTGTTTCCGTACGACCGGACTGTCTTCGTCCGCTTGGGCGCGGCGCCCTCCGGGCGGACTCGCGGGCCGACACCCGGTATGTGTGGCGCCATGGCGGGCGGCGGGCGGTTTGGCGTCGCCCGGCCGCACCATATCGGCCCGTGTTCGACATGCCGGCAGCCGTATCCGTGAACCGACGCGTACGGCCGGTTCAGGGAGCGGCGTTGGTCCTGCTGCGCAGCAGAAGCGCTCCGCACAGACCGCCGAGCACGAACATGATGAGCAGCGCCAGGTACAGCGGCATGGTGACCACCGGGACGAGGAGGCGGATCGTCACCTCGCGGGTGTTCTCCGCGATGACGACGATCGAGGCGGCGGCCAGGACCAGCACACCGATCCGGGCCGGGGAAAGCCTCGGGCCCCGCTTGGTGTTCTTCCCCCCACCGCTGCGACCTGACGGCTTGCGGGCTTCCTCTGGGCTCATGGCTCCAGCGTCGGTGAGCGCGAGGAGTAACGCCTCGACAGGCGCGGCCGGCCGGGTGAACGGGGTGGCGGCGGCCGGCGCGGCGGGGCGGCCGGCGCGGCGGGGCGGACCGGGGTGGCGGCGGACGCCGGTCCGTGCGGTAGGCCGGCGCGGTTCCCCCGGACGGCCTACACCCACTCGTGCGGCCATGCACGCCGGGTGAGGGTGGCACTGGCCGCGTCCCATGGGACGCCGGCGCTCCGGTCCACCGCGTTGAGGGAGTTCGAGATGCCCCAGAACACCGACACGAAGCCCGCCGAGCGGGCCGTCGCACAGGCGAACGAGGCTGTCCGGCAGAACTATCCCTTCGGCGACGCCCAGGACCTCGAGGACGCGCGGCGCGGATTCATGGGCACGGCAGAGGACCACGTGATCCGCGATGGTGAGGGCAGTGCGGTGTGGGACCTGGAGGCTTACGGGTTCCTCGACCAGGAGTGCCCGGACACGGCCAACCCCAGCCTGTGGCGGCAGAGCCGGCTCTGTTCCGACCACGGGCTCTTCGAGGTCACCGACGGCATCTACCAGATCCGCGGCTTCGACCTGTCGAACATGACGATCGTCGAGGGCGAGCGCGGTGTTCTGATCATCGACCCCCTGGTGTGCGCGGCGACGGCCGCCGCCGGCCTCGCGCTGTACCGCAGTCACCGGGGCGAGCGGCCGGTGACCGGGATGCTCTACACGCACAGCCACGTCGACCACTTCGGCGGGGTGCGTGGCGTCCTGACCGACGAGGAGGTCGCGGGCGGGGTACCGGTGTTCGCCCCGCACGGCTTCGTGGAGCACGCCGTCAGGGAGAACGTCTACGCGGGTACGGCGATGGGCCGTCGCGCGGCCTACATGTACGGTGCCGCCCTGCCGAAGGGGCCGCGCGGACAGATCGGCGCCGGGCTCGGGCAGACCGTCTCGACGGGTGAGGTCGGCCTGATCCCCCCGACGGTGGACATCACCCGCACCGGGCAGACGGAGACCGTCGACGGCATCCGCATGGTCTTCCAGCTCACCCCCGGCACCGAGGCACCGGCGGAACTGAACATCCACTTCCCCGACCGCTCGGCCCTGTGCATGGCGGAGAACGCGACCCACAACCTGCACAATCTGCTCACCCTGCGCGGCGCCGAGGTCCGCGACCCGCATGTCTGGTCCCGGTACCTCACAGAAGCCATCGATCTCTTCGCGGGCTCCTCGGACCTGGCCTTCGCCTCCCACCACTGGCCCGTCTGGGGCCGTGAGCGCGTGGTGACCTTCCTGTCCGAGCAGCGGGACCTGTACGGGTACCTCCACGACCAGGTGCTGCGCATGCTCAACCTGGGCCTCACCTCGGCGGAGATCGCAGAGGAGATGGTGATGCCCCCGGCCCTCGAACAGGCCTGGCACACGCACGGTTACTACGGCTCGGTCAGCCACAACAGCAAGGCCGTCTACCAGCGCTACCTCGGCTGGTTCGACGGCAACCCGGCCCATCTGTGGCAGCACCCGCCGACCGAGGCCGCCCGGCGGTACGTGGACTTCATGGGCGGCGCCGACGAGGTGCTGCGCCGTGCCCGTGAGTCCTTCGGTGAAGGAGACCTCCGCTGGGTCGTGGAGGTCGTCAACCACGTGCTGTTCACGGACCCGGACAACGAACAGGCGCGCGCACTGCAGGCCGACGCGCTGGAGCAGCTCGGATACGGCAGCGAGAACGGGACCTGGCGCAACTTCTACCTCATGGGTGCGCTGGAACTGCGGCACGGATCGGTCGGCACGCCCACCACCACGGTCGCGCCCGACCTTCTCGCGGCACTGACCCTGGACCAGCTGTGCGACGCCCTCGCCATCCGGGTGGACGGGCCGCGAAGCTGGGACGCGGACATCACCGTGCGCTGGAAGCCGTCCGGCGGTGATGCCCTCACGCTGCGGCTGCGCAACGGTGTCCTCACGCACGTCATGGGAACCGGCCCGTCCGCGGCCGACCCGGACGTCGAGATCTCGCTGACCGAGGCCGAGGTGCGGGCCGTCCTGCTCGGCGTCGTGGCCCCGGCCGACCTCGCGGCCCGCCCCGGAGTCGAGATCACCGGGGACATCGGCCGGCTGACCGAAATGCTGGGCCACCTCAGCGACCCGGACCCGGACTTCGCCATCGTCACCCCCTGACCCGGACGGCCGGGGCCCGAGCCAGGCACGCAGCCCCGCCCGGTCCACCTCGGCGCCTGCGGGCGGTACGACCACGGCCACCACGGTCTCGCCCCACGGCGGGTGCGGGCGGGCGTCCCCGGTGTCCGGGTGGCGTACCGGCGACGGCATGGGCGGTGTCCGCCGAGGTCGCACGCGGCCCGGTCTCCGCGTCGATGACCCCGAGCCGGGCTGCGCAGTGCCGCAGCTGCCTTGCCACCTCGGCGGTCCGCATCTTGTGGTTCACCGGCACCAGCGTGGCGCCCGCCTACCAGGCCCCGAACGCCGCGAAGAGGAAGGCGGGGGTGTTGTACGCCATCACCGCCAGCCGGTCTCCCTTGCCCCAGCCCGGCCTCCCGCAGCACGGTCGCGGCGCGGCGCGCGGCGTCGGCGAACTCGCGACAGGTCCAGCGCCGCTCACGGTAGACGACCGCTTCGCCGTCGCCGGCCGAGCGGACGGCGCTGTCCGGCAGGGTACTGAGGTGCGTCACGTTCTCCTGACGGGCGGGGCCGGTGGAACCGACCGTGGCGGGAAACTCTGAATGATGGTTCACTTCTTTTATGGCCTACCGCAAGACCCCAGCCGAAATCAGTCGCCTCGAAGCCGCCAGGGAGCACCTGATCGTCTGCGCCACCTCGGTGATCACGGAAGTGGGCTGGTCACAGGCGTCCGTGACCGCCGTCGCCGACTCGGCGGGCATCGCGGCCGGCTCGGTGTACCAGCACTTCGCGTCCAAGACGGCGCTGGCCGTCGAGGTGTTCCGGCGCGCAGCCGGACGCGAGGCCGACGTACTGGGTGAAGTGCTCCAGGGGCCGGGAGACCCCGCCGGGCGGATCGGACGCGGCGTCGAGGTCTTCGCCCGCCGCGCCCTGGAGAACCGCGGGCTGGCCTACGCGCTGCTCGCCGCCCCCGCCGAACCCGCGGTCGGCGCCGAACGCCTCGAGTTCCGCCGCCGCTACCGGGCCCTGTTCGCCCAAGTCGTCCACGAGGGCATCGAGTCCGGCCTGCTGCCCGCCCAGAACGGCGAGATCACCGCCGCCGCGCTCACCGGGGCGATCGGTGAAGTGCTCGTCGACCCGCTCGCCGCCCGCGACGAGAAGGCCACCGAGGCACTCCTGGCCGAACTCGTCGCCATGGCACTGCGCTGTGCCGGCGCCGCGCCCGCACCCCCGCAGCCCTGACCGCCCCGAGCCGACCCCGGTCTCCCGCCCATCCCACTCGGAGGAAACCCGTGTCCACGACCGACGCCCCCCGCAGCCACCCCACCGCCCTGACCCACGAAGTGACCAACCAGACACCGCCGTTGACCGGCCACGACGTCGCGGACGACGCCGTTCTGCTGGAGGGCGTGCGCCGTGAGGGCGCCCAGTGGCACATCGAGGAACTGCACCGCATCGGCCGTCTCGTCGGCGGCGAGGAGGCGCAGGGCTGGGCCGATCAGGCCAACGACCACGAACCCGTACTGCGTACCCACGACCGCTACGGACACCGCGTCGACGAGGTCGAGTTCCACCCCGCCTACCACCACCTGATGGACACCTCCGTGGGCGCGGGCCTGGCCGGCGCGGCCTGGGCCGACGAGCGTCCGGGCGCCCATGTGGCCCGTGCCGCCGGCTTCATGCTGATGACGACCCTGGAGCCGGGGCACCTGTGCCCGGTCTCCATGACGTACGCGGTCGTCCCGGCGCTGCGCCACGCACCCGACCTGGCCAAGACGTACGAGCCGCTCCTCACGAGCCGGGTCTACGAGTCCGGCCTGCGGACCCCGGCCGAGAAGCCCGGCCTGCTCGCCGGGATGGGCATGACGGAGAAGCAGGGCGGCACCGACGTACGGGCCAACACCACCGCGGCCACCGAAGCGCCCGACGGGACCTGGCGGCTGCGCGGGCACAAGTGGTTCACCAGCGCGCCGATGAACGACCTCTTCCTCGTGCTCGCCCAGTCGCCCGGCGGGCTCTCCTGCTTCCTGGTGCCCCGCGTACTGCCGGACGGCAGCCGCAACACCTTCCGTATCCAGCGGCTCAAGGACAAGCTCGGCAACCGCGCCAACGCCAGCAGCGAGCCCGAGTTCGACGACACGGTGGCCTGGCTCGTCGGTGCCGAGGGCAAGGGCGTTCGCACCATCATGGACATGGTCACCATGACGCGCCTGGACTGCGTCCTGGGCTCCGCCGCCGGCACCCGCGCCGCCCTCGCCCAGGCCGCCCACCACGCCCGCCACCGCTCGGTGTTCGGCGCGAAGCTGATCGACCAGCCCCTGATGCGCAACGTGCTCGGTGACCTGAGCGTGGAGTCCGAGGCCGCCACCACACTGGCGCTGCGCCTGGCCGGCGCCGCAGACCGGGCGCAGCGGGGCGACAGCGGGGAGCGCGCGTTCCTGCGGCTCGCCACGGCCGTGGCCAAGTACTGGGTGTGCAAGCGCCAGCCCGTCGCGGTGGCCGAGGCGCTGGAATGCCTCGGCGGCAACGGATACGTCGAGGAGTCCGGGATGCCGCGCCTGTACCGGGAGGCCCCGCTCAACGGCATCTGGGAGGGCTCCGGCAACGTCAACGCCCTCGACCTGCTGCGGGCGCTGGCGCGGGAGCCCGACTCCTTCGAGGCCTTCCACACCGAGATCGACGCCGCTGCCGGCGCCGACCGGCGACTGGACGCCGCCTGGCGGGAACTGCGCGGCGCGCTCGTCCTCACCGAGGACGCCCCGCTGCGCGCCCGCCGCCTCATCGAACGCGCCGCGCTCGTGCTCCAGGGCTCCCTCCTCGTCCGGCACGCACCGGCCCCGGTGGCGGACGCCTTCTGCGCGTCCAGGCTGGACGGGGACCGGGGCCTGGCATTCGGCACCCTGGCACCGGGCACGGACTTCGCCGCACTGCTGGAGCGGCTCCCCGCCTGAGGCCGGACGACAGGCACTGGCCCTGCAACTAACGCCAGGAGTGAGCGCCGCGGGCTCCCGGCTTCAGGCGGCCTCGTCCATCAGCCGGCGCGCGTCGGCCGCGTGACGGATCCCGGCCGGGTAGGGCAGCGCCCGCACCAGTTCCTCGGCCCGGTCCAGGGCCTCCCGCGCGGCCTCGTGCTCCGCGAGCCGGAACAGGGCCACCGCGAGGGCGATCCGGGCGTCCGCCTCGGCGATCCGCTCACCGGTCCGTGCCGCGCGTTCGACCTCCGCGTGCGCGATCCGGCGCGCCGGTCCGGGGTGCCCCGCACGGAGCCGCCCCCAGGCGACCAGCACGGGAGCCTCCTGCGCGAAGCCGTCCACCGCGTGGAGCGCGTCGCCCGGAAGGCCGGCGCGCAGGGCGAGTTCGGCGCGGGCCGTGCGGACCTCGTGGCCCGCCTGCCGGTCCACCATCCCCACGGCGGAGCGCTCGGCCCGGTCCAGCAGCGCCGCCGCGTCCGAGGGCTCGCCGGTGCGTATCCGGACCAGGGCCAGCGTCGCCAGGGTGTACGGCAGACACCAGGCGTCGTCCGGTTCGGCGCTGGCCACCGCCGCCTCGGCGAGCTTCCGCGCGGCGGTGAACTCTTCGAGCAGCAGGAACAGTTCGGCGAGGTTCGCCCGCTCGAACGCGGCCGCGATCGGATCGCCGGACCGTTCCGCGAGGTCGAGCGCGCGCTCGCCCATCGCGACGGCCTCACGCAGCTGTCCGCCCCGCCGCCGGTTCTCCCGCAACGTCGACAGGACCGAACCGAGCAGGGTCGGATCCCCGTACTCCTCGGCCGGAGCGAGCGCCCTCCCGGCGGCCGTACGCGCTTCGTCCAGCCTTCCGTTGAGGCCGAGGTTGCTGGCCTGCAGGGCGTAGGAACGGGCCATGAGGCCCTGCCCCTGTCTTCCCGACACCCGTGACGCGACCGCGAGAGCCTGCTGGGCGGCGCGGAACCCCTCCTCGTACCGTCCCTGGATCTTGCAGATCATGGACAGGGCGAGGAAGTGCGCGGCGGCCGGTTCAGGGGCGGTGTCCCCGGTCACCGGATGCTCGCCCAGTACCTGCCTGCCGGCCTCCGGGCCACCGGCCCGCGCCAGCGCGTCGGCCAGCCAGGCGGCGGTGAGCACGACGTCCTCGCGGTCGCCCCGGCGGGCGAACTCGTCCAGCGCCAGCCGCAGCACCTCGGCCGCCTCGCCGAAGTTGCCCATCCGGCTCAGCACCTGGCTGTGCGCGAGACGGGCACGGGCCGCGTCCACGTCGAGCCGCGCGACCAGGTCCCGGTAGTAGCGGTCGGCGGTGTCGTTGGCGAAGAGGGCCGCGGCCCGTGCGGCCGCCCTGCGCAGGTACTCGGCGGCGCGCGGATCGTCGGCGTGCGCGAAATGGGAGGCGAGGGTGTCGACGGCATCCGGGCGGCGGCGCAGCACCGCCTGGGCGAACGCGCCGTGCAACTGCCTGCGGCGGACCTCGGAGAGCTCCTCGTAGCAGGTGAGACGGACCAGCGGGTGACGGAAGATCAGCCCGGCCTCGTGCTGCCCCGCCAGTACGATCTCGCGCTCCTCGACGAGGGACGCGCCGATGGCGTGCTCCAGCGCGTCGGTGGCGGCGCCGCCGGAGACCGGCGGGTGCAGTCCGTGCGCGGCGACATCGAGCAGTTCGGACAGGGCCGTCTCGGGACCGGCGACGGAGAGCGCCTCGACGATGCGGCGCGTGTCGTGGTCGAGCCGGCCGAGCCGTTCCGCCACCAGCTGCCGGATACCGTCCGGCGCCGGCACACCGGGCACGTCCTCGGCCAGCCCGTGGGCCAGCTCGACGGCGAACAGCGGGTTGCCGAGGGAGAGTTCCCACACCCGGTTCAGCCGTTGGTCCTCCGCGCCGGCACCGGCCGGGCCGAAGGGCTCCGGTGGCAGGTGCCGTGCGGCGGGCAGCAGTACCGTGTCGCGCACCACCGCGAGGCAGGCCTCCTGGCTCAGACGCCCCACCTCCTCGCGCGTGGCAAGACCCTGACGCAGCAGCGAGGTCAGCCCGGCACGGCGCGGGTCGCCGTCGGGTATCTCCTCCTCGCGGCACGTCACCAGGAACCGGGGGCCGCCCGTCTGCGCCGCCCTCCTGGCCAGATGGCTCAGCAACTGGAACGAGCCCTCGTCGGCGGCGTGCAGGTCGTCGAGCACGATCAGCACCGGCTGCACCGACGACAGTTCGCCGAGCAGCCCGGCGGTGGCGCGGAACAGCCGGTCCCGTTCCTCCTCCGGGCTCCGTTCCTCGTCCGCCCGCACCCGGCCGAGCGCCGGCAGGAACGCGGCCAGTTCCGGGTACTCCGCGCCGACCCCGGCCCGCTGGTCCGGGTCGCGCTCGGCCAGCCATCCGTCGAGCGCCTCCGCGAACGCCCCGTACGGCGTGTGCCCCTCCGCGTCGTGCCCGCCGCCCCACAGCACCGCGGTGCCGGACGCGGCGGCCCGCCGCGCCACCTCGCCCACCAGCCGGGTCTTGCCGACCCCGGCCTCCCCGGTCAGCAGCCTGACGACAGCGGGCCCGTCCGCCGTGAGCAGCCGTTCGAGGACGGCCCCGCGCCCGCGCAACGGAGTGGCCACCGGGACCCGCAAGGCGGCCGGCAGCGAGGGTGCGGACGGCACGAGCGGGAGCTCCGCCGCCAGCGCGACCCGGTGCAGGCGCTCGGTCTCCGCACCCGGCCGCACCCCCAGCTCCGCGTCCAGTGCGGCCCGGCACACGTGGTACTGCCGCACCGCGCGCCGCCGCAGCCCCTGCCGGGTGTACGCGTCGATGAGGATGCGGTGCGCCAGTTCCTCGGCGGGGCTCGATTCGAGGACCCGCCCGGCGGTGTCCGCCGCCTCCTGGACCGCGCCCGTCTCCAGATGCGCCGCTGCGAGCCCGATGAGCACCCGCTCCTTCAGCGCCGCGAGCTGGGCCCGACGGCCCTCGGCCCAGTCGGCGTACCGGTCCTCCGGCAGCAGTTCGCCGGAGAACCACTCCAGGGCCCGTGCGAGCTCCGCCACGCCGCCGCTCGCCAGTGCGTCCCGTGCGTCGCGTTCGGCCTGGTCCGCGTCGATCCATACCGTCGCCGGGTCCAGGAACAGCAGCGCCCCCTCCGAGACCAGGTACGAGGACGTGGCGCGCGAGGCGAGTTCGGGCTCCAGGATCCGGCGGGCGGAGTGCAGCGCGACCCGCAGGCTGCCCTGCGCCGCGTGCGGATCGGCGCCGGGCCAGCAGATGTCGATGACCTGTTCGCGGTGCAGCCGGTGCTCGGGTACCACGGCGAGCAGTTTCACCAGGGCCTGTGCGGTCATTCTCGGCCAGCGCTCGGCGGGTGCCGCGCCGGATTCCCGGGTAACCCGAAAACCACCGAAAAGGTGCAGGTTCAGGCGTGGCGCCACGGGATCGGTGCCGGTGGTACGTCGTGCGTTCATGAGGGCGCAACTGTAACCGAGCATGCTGAGGACCCCCGGCCGCCGCCGGGGGTCCTCAGTGGTCAGCGCTTACGGGTCGTCACGGCATGGCGCCGCACGGACCCGTTGGAGCCGTCAGGACAGGGTGTACACCGCCAGCTGGCGGGCGGCGTCGTTCAGGGACAGCACACCGCCGCCCAGTTCCTCCGCCGTCCGGTTGTTGCCGTGGTCGTCGAAGTTCAGCGAGACCATGTCGTCGACGCCGTCGCCGTCGAGGTCGGCGGCGAGGTAGTTGCGGCCGCCCATCAGGGACGCGCTGCCCACACCGGACTGGAAGGACGCGTCCGAGGTGAGGACCGAGGGGTCCCACACGCCCACGCCGCCCTCCATGCCGCCGGCCACCAGCTTGCGGCCGCCGGGCCCGGTGATGAACTGGGCGGTTCGCAGCGGCGCCAGGATCGAGGCGCTGGTGTCCTGGCCGCCGGCGCCGTAGCCGCGGATGGTGGCGAAGCTGAGGGCGTACAGCGGGTCGCCCTTGCCGTCGATGAAGAAGTTGCCGTGCGACCACGGGCCGCCGTTCACGGTGCTGTGCAGCAGTTCGCCGGTGCGCCCGTCACGGATCTCCATCACGACGTGCGCGGTGGCGGTGGAGATGTCACCGGAGGTGGTGGGATCGGTCAGCGCCATCCAGGTGTAGACGACCGCGTGCCCGTCCGCGTAGGGGATCTTCGGCGATGCGAAGACGGCGTGGTCCAGGAGCGCGCCGTGCAGCTTGCCGTCGACCGCCGTGGCCGGGGCCTTGGGATCGGCGGTCCAGCGCACGGTGCCCTTCGCGCCGTCGAGCGCGACACCGTTCTCGGCTGCGTCGGGAAGGGCCAGGGCGTTCTTGGAGGTGTACTGCGTGTACACCTGGCCGTCACCGGTCACGGTGTCGGAGAAGAACACGTCGCCCGCGTCGGCGGGGGCCGAGTACGTCCACAGCGCCTTTCCGTTGCCCTTGTAGGCGCGCAGCGCGTCGGTCGGCACCAGGATTTCGGCCTTGCCCTTGCCGTCGACGTCTGCGACCGTGACGGAACGTACGTACTGGCCGCCGCCGTCGATGGTCGTGAGGATCTTGCCGGTGGTGCCGTCGAGCACGACCACCGATGTCTCCGCGGCGACGATCACTTCGGGCTTCTTGTCACCGGTCACGTCACCGGTCTGGACGCTGAGCACGGCGCCGGGCACGGTGGTCTTCCACAACTGCTTGGGCGCGCCCTCGACCAGCGACGGGCCCGACCACGCCCACACCCCGTTCGAGCTGCCGCCCGCGACGACGTCCGGCTTCTTGTCGCCGTCCAGGTCGGCGGCCCGCGCGTAGTTGAGGTCTGCCTGGAGCGGCGTCAGGCTCTGCTGCTTGCCGTTGCCCACCTTGTACTCGTGGATGTTCTGCTGCGGGTCGATGGTGCGCACATAGTCGTCGCCGCCGGAGCGGTACGCCTGCTGGAACATGGGCGAGGCGTTCAGGCCGGCCTGCCGCCAGGCGACCTTTCCCTTGGCGTTGAACGCCGTCAGCGAGCCGTATCGCAGGCTGCCGACGTTCTGCGCCAGAGCGCTGTCCGTGTCGTCCTGCGCCGCGGCGATCAGCTTGCCGCCGACGACATCAAGGTGCCAGGTCGCCGGGGCGTCCCTGGTGTTGCCGGGCGCGCGCTTGGTGGTGTGCGTCCACCGGACCGTGGCGCCGTCCGAGCCGCTCAGGAGGCGGACGGTGGAGGCGTTCAGGAACAGGTCGGAGTCGAGGGTCGACTCGCTGACCGCGTACTCGCTCCCGCCGCCCGGGGCCACGTCACCGATCGTCATGGCGGTCGGGAAGGCGTTGATCCGGGTGTCCAGCGTGATGCGCTTGCCGCTGTCCAGGTCGTACGAGGCGATCTGGTACTCGACCGCGTCCGAGGTGTCCGCCTGTTCAAGGGCCACCATCCGGCCGCGCGCGGCGTCCAAGTGCAGCTGACGCCCGTACAGCTCGCTGTCCGTCTGCCAGACCAGGGAGCCGTCGGCGGTGTCCAGGACCAGGGTGCGACCACGCGCTGCGGTCTTGTCGGTCTTGCGGAGGTTCCAGGATGCGGCGATCTTCCCGGTGCCCGCGCCCTCGAGCGCGCCCCAGGTGACCGGCTCGGTCTCCCCGGTGTCGTAGCTCCAGGTAGAGGAGGGGGTCAGCGCGCCGTCGGCGTACGAGAACCGGGTCCCGGACAGGGTGGCCGTCGCGTCGTCCGCCGATGTGTTGTTCAGCCGGGGCCAGTCGGCGACCAGCAGCGTTCCGTCGACGATCTTGACCTGGCCGGCGTAGGCGTACACCTTCGACCAGAGCGTGGTCCCGGACTTGCCGTCGAGGACGGTCACCACGGTGCCCTGCGTCATCGTGGAGCCCGGGATGATGACGCCGGTCGGCGGGTTCACCCCCACGCTCGCGGAGAAGACCAGGTCCGGGACGCCGTCACCGGTCAGATCGCCGGAGTCGAAGCCCTGGTCGGAGTAGGGCGAGAACGGGCTGACCGCGTTGTAGCCCATCAGGACCCGGGCCGGGTAGAACTCGGTCTGCCAGGGCCGGAGGTTCTTGATCTTCCAGTCCGCGTACAGCGAGTCGCTGTCGCGCGACCAGGCGGTGGAGCCGTCGGCCTTGTGGAGCTGGATGGAGGCGAGGCTGTGCACGGTGAAGTAGCCCTTGGAGCCGGCCGGCACGGTGGCGCCCAGTCCGTGCACGCCGTCCAGCGCGGACTTCTTGGTGAAGGTGACAGGGGTGTCCGTGGCATCGGTGCCGGACGCCGCCTCCGGCGCGCCCTTCGCGGGCGAGCCCTGGAGGGAGCTGCCGTGGTTGGAGGCGGCGGCGTCGTCAGACGTGCCGTTCTTGACCGCCGTGCCGTCGCCGTACACGTCGACGTTGGCGTGCGCGGCCAGCTGCTTCGCCTGGTCGGCGGTGAGTCGCATCGCCGTGGGGGAGCTGTCGGAGGCCAGCGCGTGCGGGGCCGCGGTCAGCGCGAGACCGGCCGCGACGAGGGTGGAGGCGAGCCGCAGGGCCCGCCGCGGGGCGTGGGTTCTCATTACTTGCCTTCCGGCGCGATACGAACGGCGGAACCGGCGGTCAGCACCGGCTGGTTGTACGAGTACTGGAGTGCGTCGACGCCGGTCTGGTTCTCGATGCCGACCGTCGCACCGACGCCCCGGTCGTCGACCGTCTTGTACTGGAGCGTGATGGCGCCGGTGGCCTCGTCGAAGACGGCCTCGAAGGTGGCGCGGTCGCCCGAACCGTCCGCGTAGGCGGCCTTGTTCCACACGACGGCGAACGTACGGTGGCCCACATCGCCCTTGGTGGCGGTCTGAACGCTGGACTTCTTGTCCAGGACCAGGTCGTCCCAGAGGGCGGCGACGGTCCCGTTGGGCTTGGCGACGGACGGCAGCGCGACGTTGCCGTAGTCACCGAGGCGCGGCTCCATGAAGTTGACCAGACCGTTCGTGGTGACCGAGGCGCTGGTGTAGGCAACGCCGTACAGCTCCACCGGGAACGGCAGCGAGATCGTCGTGGCGTCCTCGTCACCGCTGAGCGTCACGTTCTTGGTGCCCTTGACCCAGGAGTACGTGGCCGGGGTGCAGGTGTGGCCGTAGGCGTCGGTGCGGACGGGGAGCTTGATCTTCTCCGTCATGTCACCGGCCACCTCGAAGGACTCGGCGTACACACCGTTGCAGAGCACCGGGGCGGCGGGCGTCACGGTCAGTGTGTAGCGGCCCACGGCGACCGCCGGCAGGGTGAACGTGCCGTCGGTGCCGGTGGTGACCGGCTTCACCGGCGTACCGGAGACCTCGACGGTTGCCCTGCCCAGCGGGCGGCCCTGGACGTCCTTGACCGTGCCGGAGACCTGGTGCGAGGCGACGGCGTCGAGCCCGAAGTCCTGGGCGAGGTCATCGCTCTCGGTGACCTCGACACCGGAGACGGTGGAGGTCGCGAAGCCGTAGCCGCTCACGGTGAAGGAGTACGTGCCGGCCGACAGGGTCAGGCGGTAGTCACCGCTCGTGGTGGTGTGCGTGGTGCGCGTGGTGCCCGCGGCGTCGGTGGCCTGGACGGAGAGGCCGGACAGAGCGGTGCCTGCGGCCTTGTCGGTGACCTTGCCGGTCACGGTGCCGGCGCTGTGCGGTGCCTTCTCGACGGAGGAGTAGATGTCGAGCTTGCCCTCGCCCCAGACGTTGTTGGCGCCGGCGGTGCCACCGCAGTGCGTGTCGTCGACGTCGGTCGCACCCTCGTTGAGCAGGGCGCGGGTGGCGTCGATGTCACCGATGAGCGACGGGGCCGCCGACCACAGCAGCGCCACCGCGCCGGAGACGTGCGGAGTCGCCATCGACGTACCGGAGATGGTGTTGTACGTGCTGCCCGGCCAGGTGGAGCGGACGTCGACGCCCGGGGCCGAGATGTTCGGCTTCATGGAGCCGTCGACGAGCGAGGGGCCGAAGCCGGAGAACTTCGCGATCTTCCCGGTCGAGTCGTACGCGCCGACGCCGTAGGCCGGAGCCTGCGCACCGGGCGCCTCCGAGGTCGAGCAGGAAGCGCCGTCACCGGCGTTGCCGGCCGCGAACGCCTCGAAGATGCCCGCGGCGTTCCACGCCTGAACCGTGTCCTGGTAGAACGTGGTGTTTCCGCCGCCCCAGGAGTTGTTGACGATGTTCGGGGCGAGGTCCGGGCGCGGGTTCTCACCGTCGTGGTCGGTCGGCGCGAGGATCCACTGACCGGCCGCGAGCAGCGAGGCGTCCGAGCAGGAGTCGGTCTCGCAGCCCTTCGTGGCGATCCAGGTCGCGCCGGGGGCGACGCCGACGCCGTCCTTGCCGACCATCGTGCCCATGGTGTGCGTGCCGTGGCCGTTGTTGTCGCACGGGGCGCTCGTGGGGCACTGACCGCTGGCGTCGAACCAGTTGTAGTCGTGCGTGAAGGAGCCGTCGCCGTTGTTGCCCCGGTAGTTGCCGACCAGATCCGGGTGGTCGTACTGAACACCGGAGTCGAGGTCGGCGATGACGATCCCCTCGCCGCGGTCCTGGTACTCGTCCCAGACCTGGTCGGCCTTGATGTCCTTGACGCCCCACTCGGGCGCGCCGCCCTCATCGGTGGCCGCCGCCTTCGAGGCCGCCTTGACGGCCGCGTTCGTCTCGGCCCTGGACGGCCGGTTCTCGATGTCGTCGAGCTTGTAGTGCTGCTCCTTGACGATCTGCGCGACGTCGGAGCGCTTCGAGAGCTCCTTGACGAGGTCCTCGTCGCCGGTGACCTTGACGGTGTTGGCGATCCAGAAGTCCTGGTGGCCGACCTTCTCCTTGTCGAGGAAGGAGTTGAGCGAGCGCTGGCTGGTCCGCGCCTTCGCCTTCAGCTCGGTGAACGCCGACTTCGCCTTCGCCGCGTGGGCGCGCTTGCTCTTGGCGGGCGACAGGTCGGCCTTGTCCTTGAGGACGACGAAGAACGACGCCTCGCCGCCCCCGTCCACGGCGTTGAGCAGGGCGGTGTCGACCTGTGCGGCGGGCCCGGTGGCGGCGGCCGCGGACGGTGGACCGATCAGCAGGCCCGTGACGGTGAGCGCTGCGGCCGCCCATGCGGCGGTTCTGCGCCGGGGCGATCGGGACAGGTGCATCGGGATGCTCCTCCAGGAACGGTACGGGGGAGTCCGGACGCTAGAAGGGCGCCGTTACTTGGGCATTACAAGGGCCCGAAACGACGGCAGGGGCGCGTACGCGGGGTGGGTCAGGGGCCGTCCGGCGAACCGTCGCCCGAGTGGCGGCGGGCCCAGGCACGGCTCTGCGCGAGCGCCTGCTCCACCGGTGCGAACAACGCGCCCTCGGCGGGGATCACCCCGTCGGGACCGAGATCATCGGCGATGCCGGTCGCCTCCAGGACGCGGCGGAGCTCCGGCTGCACGCCGGCGAGGACCAGCCGGGCCCCGTTCCGGTCGAGTTCACCGATCCGGCGCCGCAGGAGCTTGACCACCATGGAGGACGGCACGTCCGGCAGCCCGCGCATCACGAGGACGAGCACGGCGCCCTTCGCCCCGTCCGCACGCGGCAGCGACGCCTCGATGCGCGGGAGCTCGGCGAACAGGCTGCCCCCTTCGTAGTACAGGACGGTGACCTCGCCCGGCGTCAGCCGCTCGGGAACCGGTGTCAGATGCCACCGGCCCTCCGGATCGCACTCCAGTGCCAGCAGACGGGCCCGGCGAGCCGCCTGCACGCAGTACAGCAACAGTGAAAGGACCGCACCGAGCACGATCGCCTGCTGCAACGGGATCTGCGTGGTGGCCAGGAAGGTCAGCGCCATCGCCGCGAACGACAGCCGCGAGGTGCGCAGCACCAGACGTACGTCATGGCGCTTGCCCCGGATCAGCTCACCGCCGACCACCAGGATCAGCCCGCCGATGACCGGCATGGGGATGCGTTCGGCGAGCGGCGCGCAGACCAGTACGACCACCGCGAGCAGCACCCCCGACAGCACCCCCGCCCAGCGGGTACGGGCGCCTGCGGAGACGGCGACCCCGGTGCGGGACAACGAGCCGCCCGCCGGAAGCGCCTGGAAGAACCCGCCCGCGAGGTTGGCCGCCCCCTGGGCCGCGAAGTCGCCGTTGACGGAGGAGCGGGAACCGTCGGGGTTCGGTACGGAGTCCGGCGAGCGCCCACACCGCGATGGTGACGAGGGCGACGAGGGTGGTGTCGAGCTGCCAGTGGGTGACGTGGGCGAGCCAGTCGCCGAGCTGGTACAGCCGGTTGTGGCCCTGCGGGTCGTAACCGGTGGCGTCCTTGAGGACGCCGGTCACGATCTGCAGCGCGATGCCGACGGAGAAGCCGGTCATCACGGCGTTGGACACGAAGCTCAGCAGAACGCCGAGCCGCAGCACCCCCATCAGCACCATCACCACGCCCGCCATCAGCGTCAGCGTGGCGATGCTGCCCGCGTCTTTGGGGTCGAGCCCGGCGTCCTTCAGCACGCTCTGGGAGGTGAGGGCGATCGCGCTGGTGAGGGTGGTGACCATGAGGACGGTACGGGCCGTGAGCGAGCCGACGATCGCCGGTACGACTCCCGCGTACAGCCCGGCGACCGGGTTGAACCCGGCGATCGCCGCGTACGCCATGCCTTCCGGGATGGAGAAGAGACCCGTGACCAGGCCCGAACCCACATCCGCCGGGCGCGGCCTGCCCAGCCGGGACACCGCCCGCGTGAACACGGCACGCACCGGCTTCATGACGCCGGACCGCTCACCGAGTCACCCACGTACTTGACGCCCGGAACAACCAGCAGCGTCGTCATGACGGCTGCGTTGCGCAGTGCCATCCATTCGACACCCCGCCGCCGGCAGCCGGCACCGGATTCTTGGGGTCGGCACCATCGCGATCAGCGGGACGGGGCTGATCGCGATTCCGGCCGCCGGGGCCAGTACCTGTCCGATGGCGTCGCCCATGGCCGGCCTCCGTGCTGCGTCGAGTCTGCGGCCTTCTACGGAGACCGGAAGTACATACGGGTCAAGATAATTGAAAAGTGTGACAAACAATCATCTAGTGACTCCCTATCACCACCGATCCCCCGAATGGCCCAGTCCCGCTCGCGCCCGCCGGCCGCAGACCGTTCCCTGACAGACAGACAGACAGACAGACAGACAGACAGACAGACAGACAGACAGACAGACAGAGGGCGAGCCCGACCGGGCAGGGGACTGGGACTGGGACTGGGGGCAGGGTGGAGGACGGAAGCGCACGTGGCGACGACGGTTCCGGAGAGCCGGAGCGGTGGGAGCAGGCGGAACTCGAAGGTCTGCGCACGAGGGTGGCCGCACTCGAACGCGAGCGCGCCCGGCCGCCCCGGCACCGCGGCCGGTCCTTCCTCGCCGCGGTGCTCATCACTGTGGGGTGTCTGCTCGCCCCGCTGTCCGTCGTCGCCGCCTGGGCCGCCGACAAAGTGGGGGACACCGGCCGATACGTGGACACGGTCGCGCCCCTGGCCGCCGACGCCGACGTCCAGGACGCCGTGGCCGGACGGGTGACCGACGCGCTCATGACCCGGATCGACCTCTCGGCCCTCCTTACGGACGTGGCACCTGCGGACCGGCCCCGCCTGGAAAAGGCGCTGGGCCCGCTCGGCGACTCGCTGGAAGGCGCACTCCGCAGCTTCGTGCACGACAAGGCGCGGGCGGTCGTGGCCTCGGACACCTTCGAGACGGTCTGGACCGAGGCCAATCGCCGGGCCCACAGTGCCGTGAACAAGGCGCTGACCGGCAAGGGCGGCGGAGCGGTCGAGCTGACGGACGACGCGGTCACTCTCGATCTCGCTCCCGTGGTCGACCGGGTCGAACAACGCCTGGTCGACGCGGGCCTGACGGCGGCCGGACGGATCCCGGAGATCCACACCGACATCACGCTCATCAGGTCCGAGGACATCGGCAAGGTCAAGACGTACGTGCGGGTCCTGCAGTTCCTCGGCAACTGGCTCCCGGTGATCGCGGTCCTCCTCATCGCCGCCGGGGTACTGCTCGCGGTACGGCGTCGCAGGGCGCTGGTCGCGGGATGCCTCGGCGCCGCTGCCGCCGCCGCGCTCCTCGGCATCGGCCTGCGGGTCTTCCGGGTGGTCTACCTGGACGCCCTGCCCGCCGACGTCTCGCAGGGCGCGGCGGGGGCGGTCTACGACGCCATGACCCACTTCCTGCAGACCACCGTCCGGATGGTCGTCGCCGTCGGCGTCGTCATCGCCCTGGCCGCCTGGCTCACGGGGCCGGGCCGGCGCGCCGCACTCGTACGCGGACTGTGGGTCAACGGCATCACGGCCGTCCGCTCCACCGCCGACGGCGCCGGACTGCGCACCGGACCCGTGGGCCCCTTCGTACGCCGCCGGCGCACCTGGATCACCTGGGTGCTGGTGGCCGCCTCGCTGCTCGTGTACCTGCTGTGGCCGCACCCCACCGGGTGGGTGGTCCTCGCCATCGCGTTGTGCCTGCTGTTCCTCCTGGCCGTGGTGGAGTTCCTGGCGGCCCGGCCGGCCACGGGGGACCGGGAACCGGTGGCGCCCCCTGCCTGACCGGACGCGGTCACCCGACAGAAAGGACCCCAGCCATGGCGGGAGTCGACGCGAACGCGGTCCGGCGGATGACCGGAACCCTGTTCATCGAGCGCGGAGTCCGCAGCCCCGGCTCGACCCGGTTCTGGGGCCTGCTCGTGCTCGCCGCCGTCATCGCGGGCGCCGGTGTGGTCGGGGACTCGACCGCCACCGTGATCGGCGCGATGATCGTCGCCCCGTTGATGACGCCGATCCTCGGCTGCGCCCTGGCCCTCGTCCTGGCACGCCGCCGGCAGGTGACACGCTGCCTGCTGCTGGTGCTGGGCGGCGCCCTCGCCGTGGTCGCGATCGGTATGCTGCTCGGCTGGATCGTCTCCCCGCCCGACGCCTACGCCTCCAACAGCCAGGTCTCCTCACGCATCAGCCCCCGCCTCATCGACCTGCTCGCGGCGCTGGCCACCGGCACCGTCGGCGCGTTCGCCCTCGTGCGCGCGGACATCTCCGACACCCTGCCCGGCGTCGCGATCGCCATCTCGCTGGTGCCGCCGCTCGCCGTCACCGGGCTGCTGCTCACCGTGCACCGCTACCACGACGCCGGGCAGTCGGCGCTGCTGTTCGCCACCAACGTCGCCGCCATCGTCGCCACCGGCACCGTGGTCTTCCTGCTCTACGGAGTCCGGGCGGGGGCCGAGCGGGCGGACATGCGCGTGGGGGAGTTCCGAGGGAGGACGCTCGCCGCCGTGGTGTGCGTGGTCGTGCTCGTCGCGGCCCCGCTCACCGCCGGCACGGTCACCGTCGCCCGAGACCGCTCGCTGGCCGCCGACGCCCGCCCGGTCGCGGAGAAGTGGGCCGCCACCGGGAAATGGCAGATCGCGTCCGTCGAGGCCCGCAACGGCATCGTCGTGATCGGCGTGCTCGGACTCCCGCCGCAGCCCGCGCCGACCGCGCTGCGCGCCGCCCTCGACGACCACGGCATGCGTGACGCCGACCTCGAACTCCATCTGGTCGGCGGACGGACGCACTGGTGCCCGGCGGACACGGACACCTGCACGGTGCGCGAGGGCGGACGCAGCTGACCGCCTCCCGGTGGCCCCGGGGCCGGTGCGGGCGAACGCACCGCCTCCCGGTGACACGGGACAGCCCTGAGCTCCAAGAGGTCGCTTCTTACGGCGTGAGCGTCCGTTGGTCTGTGCACGACGGATTTGGTTGACTCATCCGTGGCATTCCACCCATCCGTTCCCGCCGTGGCCCGCGCCGCAGGCGACCGGCGAAGCTGCATGCGGACAAGGGATACGACTACGACCACCTGCGGCGATGGCTCCGTGGACGCGGCATACGCCACCGCATCGCCCGGAGGGGCGTCGAGTCCTCGCAACGGCTCGGCCGCCACCGCTGGGTGGTCGAACGAACCGTGCTCCTGGCTGGCCGGCTGCCGACGCCTCCACCGCCGCTACGAACGAAAGCCCGAGCACTTCCTCGCCTTCGTCGGCATAGCCGCGACCCTCATCCGCCACCGACGACTCACCAAATGAGACAGCGTGTTACTGCGGCGGATGAAGATGACGATGTGGGTTGGACAGTCTCGGTGGACTACAGACCCAAGCGCGGGACGAAGTCCGGGAAAGTAGGTGATACGACCCGCCACTCTGCCCCGTGGTCGCTCTCGCTCTGCGGACTCGGCGAGAATTCCCAGGCATGGGCGACGGCCTCTTCCTCGAAGTGGTCGCGGCAGGCGATGTCGCCGTTCATCTGAAAGGACGAGTCGTGCCGGGCAGCCGGCCGACTTCCTTCTTATATTCAGGGACCGGACGCAAAGAGCACCGAGCACAGGTGCATGAGCAAGCGAACCTGGTGGGTCGTGGCAGTCGACTCTCGACCGGCGGCCCGCAGTGGCGGCGCCGCGTCGTTGACCGCACCATCGTAGGGAAGCCAGAGATGACCCGGACCCGAGGAAGGCCTATGGTGCTGCAAGCCGATCCCGAAATCCTGCGCGAGCTGGTCAACCGCTACGACGAGCTGCAGAGTCTCGACGCATCCTACTGGGACTGCACGGTCAGGCCCGGGAGCGAGGGTACGCTCTACACCCTTTGCGTACTCACCGGCATTCGTGACGAGTCGCAAGCCCTGGCTGCCGCTCGTAGCTTGCTCCCTGCCTCCGACCTGCCTCCGAGGTCCCCCGGCGGCCCATCGGCCTGAAGGACCTGGCAGCCGGCCCGGACTGCACACGACGGGCCCGCGTCTTCTCGATGACTACAGATCGGGAGTCCAGTCGACGCAGGTCTCTGATATCGCCTTGAGCTGCGCATATCGGGTCGCGTGTTCGGGATCGGCGCCGGGAGGCCCAGAGCAGCGACCGCCATCGGGCGCGGCGGCTCCGCGCCTCGGGGGTCCTTGCCACTCGCCGAACCCGACACACCGGCTCACTGCGCCCGCTCATTTCGCGTTTGATGCGAGAATTTCGTGCGCCCGCGTGCGCCGGTGATAAACAACCGGCCTCTTCGCCGTATTGTTATGTACTTTCGAGCGTGCACGCCCAAGGGTGAATTTAGCTGAATTTTTGGCGGTCGACTGGCCATACGGGTGAATCGATTTACACCGGATCCCGGGCGACGAATCCCGCGCAGCCATTCATCAACTCACCTTCCACTGCGCAACATTGGCGTGCAAATCAGAGCGTTTCACCGAAAGGAATTCGGGTGGGCCCTTACACCTCGGATCCGGCGCGGTCGAGCACGCAAAGCAGTGATTGCATCACGCAACAACACCTCCATAGCGTGGCCGCGGTGACGTTTCACGATGCGAACGGGAATACGCCTACGGGCCCCCGGACATCGATGGGGCGAGGGACGCAGCAAGCCGTCCAAGCCGCCTCTGGGAAACGCACAACCACGAATCCGCGGTCCCGCCACGAGCCTGACCGCCTCCCTCCTTCAGGAGCGGCACACCATGACCGACACAACCAACGCCCTGACCGGCTGGTCTCCCGAGGCCGTCGTCTTCGACTGCGACGGCACCTTGATGGACACCGAAAGCCACTGGCAGGACGCACGTAGCCAGGTCTTCCGGGACTTCGGTATCCACCCCGCGCCGGGCTTCGCCGAGCGGGCCAAGGGCGTCCATTACATCGACTGCGGCCGGCTGATGGCCCAGGAGGCGGACAAGCCCAAGCTGGCAGCGGAAATGACCGGCTCGCTACTGCGCCACTTCATGGTTCAGGTCGCCAAGGACCCCGTCACGATGCCCGGAGCCGCCGACTTCGTACGTCGGCTCTCCGGCCGCCTGCCACTCGCCGTGGCGAGCAACTGCCCTTTGCAGGTGGTGGAGTCGAGCCTCGACCGGGCCGGTCTGCTCGGCCACTTCGAGCACGTTGTGGTCCCGAGTGAAGACAACCCCGGAGGCCGGAACGGCGAGCCCGTACGCCCGAAGCCCTGGCCGGACGTCTACGCGACGGCCGCCCGCCTCTGCGGTGCCGCACCGCAACGGGCTCTCGCCGTCGAGGACTCGATGACGGGAATCGAGTCGGCCCTGCGGGCCGGGCTGCGCGTGGTCGGGGTGGGCCCGCGCCCGCGGCCCGAGGAGGCGGCCCGGGCCGACCTGTGGGTACCCGCCCTTAACGCTCCGGATCTGTCGGCCTGGGTGGAGTCCTGGCCGACTCGCGGGGCGCGGGAGTAGGGGCCGGCAGCCCCTCAGTCCAGCCACGTGCTGAGATCCTCCACGACTGCTTGGGCGGAGGCGAAGAGCAGCGCGATACCCACCGCACCCGGATCGGGAACGCCTTCGGCGCGTCTGCCGAGGTAGCTGGAGCGTCCCATCCTGGCGCGCAGACGCGCGGTCTCGGACACGCCGGCCCAGGCGGCGTCGGCGGCCCGGGCCAGGGCTTCCGCCGACGGGGTGGTCTCCGGGGCGGTCCTGAGGGCCTCAGCCGCCGGGCCCAGTGCGTCGACGAGGGTCTTGTCGCCGGGCGCCGCGTCACCCACGCGGCGGACGGCCGCCAGCCCCTCCGCCGCTCCGGCTGCGAGAGCCTGCGTGGTGGCGGCCCCGGCGTCGGCCACGGCGACGGCCAGTGCCTGGAACAGCAGGCCGAACAACGGCCCGCTGGTGCCGCCGACCTCGTCCAGGAAGGCCGTGGCCGCGGCGTGGAGGGGTGCGGCGGGGTCGCTGCGGGATGCGGGGTTCGCGTTGAGATGCCGAAGGGTGGAGCGTGCTCCGGTGCTGAGGTTGATGCCGAAGTCGCCGTCGCCCACCGCTTGGTCCAATGAGGTGAGGCGGTCCTTCGCGGTCCGGGCGGACAGCACGAAGCGGCGCATCCAGGCGTCGGTGGAGAACGCGTCGGGGGACGTACTGGTCGTCATGGGTGCCTCCCGTGCTCGGGGGAAAGCTGTCGGGGACGGCTGTGTGCCGCCGCGGCCTCACCAGCGCAGGGCGGCGGTCCACACGGGCGCGTCGTACAGGCGCAGGGTCTGGTGGTCGGCGGCCAGCAGGGTGATGGAGAAGCCGCGCATGTCCAGGGAAGTGATGTACTCGCCGACGAGGGAACGGGCAAGTTCGATACCGCGGTCGTCGAGCAGGCCGCCGAGCACGGTGTGGACCGCGTACAGCTCCAGCGGGGTGACCGCCCCGAGGCCGTTGACCAGGGCGATGACGGAGGAGTCCCGGGCCGGGGAGAGCGCGTCCAGGAGCGCCAGGGCCATGCGCTCGACGAGAGGGCCGAGGGGGCCGCGGGGGACGGTCTCCGGGGCGCGCTCGCCGTGGATGCCGACGCCGTACTCCAGTTCCTCCGGATCGAGGAGGAAGGCGGGCTGGCCGGTCGCGGGCGCGGTGTGGGCGGCTGAGGCAACGGCCAGGGTGCGACAGCCTGCGGCGAGGCGGGTGCCGAACTCCTGGAGTTCCTGGAGGCCGAGCCCGGTGTCGGCCGCCGCCCCGAGTATCTTCTCGATCAGGACGGTGCCGCCCGTGCCCCGGCGGCCCGCGGCGATGTCTTCGGAGTCGGTGGCGAGGTCGTCGTCGACCAGGACCCGGGCACAGGGGACGTCGCGGTGGGCGAGCCGTTCGGCGGCGATGCCGAAGTTGATCCGGTCGCCGGTGTAGTTCTTCACGATGTGCAGCACGCCCTGGGACCGGGCCGCGGCGAGGGATCCTTCGTACACCTGCCGGTTGTGCGGTGAGGCGAAGACGAGACCCGGGCAGGCGACGTCCAGCATGCCTCGTCCGACGTATCCGGTGTGCAGGGGTTCGTGCCCTGCCCCTCCACCCGAGAGGAGGCCGACCCTCCGCGTGGGCGCCGGGTCGCGGGCCAGGAGGAAACCGTGGCCGGGGTCGAGTGTGAGCAGATCCGCGTGGGCACGGGCGAAGCCCCGCAGGGCGTCCCGCACCAGGGTGTCGTCACCGTTCTCGAAATACGATGCCATCCAGGTCCTCCGTCGTCGAGGGCCGCGAGCGGCTGGGCCGGGCCCCTCCCGCCGAGGTGATTTACATGCTGCGTCCCCGGCCGGTACAGGGCAATTCGTAGGACAGTCGGTCATTCATTCGTACACGCCTCGCATGATCGCTGACCGCGAGCGATTCACCCACGCCTGCATTCGTCCACGGACCTCGCCGACAAACAATCCTGCTCGACCGCCCGCCAGTTCCAACTGAAACGCCGAGGCTAAGGGGCGTCCTTGACGAACACGAGCCCGTCGATCCGGTCCAGGTGGGACGGATCGAGCGGTGAGTAGCCGTAGTAAGGGGAAACCCGAGGGGCGGGGCGTGTCTCACCGAGGGCGGCGGCCAGCCCCGCCGCATCGACGACGCGGCTGTCGTCCGGGAGCGCGTAAAGGAGCCCTTCGAGGCTGTCCGGCGGCGGGGTACCGACCCCGTGGTGCGGCATCGTGCCCAGGGCCGTGGCCAGGAAGGCGTACTCCTCGCCCAGGCGGGTGTCCACGAGCGCGCCGGCGCTCCACCACTCAAGCGGCCGGCCGCTCATCCGCGTCGTGCTCCGGTCCCGCTGGAGGTGCCCGTTGTGGGCGTTGACCAGTGCCGGGCCCTGCTCGGCGAGGGCGAGCAGGTTGGCGGCCATCATCGAGTCCCGCAGGCTCATCAGCCAGGACAAGCGGCTCGGTGACGTGTCGGCCATCCAGAAGTGGTAGCGGAGCAGCCCGACGGCGGTACGCCCGTACAGACGCGCCAGGTGCAGGCCCTCCCGTGAGTCCGATGCGATCAGCTGCGGTATCCGGGCATCGAGCAGCGCCACGAGGTCGTCGGTGAGCAGCCGCAGCTCCCTGGCCTCTGCCGACCGCCCGAAGGACCGAGCCGGGTCCGTCATCGCTGCGGGCTCGGTCCACTGTCCGTCGGAGCCGAGCAGACGGTCGAGCGTGCCGGCGGTGCAGGGGAACAGGCCCGCGTCCAGATGGGCCGAGAGGTAGGCATGGAGCGAGGTGAGGGCGTGCCGGGGGCTCGCGGCGCCGGTGATCTCCAACGGCCCGTCGAAACCGGCGAAGCGGACCTGTTCGGACGCGGGCCGGTCCTCGTTGTACGCACGCATCCAGCGCACGAGCTCGCGGTTGCCCGCGAAGGCGCCCCACTCGTGGCTGAATCCGTGCTCCATCACCTCGTCGAGAGTGCCGGTGCCCGAGGTGACGTAGGCGTCCACCAGCAGACCCATCAGGCAGTCGCTCTCGATGGCGATCGTCCGGTAGCCCTCCTGCTCGACGAGCTGACGGAAGAGCTTGTTGCGTGCGTCGAGCACGGCGCCGGCGCCGTGGGTGGGCTCGCCCAGAGCAAGCAGCCGAGGCTTGCGGGGAAGCAGCTTCATGACTGCGCAGGCCTCGACGGCGTGCGTGGTGTCCTTGATAGCAGTAGCCATGCATTCAACGGTATCGTTGAACCAACGGTGGAGACTTGTTCACGATTGCAGCGGCGAAATCCCAGAGAAATGGCAGGGGAATGGCAGACCGGTGAAGCGAAACCCTCAAAGTGGTGAGCGGCTCAGGCCGATCGATCTGGCGCGCGGGCACGGTCTGTCCACGCAGGCGGTGCGGAACTACGAGGAGGCCGGCATCCTTCCGGCGGCCGACCGCACACCCAGCGGGTACCGCACCTACACGCCACGGCACGCGGGCGCGCTGCGCGCCTTTCTCGCCCTGGTGCCGGGGCACGGCCACCCGACGGCGACGCTGATCATGCGGGCGGTGAACGAGGGCGCGGCCGATCACGCGTTCCACCTCATCGACGAGAGCCACGCCCAGCTCCTCGACGACCGCCGGACCCTCCGGGCCGTGGAGGGCGCCCTGCGCGACCTGGAGCCCGCCACGCCGTCCGAGCCCGATCCGGCCGCCGGGGCGGGCAACGCCGGCACGTTCATCGGGCCGCTCGCCGGGAAGCTGGGCATCCGGCCCGCGACGCTGCGGAAGTGGGAGGGTGCCGGGCTGGTGAACCCGGAGCGTGACCCGCTGACGGGGTACCGCGTCTACGACGAGGCCGACGTGCGGGACGCCCGGCTGACACATCAACTACGGCGGGGCGGATACCTCCTGGAGCAGATCGCCCCGCTGATCGCCCAGGTGCGCTCGGCCGGCGGGCTCGAACCGATGGAGGCCGCACTGGACGACTGGCGCGGCCGGCTGTCGGCCCGGGGCCGGGCGATGCTGACCGGGGCCGCGGAGCTGGACGGCTACCTCCGCCGGCGCGGCTGAGCCCCGGGGGCCGGTGCACCGGCCCCGCGGACCGGGGTCATGGGTGCACGGCCGTGTCCTCCTCCTTGCCGCGGACGGGCCGTGGCAGGGGCCCGTTGCCGGGCGGCGGGGGGTAGAACCGCCGGGCCCAGCGCCGGAACGGGCCGATCGGGCCGTCGCCCGAGGCCAGCCGGGGCGGCTGCTGGTACTGCTTGTGGTGCCAGATCGGGAAGTCGGCCGCCGTGAACTCGCAACTCGACCGGAAGATGACGCGGTCCAGGAGCCGCGCGGCGGTACGGCTGACCGCTCGCGCGAGCGGGGGCGGCAGCCGGCCCGGCTCGGTGAAGGCGATCCGGTTCAACTGCCGGAACTGCATCCGGTTGGGGCCGATCGCCGTCGGCATCACCATCGTGCACATCCGCAGCCCGAAGCGCGGCGTGTACACATCGGCGTGCAGGCAGCCGAGCCCGTATCCGTCCACCTCGACGTCGACCGTGAAGCTGCCCACCAGCGGTGCCGTCTCGTGGGCCCGCATGGACACGTGGAACGCGGCGTCCTCGTACACCACCGGCCCGCCGATCTCGGCCCTGGCCCAGCCGTGCAGGGTGGCGAAGTGCCCCAGGTCCACCGAGTTCTCGATGACCTCCTGGACGTTTCCGGCCAGCTCCCAGGCGGCCGTGCGCGCGGGCCGGTGGCCGATCTCGTGCCAGCGGGGGACCGTCCAGTCCGGAGCGCGGCCGTCGTGGTGACGCCAGACGAAGACGGCGCCGTTGACCTCGTGCACGGGCAGTTGGGTCAGCGCGGAACGCGGCGGCGGCGTGCCGTACCCCGTGCGCACACATGTGCCGTCCGGGCCGAACGCGAAGAAGTGGAAGGGGCACGTGAGCTCGTCCCCGTCGATCTTCGCCAGCCCGAGATGGGCACCGAGGTGCGGACAGTACGGGTGGACGGCCCGTAGCTCCCCGCTGCCCAGCCGGTACAGCACGACGTCCTGGCCCGCCAGCGGCCGGGTCAGTACGGTGCCCGGCCGCAGTTCGTGCGAGAACGCCAGCGCGGACCAGCCGCTCGGACAGGGCAGGGCGGGCGCACCGGCGGCGTCCGCCGGGGTCGGACCCTCGCTGATGGTGCGCCCGTACTCGGGTGACACTTCCAAGACTTCCCCTCCGACGACTTCCCCTGCAGGATCTTTCGCCGGGAGGCTGCCCAGACCTTCGCGCGATTCCCTCAACAGATTGCGTGCCACCCGAACGGGAAGCGGTGCGCGATGAGTTGACGACGAGGGGCAGGCGCCGGCCAGGGAGCGGGGAACGGGTGGCGGGCCGGGGCGCCCGCGCGAGCGCTCACCCTGCGGGTGCCCCGGCCCTCCCATCGCTTCCCGGTCAGGTGGCGGGCAGTTCGCCCCGGACGGTTCGGGCCGCGGTGACGAGGTTCTCCAGGGACGCCCTGGTCTCGGTCCAGCCCCGGGTCTTCAGGCCGCAGTCGGGGTTGACCCACAGGCGTTCGGCGGGGATGGCCTCAAGTCCCTTGCGGAGCAGGGCGGCGGCCTCGTCGGCGTCGGGTACCCGGGGGGAGTGGATGTCGTAGACGCCGGGTCCGGCTTCGCGGGGGTAGCCGTGTCCGGCCAGTTCCCGGGCGACCTGCATGTGCGAACGGGCGGCCTCCAGGCTGATGACGTCGGCGTCCAGATCGTCGATGGCCTGGACGATGTCGCCGAACTCGGCGTAGCACATGTGGGTGTGGATCTGGGTGTCCGGCCGTACCCCGCCGGTGGTGAGCCGGAACGACTCGGTCGCCCAGTCCAGGTAGGCGGCGCGGTCCGCCGTCCGTAGCGGCAGGGTCTCGCGCAGTGCGGGTTCGTCCACCTGGATGACCGAAGTGCCACCAGATTCAAGGTCGTTGACCTCGTCGCGCAGGGCGAGGGCGACCTGCATCGCGGTGTCGCCGAGTGGCTGGTCGTCGCGGACGAAGGACCAGGCGAGCATGGTGACGGGGCCGGTGAGCATGCCCTTGACGGGCCGGTCGGTGAGGGACTGGGCGTACGTCGTCCAGCGCACCGTCATCGGCTCGGTGCGGGAGATGTCGCCGGCCAGGACCGGTGGGCGCACGTAGCGGGTGCCGTAGGACTGGACCCAGCCGTGCCGGGTGGCGAGGTAGCCGGTGAGCTGTTCGGCGAAGTACTGCACCATGTCGTTGCGTTCGGGCTCGCCGTGCACCAGGACGTCGATGCCGGTCTTCTCCTGGAAGGAGATGACCTCCCGGATCTCGTCCTTGATCCGCTCCTCGTAGCCGGCGGTGTCGATCCGGCCCGCGCGGAGGTCGGCCCGTGCGGTGCGCAGTTCATTCGTCTGCGGGAAGGAGCCGATGGTCGTCGTGGGCAGCAGGGGCAGCCCGAGGCGGGCACGCTGGGCGGCGGTCCGCCCGGCGTACGGCTGGGAGCGCCGCCCGTCCGCGTCGGTGACGGCCGCGGTCCTGGCCCGTACGGCGGGGTCGCGGGTGATGGGGGAGTCCCGGCGGGAGGCGAGGGCGGCGCGGTTGGCGGCGATCTCGGCGGCGACGGCCCCGGTGCCCCGGGTCAGCGCCCTGGCCAGTGTGACGACCTCGGCGGTCTTCTGCCCGGCGAAGGCGAGCCAGCGCAGGATCCGGGGGTCGATGTCCTTCTCGGGCGCCGTGTCGAGCGGGACGTGCAGCAGGGAGCAGGACGCGGCCACGTCGACGCTGTCGGCCAGGCCCAGGAGGGTGGCGAGGGTGGAGAGGGACTTCTCGTAGTCGTTGATCCAGATGTTGCGTCCGTTGACGACGCCGGCGACGAGCCGCTTGCCGGGCAGCCCGCCCGCGGCGGCGAGGTCGCCGAGGTTGGCGGCCGCCGCGCCGGTGAAGTCCACGGCCAGACCCTCCACCGGGGCCTTCGCCAGGACGGGCAGGGCCTCACCGAGCCGGTCGAAGTATGAGGCGACGAGCAGCTTGGGTCGGTCGGTGAGGCCGCCGAGCTCACGGTAGGCGCGGGCCACCGCGTTCAGCTCGGCGGGGGAGCGGTCCTGGACGAGCGCGGGTTCGTCCAGTTGGACCCACTCCGCGCCGGCGGCACGCAGATCGGCGAGTACCTCCGCGTAGACCGGAAGCAGCCGGTCGAGCAGGGTGAGCGGCTCGAAGCCGTCCGGCACCCCCGGGGCCGGCTTGGCCAGCAGGAGATAGGTGACCGGGCCGACGAGCACCGGCCGGGCGGTGAGGCCGAGCGCGAGGGCCTCCCCCAACTCCGTTACCTGCTTGGCGGAGTCGGCGCTGAAGACGGTGTCCGGACCGAGTTCGGGGACGAGGTAGTGGTAGTTGGTGTCGAACCACTTGGTCATCTCCAGCGGCGCCACGTCCTGGGTGCCGCGGGCCATCGCGAAGTAGCCGTCCAGGGCGTCGGCATCGACGGCCGCTCGGTGGCGTGCGGGGATCGCGCCGACCATGACGCTGGTGTCCAGGACGTGGTCGTAGTACGAGAAGTCGCCGGTGGGCACCTCGTGGACGCCGGCGTCGGCCAGCCGCGTCCAGTTGGCGCGGCGCAGGCCGGCCGCGGTCTCCCGGAGGGCGCCGGCGGCGACACGGCCCTTCCAGTAACCCTCGACGGCCTTCTTCAGTTCCCGGTCCGGTCCCTGGCGGGGGTAGCCGTACACGGTGGCTCGTGCTGCCGCGGCTGCGGGCTTGGCTGTCACGGAAATCTCCTTCGCGAGATGACTCCTGAACATCCCGGGACGGGACGCGGACGCGAAGGGATGACGAACCGGACGGACCACACCGACGATGTGCCGTGTGTACCGCTCGATATGTACGCCGACCCGCCCACGAGGTCACCGGGGTATCCGCACGCGAGGGTTCGCGTGCGGGCAACGGGCAGGTCTTCGGACTCGCGGGCACATCCGCCGAGGCGGACACCTACTGGCCGTCGCTTCCCAGATCCAACCGGACCCAGTGCGTATGACGGCGGTCGTTCCCACTCACCGCTGCGGGGCAGTCCCGGAATTCCACCGGGTTCCCTCTTGCGACGCGCCTGTCTGGCGGACAGGGCGAACCAGCTGCACGGACCACACTAGACCGTCGTCCGGCGCCCCGGGCCAAGCCGTTCACATTGCGGAACGCCTGTCACCGAGGGGAGCGGGCCGGCGCTCCGTCCCGGGCGCCGGCCGTCAGAAGCGGCTCATCTCATAGATCTTCTGTCCCGTGGACGAGTAGACGACGGCGCGGGCATCGTTGACGAAGCCGACCCGGTAGGTCGCCTTGTTCGGGCTCTGCGTCACGACGAACGCGTAGCGGCCGTCCTCGTCCGCGGTGCTGGAGATGGAGCAGGTCATCGGGCCGCCGATGTCGAGCGGGGCGCCGTTGTCGTAGTAGAAGCCCGAGCAGGTGCCGTCCTGGCCGAAGACCATGGGGTCGGCGGACCCGGCGGCCTTCCAGGTGCCGACCATCGCGGAGGAGCCCGGTGCCTCTTCGCCGCTGCCGGAAGGCGGGATCATCGCCCGTATGCCGAAGAAGGCCGCGACGAGCACCAGGACGGCCACGATGAGGGTGGGCAGCGGATTCCGCGCGACGACGTTCTTGATGCTGGTATTGGCGTTGATCCGGCCGAAGTTGGCACCCGTGACGACGGCTCCGCCGGCCCGGATGCCGGTGGGCTCGGAGTCCGCCGGCGGGGAGGTGTTCCCGCCGCCCGCATTCGACAGGATGGCCTCGAGTTGCGCGGCGAACCGGGGGTCCTGGTCCGCCGCGTCCCGGAGGACGTTCTCGGCGCGCGTGCGTGCCGGAGCCGTGGCGTCGCCGTTCTCCCGCGACTCGGACACCAGCTGCTGGATCGCCGGATCGCCGCCCAGCTTGGCGTCCACCAGCTCCCACAGCCGTTGAACCAGCAACTCCATCGTGTGGTCGGTGAGTCCGTTGAGCTGGCCCCCCGCCCGCCTGGCCTTGCCCACTGCCCACATGATCAACATGCCGACCGCGACGTCCATGCCCATGTGCTGTCCTTCCGTGGATGGCCCCGACCCGTCCGGATCGACCAGATCGTTCAGGTGGTCCGGACCGTCCCGAGCGTCGCTATGGGTGCGATGGCGGTGATGTCCGTGATGGTGGTGACGGCGGTGGGGACAGCGTTTGGGTCCGGGCGTCCGGCGTCATGCCTGATCGCTGCGGGGGCGGTGGCACCTGCGAGGCCCGGCCGGAGGCAACACGTGATTCCCGGAGTGCCGTGCTCCGCGCCGTCCTTCGTGATGCTGCAAGTTAGCACCTGCGCAACTCGGTTGAGGAGGGTTCGCAAGGGTTCGCCAGGAACCTGCCGGCCCGGCTCTTCGGTCCGGGTTCCGCCGCCGCTGCCGGGCGGTGCCGGAGGGCTCGGGGCCGCCCGGAGAACGGTAGTTCCGCTCCCCGCTCCCGCGTCCTCGGTGAGCGTGACTCCCGCTCCTGTGGGACGAATGGAGTGCCCCACCCGGAGCGGGCCGTGCACCGCCGGGTCCGGGCGGCGGCCGAAGACGTCCGGTGCCGAGGCTGCCACGCATCGTCGCCGGTCACCCGGGTACCCGCACCGGTGGACGCCTACGGAAGGAAGTGAGCACACCGTGAACGACGGTCACCCGAAAGACCCGGGGAGCAGCGCGGCCCCGATTCCCCGCGACCCGCCCGATCAGCAGGCCAGGGCCGACGAGGACCCCTTGGACGTGGTCGGCGGTGCGAAGCGGCGGACGGCCGACGAGCGGCCGGACCTGGAGGTCCCCGATACCGACGAGGCGGGCACCGGCCGACGCGGCGCTCCGCATGTCGGCCATCACCCTCATCCCGAGCACCCCGTCCCCGACGAACCGTCCGGCTGAGCTCCGGCCCGCTGCGGAGGGCGGCCGGCAGGGGCGGCAGTCGCGGTGCGGGCGCCGGGCCCGGTGCGTGCGGCCCGGCAGGTCCCGCTCCTCTCAGACGGCTCCGAGGTCGGTGCCGAGCCAGCGCTGGGGCCGCATGTGGACGACCACCTGCTCGCCGTGCTCCTTCCAGGCGAAGTCGACGTAACCCTCGACCTTCTCTGCGGGGAGGTAGCGCGACGACATCTCGACCAGCTGTTCGCGGGTGGCCGGGACGGTCGAGACGACGGGACCCTCGACCGAGACGTAGCGCACGGTCGGTGAGACGCGGTCGACCATCAGACAGAACCGGCCCGCCTCCGCGATCGCCTTGCCCTTGCGGGAGTTGAGCCCCGTCATGATCCAGATGTCGCCGCCCGGCCGGTACTGGTACCAGATCGGGACCGTCAGCGGTGACCGGTCCGGCTCGGTCGCGTGCACGGCCAGTGCCGCGACGTGCGGCTCCGCCAGAAACTGCTCGCGCTCTTCACGGGTCAAAGCCACGGGGACTCCTTCGTGGTGGGTGTCGTGAGCCTCTGGTGCTGAATTATGCAACGTTCGTACCGTGTCGTCCTGGCATCCGCGGCGGGGCGTCAGGGCGTCAGGACAATGCGCTGGCCGGGGGAGGTCTGCGTGTTCCACGCCTCCTCGACCTGGCTCAGCGGGATGAGCAGCGGGTCCACGGCCAGGGCTCCGGAGACGATCCGCTCGGCCAGGGACGGCAGCTCGGCGACGATGCCGCCGGTGGTCACCGAGCCCTGGCCGCTGCCGATGACGTTCAGGTTCGCCGCGCGAAGCAGGGACGAGGGCAGGTTGATGTTCTGCCCGGCCATGGACCCGATCTGGATCCAGGTCAGCGGCTTCGCGCGGTCGGTGCGGGCCGTCAGCAGTGCGGGCATGGCCTGCTGGGTGACATGGCCCCAGAGGTAGTCGATGACCACGTCGACGTCCGCTGCCGCCTGCCCGAGCCGGCTCGCCACGGTCTCGTCGTCGCCGGTCAGGCTCACCGTCTCGTCGGCTCCGATGGCCTCCAGCAGCCTGAGCCGCTCGGGGGCGCGGCCCGCGCCGATCACCCGGCCGGCCCCGAGGTGCCCGGCGATCTGGACGGCCAGCTGTCCGGCGTTGCCCGTGGCGCCGAGGACCAGCACGGAGCTGCCGGGCCGGAAGGAGATGCGGGAGCGCAGCGCCACCCACGAGGACATGCCGGGGTTCATGGCCGCGGCCACGTCGGCCGGGTCCGTCCCGGGCGGCAGCGCGATGGCCCGGCGGCGGTCGGCCACCGCCTTCTCCGCCATGGTGCCCGGGGCCGTGTCCGTGGCGACGAAGTAGAGCAGTTCGCCCTCCTGGGTGCGGCCGACCGCGTCGAAGCCGGGAATCAGGGGCAGCGTGCCGTCGGAGGTGTAGTGGCTGCCGTTCGCGGCCGAGCGGACCCGGGGGTGCAGACCGGCGGCCAGGACGTCGACCAGGACCTCGTGGTCCCCGGAGACGCTGGGAGTCGGGAAGCTCTCGAACCGGGGCGGCGAGCCGAAGGACCGTACGACTGCGGCGTGCATGGGATTCTCCCGTTCCGATGGGACTGCCGCGACCATTTGGTTTGCGGCACGTACTAAATCCGAAAATAGTTTGTGCCACGTACTACGTCAAATAGGCTGGCCCCATGACCCTCGAATCCGACCCGTCCGGCCTTGCCGATGACGGGCCCCTGAACACGGTGGACGCGCTGGTGCAGCTGTCCTTCCTGATCCACCGGATCGTCTCCGCCGCAGGCGCCGAGCACGAGTTGTCGGTCATCCAGATCCGGCTCCTCGGCATCCTGCGCGACCGGCGGGCGGGCATGGTCGAGCTCGGACGCCACCTCGGCCTGGACAAGTCCTCGATGACCGGTCTGGTCGGCCGCGCGGAGAAGCGCGGCCTGGTCGAGCGCACACCCTCCCCGTACGACGGCCGCGCCGTCCTCGTCACCCTGACCCCCGGCGGCAGGCGGCTCGCCCGACAGTGCGCGGACGAGATCGGCCGCCGGGTGAGCGCGCTCACCGACGAGCTGCCCGCCGCCCGGCGCGCCCAGCTCACCGAGCTCGCCGCCTCCCTCCTCCAGGTGCGGCAACCGGGGTCCGGCGCCGGGGAGCAGAGTCTCTGACGAGGGCGCGGAACCACGGGAACGGGCGCACCGGCGGAGGTACCCTCCTCGCATGGATGACCAGCGCCTCGCCAACCTCGCGCACCTGCGCCGGGCCCGGGATCTCGTCGACCGGGAGTATGCGCGGCCGCTGGACGTGACGGCCATGGCGAGCCGCGCGCTGATGTCACCGGGCCACTTCTCCCGGGCGTTCCGGGAGGCCTACGGCGAGACGCCGTACAGCTACCTCATGACCCGGCGGGTCGAGCGGGCGATGGCGCTGCTGCGCACGGGCATGAGCGTGACCGACGCGTGCATGACGGTCGGCTGTACCTCCCTCGGCTCGTTCAGCTCCCGGTTCACCGAACTCGTGGGGATGACACCGAGCGCGTACCGGGCCGGAGACCACAGCGCCGTGCTGGCGTTGCCCGCGTGTCTGGCCAGGGCGCACACCCGGCCGGTCAAGGACCAGCCGGCCGCGATCGGCGGGACGCCGGCCTGACGGGCGTGGGGCGGCGGGCGCCGGGCAAGGTCTTCGTCGCGGCGTGGTGCATGTGCGGGCCATCTTCCGCACCCACCGTGTTCATCCCGAACGATCATGATGCGAGCGCCCGACCGACGCATCCCGATCCGAACCGGTGAACCCATGCAGAAACGAACCGTCGCCGTCGCTCTGACGCTCGCCGCATCTGCCCTGCTGTCGACAGCGGCGCCGGCCCAGGCGAGCTCCTCTCCCGGCCGCTACTACGGCACCAAGACCCCGTACGCGCCCCAGCAGAACCTGCGGGCCTACCAGCAGGCCCCCGAGGGGTTCGTCCCGGTGTTCACCGAGAGCGTCTCCCGCCACGGATCCCGGGCGGCGTCCGACAGCGAGGACGGCGACCTGATCCTGGCGCTGTGGTCGAAAGCCGCGAGCGAGGGCCAACTCACCCGCGCGGGCGAGCGCTTCGGCGACGAGGCGCGGTCTCTGCTCGCGGCTATGGACAAGGTCGGATACGGACAGCTCAGTGGCCGGGGTGAGCGCGAGCTCGTGGATACTGCGGCCCGGCTGGAGAAGCGGCTCCCCACGCTCTTCGGGCGGATCGTCAGGAACTCCGAGCAGATCGACATCGTCGACTCCGGCAAGGACCGCGCCGTCGACAGCGGCAATCTGTTCGCGACGGCCCTGGCTGACAACGACCCCGCTCTCAAGCCGCTCATCACGCCCGCCAGGACCGACGCCGACCTGCTCTACTTCCATAAGTCGGCCGGTGGCGAGGAGTACCGGGACTACGTCGACAACGACGAGCGGCTGGCCGCCACGCTCAAGCGGATCACCGACCAGCCGGCCACCCGGACCGCCGCCTGCAACGTCCTGAAGAAGATCTTCAAGCCGGCCTTCGTCAAGCGGGTCTCGGCCGGCGAGTTCTCCGGGATCGGCACCGACACGGAAGCCGCGCAGGCGGTCTACGCCCTCTACAGCATCGCTCCGGCCATGTCCGACGAGGGCAGTTGGAACATGGAGCGCTACATCGCACCGCGCGACGCCCGGTGGTTCGCCTACCTCGGCGATGCCGAGGACTTCTACGAGAAGGGCCCGGGATTCTCCGACAGCGACATCACCTTCAGGATGGCGAACGTCCTGCTCGATGACTTCTTCGAGAAGATCGACGCCAAGCGGGCCGGGACGGCGGACATGGGCGCCGAGCTGCGCTTCACCCACGCGGAGGAGATCATCCCGCTGGCCGCGCTCATGGGTCTGCCCGGCAGCACGGAGCCGGCATCGCCGGCGAAGCCGTACACGTACGCCGACAACGCCTGGCGAGGCGCGTCGGTGGCGCCCATGGCCGCGAACATCCAGTGGGACCTGTACCGGAAGACGGGAACCGGGAGCGAGGGAAGCCGGGGGAGCAGATACCTGGTGCGGATGCTCTACAACGAGAGGCAGACCGCCTTCAAGCAGGGCTGCGAGCCGGTGTCGAAGGGGAGTTACTTCTACGACGCCGACGAGCTGAAGCGCTGCTTCGGCCGCGCCGAGTCCTGACAGCCAACCGGCGGCGGCGACCGTGACAACGGCGCCTACCCGCCGCCCGGGACATCTCCGGCGGCGGCACCGACTGTCCCGGCCGCCGCGAGCATGGCGATCAGCCCGTGCACCTGCTCCCGGGTGCCGGGCCGGCCGGTCATCAGGAGGCGATGGGCGGGCGCGACCGAGGCGAGCGTCACCGCGGCGGTGCCGGTGCCCGCCTGAACGTGTCTGCGGCACCGTGCCCGGCCGTGCCTCGCTTGCGGCCCGGAGTCGGGGGCGGCAGGGTTCGGGGTGTGGCCACTTTGCTGATCGTCCATCACACGCCCTCCCCGAACTGCCAGGCGCTGTTCGAAGCCGTCGTCTCCGGCGCGACGACGGAGGGGATCGAGGGTGTCCGGGTCGTGCGGCGCGCGGCACTCGCCGCCACGGCGTCCGACGTGCTCGCCGCCGACGGCCTGCTGCTGGGGACCCCGGCCAACCTCGGCTACATGTCCGGTGCCCTCAAGCACTTCTTCGACCAGGTCTACTACCCGTGCCTGGACGCGACGCGCGGCCGGCCCTTCGGGTACTACGTGCACGGCGGCAACGACGTCACCGGTGCCGTCCGGGCCATCGAGTCGATCACCACGGGCCTGGGATGGCGCCGGGCGGCCGACGCCGTGACGGTGACGGGCGAACCGGGCAAGGCCGACACGGAGGCGTGCTGGGAGCTGGGGGCGACGCTCGCGAGCGGCCTGATGGCCTGACTCCTCGGGCGGCCCGCCTGCGACGATGTCACCCGCTTGCCGGTCCGGAGGTTGCCGCTAATGTCGATATGTAGGCCGAAAGTGCATTTTCGTCTCCGCGTCTCCCGGTTCGGAGGGACGGCGCCGTACGAGAAGGAGCCTCCCCATGAGCCGTACATTGCGGGGCGCGATAGCCCTGGCCGGAGCGGCGGCCCTGTCCCTGGGCGCGGTGGCGACCAGCGGCGCGGCGCAGCCGGGAGCGGGCAGAGCGGCAGCGGACGACGTGAAGATCGGTCTGCTGCTGCCGGAGAGCAAGACCACGCGGTACGAGAAGTTCGACAAGCCGTACATCGAGAACAAGATCAAGGAACTGGCACCCGGCGCGCAGATCGACTACTACAACGCCGCCGAGAGCGCCACCACCCAGCAGCAGCAGGTGAACACCGCCCTCGCCAAGGGCGACAAGGTGCTCATCCTGGACGCCGTGGACGCCAAGTCGATCCAGTCGTCCGTGCAGAAGGCGCGGGCCGCGGGCGTGAAGGTCGTCGCGTACGACCGCCTCGCCCAGGGCCCCGTCGACAGCTACGTCTCGTACGACAACCGCAAGGTCGGTGAGCTGCAGGGCAAGGCGCTGCTCGCCGCCCTGGGGAGCAGGGCCGGCAGCGGCGAGATCGTGATGCAGAACGGTTCGCCGACCGACCCGAACGCCGCCGAGTTCAAGGCGGGCGCCCACTCCGTCCTCGACGGCAAGGTGAAGATCGGCAAGGAGTACGACACCCCGAACTGGGACCCGAACAACGCCAACCAGCAGATGGCGGGCGCCATCAGCGCCCTGGGCAAGAACAACATCATCGGCGTCTACTCGGCCAACGACGGCCTGGCCGCCGGTATCGCCACCGCTCTCAAGGCGGCCGGTATGAACGTGCCGTTGACCGGCCAGGACGCCCAGCTCGACGCGATCCAGCGGATCCTGCTCGGCACCCAGACCATCACGGTGGAGAAGCCGTACAAGCCGGAGGCGGACATCGCCGCCGAGATGGCGGTCGCGCTCGCCCAGGGCAAGGACATCCCCAAGTCCCTGACGCCCACCACCGTCACCAGCGGCAGCGGTGAGAAGGTCCCGGCCAGGCTGCTGACACCGGTCGTGGTCGACAAGGACAACATCAAGGACACCGTCGTCAAGGACGGCCTGTACACGGTCAAGGACATCTGCACTCCCGCCTACGCCGCCGCGTGCGCGAAGGCGGGTCTCCAGTAGTCCCGAGGCCTCCAGCAGTCCCGGCCTCCAGCAGTCCCGAGGCCTCCAGTAGTCCCGAGTCCGCGAATCCGGACGGGCCGCACCGCGCGGGCCGTCCGGCGGGGGTGCCAGACGGCCCGCGCGTGCGGGCGGAGGAGGCGGTTCCGTTGCCGGAAGCACCTGTGCTCACACTGCGGGGGATCTCCAAACGGTTCGGTGCCGTGCAGGCACTGTCGGGCTTCGATCTGGACGTCCGCCCCGGCGAGGTCGTCGCGCTCGTCGGTGACAACGGCGCCGGGAAGTCCACCGCGGTCAAGACGATCGCGGGGGTCAACAGACCGGACGAGGGCGTCATCGAATGGCAGGGCCGCCGGGTGACCATCGACCGGCCGCACGACGCCCAGCGCCTCGGCATCGCGACCGTCTACCAGGACCTGGCCCTGTGCGACAACCTCGACGTGGTCGGCAACCTCTTCCTCGGCCGCGAACTGCGCCGTTTCGGCGTGCTCGACGAGGTCCGCATGGACCGGCGCAGCAGAGAACTGCTCGACACCCTGTCCATCCGCATCCCCAGTGTCCGCATCCCGGTCGCCTCCCTGTCCGGCGGCCAGCGCCAGACGGTGGCGATCGCCCGTTCCCTCATCGGTGAACCGAAGGTCGTCATCCTCGACGAGCCCACCGCGGCCCTGGGCGTGGAGCAGACGGCCGAGGTCCTCGACCTGGTCGAGCGGCTCCGTGACCGAGGCCTCGGGACCATTCTGGTCAGCCACAACATGGTGGACGTGATGGCGGTCGCGGACCGGATCGCGGTCATGCGGCTGGGCCGCAACAACGGCTACTTCGACCGGCGTTCCACCACGACCGAGGAGATCATCTCCGCCATCACGGGTGCCACCGACAGCGCCGTGACCCGCCGTCAGGCCCGTAGGCGGGAGGAGGAGCGATGACCAGGAACCGCTCCCGCGGCGACGACGCACAGGAACCGGCACCCGCCGCCACCCCCGCCGTCGACACCCGGCTGCTCGTGCGCGAGGAGGGACTCCGCGGCTACCTGCGGGAGTTCTGGCGCAAGCTGCGGAGCGGCGAGCTGGGTTCCCTGCCCGTCGTCCTCGCCGTGATCATCATCTGGACCGTGTTCGGCAGCCTCAACAGCACGTTCCTCTCGGCACAGAACCTTTCAGACCTCAGCCAGCAGATCGTCGGCACCGGCATGATCGCCGTCGGGATCGTCTTCGTCCTGCTCCTCGGCGAGATCGACCTCTCCGTCGGCTCCGTCAGCGGCCTGTGCGCCGCGATCTTCGCCGTACTGAACGTCCTGAACGGTATGAACCAGTGGCTGGCGCTCCTGATCGCCATCCTCGGCGGAGCGGCCGTGGGCCTCATCCACGGCTTCTTCTTCGCGAAGGTCGGCGTGCCCGCGTTCGTCGTCACCCTGGCCGGCAACCTCGCCTGGAACGGGCTGATGCTCCAGGTGCTCGGCTCCAGCGGAACGGTCAACATCCCGAGCGACAGCATTGTCGCCGAGCTCTACTCGACCATCTACGCCAGCCCGGCCGCCGCCTACGCGGCGGCGGCCGTGGGGGTCGGGCTGTTCCTGGCGGCATCGCTCCTGGACGCCGGTCGCCGCAGGGCGGCCAAGGTACCGTCGCGCCCGGTCACCGAGATCGTGCTGCGCGCGGCTGTCCTCGCCGCGATCGCCTTCGCCACCGCGTACATCCTCAACCGGTACGAGGGCCTGCCGCTGGCTCTGCTGATCTTCCTGATCCTGCTGGTGGTACTGGACTTCGTGCTGCGCCGCACCACGTACGGGCGGAAGATCTTCGCCGTCGGCGGCAACGTCGAGGGCGCGCGGCGGGCCGGAATCGGCGTGGCGTCCATCCGGATGTCCGTCTTCTCGATCGCCGGCACCATGGCGGGGGTCGGCGGCATCTTCCTGGCCGGGCAGATCCAGTCCGCGAGCCAGACCTCGGGCGGCGGCAACCTGCTGATGAACGTCATCGCCGCGGCCGTCATCGGCGGTACGAGCCTCTTCGGCGGGCGGGGTTCGGTCTGGTCGGCCCTGCTCGGCGCCCTGGTGATCGGGTCCATCCAGTCGGGGATGAACATCATGGGGGTCAGCAACGCCGTCCAGTTCATGATCACGGGTGCCGTGCTGCTGGCGGCCGTGGTCGTCGACTCCCTCTCGCGCAGGAGCCAGAAAGCGGCGGGACGAGCCTGAGGGGTGGCCGCTCCTCGCCGGTCACCGAGCCGTCACCGGCTGCGGATCTCGGCCGGCAGCCGCCTGAGGAAAGGAATCCGGTCGCTGTCGGCGGGCAGACGCGCGAGGCAGTCGTCCAGGTCCTCGACCTGTCGACCGGCTACAGGGCCACGACCGTCGTCTCGGTCGCCTTGACGCTGGTCCACACCGGGACGCCGTCCGCGAGGCCGAGTTCGGCCGCGGCCTGTGGGGTGATCTCCGCGACGAGATCCGGTGCCTGCGACGACGTGATGAGGACGCGCAGCCGGCTGCCGCTGGTGGTGATCTCCCGGACGGTGCCCGCCCAGATGTTGCGCGGGCTGCCGCCGGGCTCGGCGCGGTGCACGGAGACCGCCTCGGGGGCGATGACCGCGAGCGCCGCGGTACCGGCCGGCAGCGGGTCCGCGATGACCAGGAGGCCGCCGCCGTCGAGCCGGAGACCCTCGGCGGTCGCGGTGCCCGGCCAGGCGTTGCGGCCGAGCATGCGGGCGACCCAGGGGGAGTGGGGGTGCCGGGTCACCTCGCCGGGCGGGGCGTCCTGGAGTACGCGGCCGTCCTCCAGTACGAGGACGCGGTCCGCGAGGGACACGGCCTCCACCGGGTCATGGGTGACGATCAGGCAGACGCCGCCGAAGCCGTCGAGGTGGGTGCGCAGGGTGTGCCGGACATGTGCCCGGGTGGTCTGGTCGAGCGCGGCCAGGGGCTCGTCGAGCAGCAGCAGCCGGGGCCGGGTGGCGAGCGCCCTGGCCAGGGCGATGCGCTGGGCCTGCCCGCCGGAGACCTGGGACGGCCTGCGGGCGGCCAGGTGGCCCACGCCGAGGCGGTCCAGCCATTCCTGGGCCCTGCGGCGGGCCTCGGCGCGCGCCACACCCTGGGCGCGCAGCCCGTAGGCGGTGTTCGCGAGCGCGCTGAGGTGCGGGAACAGCGCGCCGTCCTGCGGCACCCAGGCGACGCCCCGGCGGTGCGTGGGCAGGGTGCTGACGTCCATCTCCCCGAGCCGCAGCGCGGCGTGGGCGCGCGGGGTGAGGCCGAGCAGGGCGCGCAGCAGGGTCGTCTTGCCCGCGCCGTTGGGCCCGACGACGGCGATGGTGGTCCCGGCGTCGGCGTCGAGCGTGAGCTGGTTGAAGCCGGTGACCTCGGCGTGCAGCGGCCAGCTGTCCTGGACGGTCCCGGCCGAGGTCCCGGTTTCGGCTCCGGGCCCGGCGCGTTCCGGTGCGGGCGGCCGGGCGTCCGGCGCCGGGACGGCGGCCGGATCGTCGGCCTGGGCGCGCGGCCCGGCGGTCGCCGCGCTCGGGGTGCCGGTCCACCGCCCGCGCAGCCCGATGAGGACGAGCATCGCGATCGCGAGCAGGAGCAGGGAGACCGAGGTGGCGGCCTCCGGGTTGTCCTGGAGGAGCAGGTAGACCTGGAGCGGCAGGGTCTGGGTGGTTCCGGGGAGGTTTCCGGCGAACGTGATGGTGGCGCCGAACTCACCCAGTGCCCGCGCCCAGGTGAGCGCGGCTCCGGCGGCGAGGCCGGGGGCGACCATGGGCAGGGTGACGGTGAAGAACACCCGTACCGGCGAGGCCCCGAGGGAGGACGCCGTCTCCTCGTAACGGGGGCGCAGCCCGCCGAGCGCCCCTTCGAGGCTGATGACCAGGAACGGCATCGCGACGAACGTCGCCGCCAGGACGGCGCCGGAGGTGTGGAAGGGCAGCGTGATGCCGAACGTGTCCTCGAGCCACGGCCCGAGCAGACCGCGCCGGCCGAAGGCGAGCAGCAGGGCCACACCGCCCACCGTGGGCGGCAGCACCATCGGCAGGAGCACGAGGGAACGGACGAAGGTCTTGCCGGGGAACTCGGTACGGGCCAGCAGCCAGGCCAGCGGCACACCGAGTACGAGCGAGAGGCCGAGCGCCCAGAACGAGACGAGCAGCGACAGTTTCAGCGCCTGGGTGGTCTCGGGGCTGGTCAGATGAGTGCCCAGGTCGCCCCAGGAGGTGCGGGCGAGGATTCCGATCAGCGGCAGCAACAGGAAGGCGATGGCCAGCAGCGCGGGGATCGCCAGCGCGATCGGTGCGCGGGGGCCGGTGGTGCGGCTGCGAAGGCGTCTCATCGAAGTCCCTGGAGCTGGAAGTCCCTGAAGCGGAAATGCCGTGCGGGGGGGCCGCCCCGGGGGCCGGCCCCCCCCCCGGGGGGGCCCCCCCCCCGGCGGGGCGCCCCCGGCCGCGCGGCTCGGGGGGGGGGGGGGGGGGGGGCCGCGTCGGGCCCCCCCCCCCCGCGTGGGGGCGCCCCCCCCAGGCGGCTGATGGGCGGGGGGGGGGGGGGGGGGGGCGCCCCCCCCCCCCCACGGGTGGTCACCCTACGGCTGCTGGAAGCCCGCGGCGGCGAGGATCTTCTGGGCCTCCGGGGTGGAGAGCCACTTGACGAACGCGTCAGCGGCCTCGCTGCTCTTCGTGGTCTTCAGCGTCGCGGCCGGGTACGAGGCGACGGCGTTCTGGGCATCGGGGATGTCGATGGCCTCGACCTTGTCCGTGGCGGTGGCGGCATCCGTCTTGTAGACGAGACCGGCGTCCGCCTCACCGAGCTCGACCTTGCTGAGGACGGCGCGGACGTTGGGCTCCTGGGAGACCGGCTTCACGGCGATCTTCTGGGCGTCCAGGATCTGCTTGCTGTAGCGGCCCACCGGCACCTCGGGGGCGGCGAGCACCACCTTGAGCTTGGTGTCGGAGAGGTCCTTCAGGTTGTCGATCTTCTCCGGGTTGCCCTTGCCGGTGGCGATGACCAGGCGGTTCTTCGCGATGACGGTCGGCGTGCCGGTGTCGGAGCTGAGGCCGTCCATCGTCTTGGTGTCGGCGGTGACCAGGGCGTCGGCGGGCGCGCCCTGCTTGACCTGGGCGGCGAGCTCCTGCGAACCGGCGAACGAGAACTTCACCTTGGTTCCGGGGTGCTCCTTCTCGTACGCGGCACCGGCGGTCTTGAACACGTCGGTGAGGGACGAGGCGGCCAGCACCGTCAGGTCCGCCTTCGGCACCCCGGTCGAGGAGGCGGTCGCGTCGGCGCCCGAGTCCTTCTTGTCGTTGTCGCTGCCACAGGCTGCCAGCGGGACGAGGAGAGCCGCCGTGAGGATCGAGGCTGCGGTACGGCGTCTGGTGAAGGCGAGGGACATGAGGGTCGGGACTCCTTGGGAACGCGGCCGGCTGGTGCCGCCCGAGCGGATGGTGGTGAGCCGCGCCGGGGACGGGCGACGCCGCTTGTGGAGCTGTGGGGCTCAGGTGCGGTCGGTGCGCACGCCGGGCGACGTGTGGCGGGTGGTGGTCACCCGGGCTGCGACATCACCCATGGCGGGGGACTGCATGTGCCACACAATAGGTCTTTTCGGTTTGCATTTACAACGCGTAATGCGAAGCTCCATAGCAGATGCGGAGTCGTTCGGAGGAAACTCCGAAGCGGCAGGCGCATGGATGTGCCCAGGTGAGGGGTGGTCCGTGAAGCTGTTTTCTCTCTTTTGCCGGGCGGGGTGCCGCAATGCCCTCGCGCCTGCGGCGCCCGCCTGCCGGCCGTGCCGGAGATGTTTAGAGTGGGGAATACAGACCGGGAAATACCAGACATTTCACTCTGAATTCGAGGCACCTCCCCATGAGCCTGAGCATCCGTAACCAGATCGCCGGCACCGTCACCGCCGTCACCGCGGGCGATGTGATGGCCACCGTCAAGGTCCGTCTGGTGGGCGGGCAGGAGATCACGGCCGCGATCACGCTCGAAGCGGTGAAGGAGCTCGGACTCACCGGCGGGAGCCCGGTCCGCACGCTGATCAAGTCCACCGAGGTGTCCCTGGCGACCGGCGACGTCGAGGGGCTGAGCATCCGCAACCAGATCCGCGGGACCGTCACGGACGTCGCCACCGGCGGTGCCATGGCGAGCGTCAAGGTCTCCGTCGAGGGCGGCGAACTGACCGCGGCGATCACCAAGGACGCCGTGACCGACCTGCGGCTGGCGTCGGGCGCCTCCGTCACCGCGCTGATCAAGTCCACCGAGGTCTCCCTCGCCGCGGCCTGAGCCACCGGCCGGGCGGGCGGCACGGACCGGGCGGGAGGCGCGGACCGTGCCGGTTCGCCGAAGAGCCGGTGTGCGGACGGGGGCGGCTATACGGAGACCGGCCACGCTCCGACCCACACATGTGTGATGGCGCTGATGTAGCGCGCGCCGCACCGGTCGGCCGGCACCACCAGCTGGCTTCCCGCCGCGTCCAGCCCCTGACCGTCCATCCGGGTGGCCAGGAGGACCGGGACATCGCCGAAATCGGCGTCCACCTCCGCCCATGACAGCACCGTGTGGTGCCCGTCCCCGCCGGTGACCGCCACGAGGTAGCGGGACCGGTCCTTGCGCCTGCGGGCGTCGAACACCGGATGGGCGTCGAGAACCACCTCGCGGAGCAGGGGGCCCTCGAAGCTGTGGTGCTGCGGGCCGTTGGTGGCGCAGTCGAAGACCACGTCCGCCCGGTGCTCCTCCCACCCGCTGCGCAGGTCCTCCACGGTCAGCGTGGCCGGGCACTCCACGTCCCCGCGCAGCGCGAAGGGGGTGAACGGCGGTGCAGGTGTGCGGGGTTGCGCGCTGAGTCGGCTCATGGGGATCCCCAAATCGGACGGCCCGCAGGGCGGCTGTCAGAAGGTATGCCCAGCCGCCGCCCCGCGAAATCGCGCGTACGAGGCAATGTCCGCTGAAAGCCTGGCGTTTGTGAACCGATACCGTTGATCCCGCGTGTTTCTGCCGTATCCCCGGATCACCGGCCGCCCGGCCGGCCGGACCGGGCGCGGGCCTGTTCGTCCAGGGCCACCCAGACCCGGTCCCTGGTGAGGGGCAGTTCGGTGAACCGGACTCCGGTGGCGTCCCGCAGGGCGTTCACGAACGCCGGCGCGACCGGGTTGAACGGGCTCTCACTCATCGACTTCGCCCCCAGCGTGCCGATCGAGTCGACGGTCTCCATGAAGTGCACCTCCGTACGGGGGATGTCGGAGTACTGCGGCAGCCGGTACTGGCGGAACGCGGCGGTGGTGACCTTGCCCCGCTCGTCCAGCCGCACGTTCTCGAAGAGCGTGGCACCCAGGGCCTGGGCGATTCCGCCCTCCACCTGGCCCCGGCACTGCATCGGGTTCATGACCTTGCCCGCGTCCGCCGCGTGCACACTGCGCAGGATCCTGATCTCGCCCGTGCCCGGATCGACGGCGAGCCTGAACCACTGGGCGTTGAAGGCGACGGAACGCGGCGTCCCGCCGAAGTGACCGTCCGCCGCGAGTTCCCGGCCCGCCGACTGGGCCGCGGCGTGCAGCTCCTTCAGCAGGATCCGCGTGTTCCGGTGCTCGACCGCGTCCTCCAGGAGGCGGCACTCGTCGCGGTGCACCCCGAGGTGCTGGGCCGCGAACGTGAGGAGGGTCTCCGCCAGGGCCTGGGAGGCTCGGAGCGTCGCCTTCCCGGCCACCACGGTCCCGGTCGATCCGAAGGCCCCCGTGTCGTGCTTCACGACGTCGGTGTCCGACTGGCGCACGGCGATCCGGTCGACGGTGGTGCCCAGCTCGCCCGCCGCGATCTGCCGGTGGACCGTGGTGGTGCCGTTGCCGAACTCCGCCGTCCCCACCGCCAGATCGAGGGTCCCGTCGGCCAGCAGGCTGATCCGGGCGTCGGCGATGTGCCCGCCGGGCGGCCCGGTCGCGATCATGGACAGCGCGGAGCCCTCGCCCACGAGCCACCCCTCGGATGCCGCGTCCGGCGGCTCGGCCCGTGCGGTCCGGACGATGCCGAGGCACTGGTCGAGACCGTAGCTGGCGATGTGCAGGTCCTCCTCCTCGCCGCCCGGACTGATCATGGGCTCACCCGGGCCGATGATGTTGCGTGCGCGGAACTCCAGGGGGTCCATGGAGAGCAGCCGGGCCAGTTCGTCCATGACGGACTCCATGGCGAAGACGACCTGCCCGAGCCCGTAACCCCGGAACGCGCCCGCGGGCACGGCGTGGGTGTAGACGGCGTAGGCGTCCGCCTTCTTGTGCGGGGCGCGGTAGACGGCCATCGACTCACCGACGCTGTGGAACATCACGGCCGGCCCGTGGTTGCCGTACGCCCCGGTGTTGGACACCACCCGCAGCTGAAGCGCGGTCAGGGCTCCGTCGCGACTGGCCCCGGCCTTGACCCGCACGGTGAACGGGTGCCGGGTGGTAGCGCCGAAGAACTGCTCGGCGCGGGTGTACTCGAGTTTCACCGGACGGTGCAGACGCATCGCGGCGAGTACGACGATGTCCTCGACGATCATCTCCTGCTTGCCGCCGAAACCGCCGCCCACCCGTCCCGCCAGGACCCGTACCTTCTCCAGCGGCAGGTCGTACAGGGCGCAGAGCGCCCGCCGGGTGAGGAAGGGGGTCTGGGTGCTGGAGCGCACCACGACGCGTTCCGGCCCCTCCTCCGGCTGCTCGAACCAGGCGACCGCGCCGTGCGTCTCCAGGCTGGCGTGCTGGACCCGCTGGGTACGGAACGTCTCCTCGTACACCACGTCGGCCGCGGCGAAACCCTCGTCGACCGAGCCGATCTCACCGTGCGACTCGCCCACGACGTTGTCCAGCGGCCGGGCGATCCGGGCCTCCGCGGCGTCCTTGGCGTGCACGACCGGCGCCCCCGGCAGCATCGCCGCCTCCGGGTCCAGAACGGCCGGCAGCACCTCGTACGTCACCTCGACGCGCCGGCAGCCCTCCTCGGCCGCCGCCTCGCTGTCGGCGACGACCGCGGCCACCCGCTGGCCGATGTAGCGCACGGTGTCGTCCAGCACCCGGGTGTCGTCGGGGTCCTCGGTGGGGTGTTCGTGCCGGGCGGTGGAGTAGTGCCGTTCGGGGGCGTCGTGGTGGGTGAGAACAAGGCGCACCCCCGGGACGCGCAGCGCGGCCGAGGTGTCGATTGTTGTGATCCGGGCGTGCGCGTGCGGGGAGCGCAGCAGCTTCATGTGCAGGAGGCCGGGAACGTCGATGTCGAAGGTGTACCGGGCGGTCCCGGTCACCACCTGGGGGCCCGCCGGGGCGGGCAGGCTGCGGCCGACCGCCGCGCCCGCGCACGGGGCCTCGACGTGCTTCACACCGCGCACCGCGTCCTCGATGGCGCGATAGCCGGTACAGCGGCACAGGTTGCCCTTGAACGCGCGGGGCAGGTCGGTGAGCTGGTCCTCGTCGAGGGCGGCGGTGGTCATCAGGTACCCCGCGGTGCAGAACCCGCACTGGAACCCCTGTGCGTCCAGGAACTTCTGCTGCACGGGGTGCAGTTCGCCGTCCGTCGCCAGGCCCTCCACGGTGGTCACCGACCGGCCGCCTGCCCGCAGGGCCGGGTAGATGCAGCTGTGCACCGGCTCCCCGTCGACGTGGACGGTGCAGGCCCCGCAGTCACCGGCGTCGCAGCCCTTCTTCACCCCGAACCAGCCCCGGTCGCGCAGATAGGTGCGCAGGCACTGTCCGGGCCGGGGTTCGGCGTCGAAGGGCTGCTCGTTGACATGGATACCGAAACTCATCGCACACCTTCCGTGGTCAGCTCGCGCCGGACCTCCTCGGCCAGGCGGAAGGCCATGTGCCGCCGCCAGGCGGGCAGTCCGTGGATGTCGTCGAACCAGTCGCCGTCGCCGATGGCCGTCTCCAGGGCGCCGCGCAGCCCCTTCCGGTCCGGTGGCAGCGGGAACCAGAACCGGAAGGGACGGACGGTCGCCGCGGTGACCGTCACGGCCAGCGAGCCGTCCTGCTCGTCGAGCACCCCGATGACCAGGGCGCCCGACCTGCCCAGGCCGTAGAGCGAGGCCTGCCGGAAGGCGGTGCGGGCGGCCAGCGTCCGGGCGGGCAGCGTGACGGAGCGCAGCAGCTCGCCCTCGCCCAGGTCCTTGCGCCCGGCGCCGGTGACGAAATCGGCCACCCGTACCCGGCGCAGGGAGCCGTCCTGGGCCTGGAGGAGGCACACCCCGTCGAGGGCCGAGGTGAGGGAGATCATCGGCCCGGCAGGCAGGGCGTTGCAGAGGTTCCCGCCGACGGTGGCCATGTTCCAGATCTTGAAGGAGGCGAGGAAGGCCCGGCAGCACTGCTCGAACAGCGGCGCCGCCCGTACGCGGCTGCGCTTCCCGTGCCGGGACAGCTGGGCGATGGTGCAGGTCGCGGCGAACTCCACGGAACCGTCCGGGTGGTGCGTGACCGGCTCCCAGCCCATCCTGCTCAGATCCACCAGCCGCCGCAGATGGGGCTGGGGCTCGGAGAACAGGTAGGTGCCCCCGCCCAGCCAGGCGTCACCGGGCCGCCAGGGCTCGTGGGAACGGGCGTCCCGGATGTCCCGCACGGTGTTGAGATCCATGTCGTTCTCCACTCCGGCCGCTGCGTCGTCGGCCATCGAGAACCTCAGTGAAGCAACGCCGCCGCCTCGCGCACGACTGGTGCACCACACGGAAAAACACCAGCTCCCGCGTCACGTCCTGGAGGATCCACCAAGAGGTGTATCTATCACTTCACCTGGCATTTACGATGGCCGGACTCGCAGTCGCCTCGTGAATGTGAGATGTCGGGGCCCGGACCCGGCAGTCGCGCAAGGAGTCACACCATGCACGTCGAACACCTTCTCCAGCTCGAATCGCTCGGCCTCACCCTGCTGTGGGGCGAGGAACCCCTGCCGGTCCGGGAGATCAGCGGGGTCACCGCCACCGACCTGGAGGACCCGGCCCGCTTCCTCCAGCAGGGGGAGATCGTGCTCAGCGGCCTGGTGTGGTGGCGCCCCACCGACGAGCCCGAGAAGGCGGAGCGGTTCGTCACCGCGCTGCGGGCGGCCGGTGCCGTGGCCCTGCTCGCGGGCGAGGAGACGCACGGCACCGTGCCCGAGGTCCTGGTCGACGCCTGCCGGACCCATGGCGTCACCCTCGTCGCCGTCCCCGCGCGCACCAGCTTCCGGGCCATCACCGAGGCGGTCTACCTGCGGCAGTGGGGCGATCTCAGCCGCCGCCCGACGCACCACTACGCGACCCCGGAGAACGTACGCAACGAACTCAGCGCCCTGCTCGCGGCCGGCGCGGACCCGGACACGCTGCTCGACCGGGCCTTCGCCCACCTGGGCACCCCGCCCGCCTACCTCCTCAGCGCGACCGGACGCACCCTCGCACGCACCCCGTCGGCCCCGCCGCTGACCGCACGACGCGGCGCGGAACGCCTGCACGGCTCCGCCGGGGTCACCCTGCGCATCGAGTCGGACGGATCCCCCTACGACGTCTGGCACCTCTACGTCCCCGACACGGCAGGGGCGCCGCCCCGCGTGCTGCACGAGATAGCCGACGTGCTCGCCCAGCACCGGCACCGCGCCGCCCCCGGCGAGAACGCGGCACGCCGCAGGGGCGACGAGCTCGTCTCGCTCATCGAGGCCCCGCACACCGACGGGACGTCACTGCGCGTCGCACTCCATGGCTGCGGCCTCTCCGGCATGGGGCCCTACCAGGTGGTCGCCGCCCGGCCGGCCCACCAGGACGACGCGGGCGCGGCGGCGGACGCCCTGGCCGAGGCCCTGCACCACGACCCCGGCCGGCCCTTCGCCGTGGGCCGGCTCACGGCAGGCGTGGCCGTGGCCGTGGTCCGGGGCGAACCGGAAGACATCGAGGGCCGGTTGCGCGAGCTGTGGCCCGTCCTTGACGGCTGCCACCCGGGCGGGGCACTCCACGGCGGGGTGGGCGCGGTGGCCGCCGGTCCCGAGGAACTGCACGGAAGTCTCGTACAGGCCCGCTACGCCCTCACGGCGTCCCGTGCCACCGGGCCCGCGGCGGCCGGACTGACCTCGGCGGGCGACCTCACCACCCTGCGCACCCTGCTCGCGGGACTCCCCGGGGAGGTGCGCGAGGTCTTCAGCGCCCGGACCCTGGGCCCGTTGACCGACGGGGACGGCGCCTCGCAGCGCATGATGCTGCACACCCTCGAAGTCTTCCTCGCCCACAACTGCTCCTGGGCCCGCGCCGCGGAAGCACTGCACCTGCACGTCAACACCGTCCACTACCGGGTCCGGCGCATCGAGCAGCTCACCGGCCGCGATCTCTCGCGCCTCGATCACCGGCTCGATCTGCAGGCCGCCCTGATGTGCCGCTGACCGCGAGAGCGCGGGAAGGGATCAGCCCCGGCTGCCCGGCCGGTCGATGTGCACGTTCGTCGACTTCACCCGGGCCGTGGCCATGACCCCGACCGCCAGGCCGAGTTCATCGACCGACTCGCGGCTGATCAGCGACACCAGCCGGTGCGGCCCCGACTGGATCTCCACCTGCGCCACCACGTCGTCGGCCGTCACCGAGACGACGATCCCGGCGAAGGAGTTCCGGACCGACGTCAGCACCTCCCCGGGCACGGGATGCAGCCCTGCGGCACGCTCCATGGCGAAACCCGCGAGGCTGACACCGTCGATCACCCGGTTTCCCGAGCCGCCCCGGTCCATGACGAGGTGGCCGCCGTCGGCCCAGCGGCGGACGGTCTCGGGACTGACGGCCAGCAGCTCCGCGGCCTGGCCAATGCTGTACGAGGGCACCCGCGCACTCTAGGGCCTTTCGTTCGGATCACGTGCCGGGCGGCTGCCGCCGGACGCGCCGGCCCGCAGCCCGTCCATCACCAGGTCCAGCAGCCGGGCGGCGCGCGGCTGCCAGTCGCTGTGCGGGTCGATCTGCCAGAGCCCGGCTATGGCGAGCAGGAAGTCCTCGGCGGTCAGCCCCGTACGGATGGTGCCCGCCCTCTCGTTGGCGTCCAGCAGGATCGTGACCGCCCCGGTCACCGGGCCGTGGCCCAGCCGGGCCAGGCCGCCCTGCCGGCTGACCGTCGTGCGCAACGCCTCGGCCAGACCCGCCTTGGCCATGGCGAACTGCGCGAGCCGGTCCATCCACTCGCGCAGGGCCCGGTCGGGGTCGTGGGTGAGGAGCAACTGGGCCGCGGAGCCGGCCACCTGCTGCATCTCGTAGCGGTAGACCTCCAGGACGAGCGCCTCCCGGTTGGGGAAGTTGCGGTAGAACGTCCCCTGCCCGACGCCGGCCTTCTTGGCGATCACGCTCACCGGTGCGTCCGCGGCCAGCGTCAGCTCGGCCAGCGCGACTTCCAGGATGCGTTCACGATTGCGCTGTGCGTCGGGACGCAGCGGGGCGTTCTTCCCGTCCTGCACACGTCCTCCTTCCGGGCTCGCGGCCATGGCCGCCCTTGATAACCGGACAGCTGTCCACTAGGTTTGATCACTGGCGGACAGCTGTCCGCTTAGCCTTACCTTAGCGGCATTTCCAGCCAGTACGGCCGGCCGGTGCCCCACCCTCACCTGCGCAATCGGCCCCGTATCGCCCCGTTCTCTCCACCCCTCTCCCTCCCGGGCCGTCCGCCGGGACCCGTCTCGTTCGACGACGCGCATCAGCAACGCGAAAGAAGGCTGTTCATGGCCCCATCGACGTCCAGTGCGATCACCCTGAACATCAATGGCGAAAAGTACACGCTGCCCGTCGACCATCGCACCACCCTGCTCGACGCCCTGCGCGAGCGGCTGGATCTGACCGGCACCAAGAAGGGCTGCGACCAGGGGCAGTGCGGTGCCTGCACGGTGCTGCTCGACGGGCGCAGAGCCGTGTCCTGCCTGCAGCTCGCGGTCGCTGCCGAGGGGCGCGAGATCACCACCATCGAAGGCGTCGCCGACGGCGACCGGCTGCACCCCGTCCAGCAGGCCTTCCTCGACCTCGACGGCTACCAGTGCGGCTACTGCACCCCGGGCCAGATCTGTTCCGCCCTCGCCGTGATCGAGGAGCACGCGGCGGGCTGGCCGAGCGCCGTCACCGAGGACGTCCGGCCGGAAGCGGGGGCGCCCGCGCTCACCGCCGAGGAGATCCGCGAGCGGATGAGCGGCAACCTCTGCCGCTGCGGCGCCTACGTGTCGATCGTGCGGGCGGTCGCGAGCGCCGCGGCGGCCTCCGCCGACGGGGTCAAGGAGCAGGTCGCATGAGGGAATTCGGCTACGAGCGCGCCTTCGACGTCTCCGGGGCACTCGCGGTGCTCGGCACCGACCCGCAGGCTCGCTTCCTGGGTGGCGGCACCAACCTGGTGGACCTGATGAAGGCCGGTGTGGAGCGCCCCGCACTCCTCGTCGACGTCCAGGAACTGCCTCTGGACACGATCGAGTTCACCCCGGAGGGCGGCCTGCGCATCGGCGCGACCGTCACCAACAGCGATCTCGCCGCCCACCCCGAGGTGCGGCGGCACTACCCGGCGCTGGCTCAGGCGCTCCTGGCCGGCGCCTCCGGACAGCTGCGCAACATGGCCACCGTCGGCGGGAACCTGCTCCAGCGGACCCGCTGCGGCTACTTCACCGACCTCGCCAAGCCGTGCAACAAGCGGGTTCCGGGCAGCGGTTGCCCGGCCGTCGCGGGCGAGCACCACAACCACGCGATCCTCGGCGCCTCCGAGCACTGCGTGGCCACCCACCCCTCGGACATGGCCGTCGCGCTCGCCGCGTTCGACGCCGTCGTCTCCTACGAGACGGCCGAGGGGCCCGGCGAACTGCCGATCGCCGAGTTCTACCTGCCGGTGGGCACCACCCCGCACATCGAGACCGCCCTGCCGCCGGGCGCCCTCGTCACCGGTGTCACCCTGCCGCCGGCCGCGGTCGCCGCGCACTCCCGGTACCGCAAGGTGCGCGAACGCGCCTCGTACGCCTTCGCGGTCGGCTCCGTCGCCGCCGCGCTCGACGTCCGGGACGGCGTCGTGACCGAAGTGCGCCTCGCGTTCGGGGCGGTCGCGTCCCGGCCGTGGCGGGCCCGCGCCGCCGAGCGGGCGCTGACCGGCGGACCGGCGAGCGCCGAGGCGTTCGCCTCCGCTGCGGATGCCGAGCTGGCAGCGGCCGAGGCGCTACCGGAGAACGGGTACAAGGCGACGCTGATCCGCAACCTGGTGGTGGCCGTGCTGAGTGAACTCGCCGAGGAGGCAGCCCGATGACCACGACGACCGACAGCGCGGCGTTCACCGGGGCCGTCGGCTCGGGCCGCACCCGGGTGGAGGGCCACGACAAGGTCACCGGAGCCGCCCGCTACGCGGGCGAGATCCCCTTCGCGGACCTCGCCCACGGCTGGCTGGTGCTCTCGACGGTGGCCCGCGGCCGGATCCGCGAGGTGCGGGACACCGAGGTCCTGGCCATGCCCGGAGTCCTCACGGTGCTGCACCACGGGAACGCGCCGCGCGTCGATACCGACTACGTCGGCATGCTGGGACGGCCCAACCCGGTCGTCGGCCTCTTCCAGCACGACCGGGTGCCCTTCGTGGGCTGGCCGGTGGCGATGGTCGTGGCCGAGACGTCCGAACAGGCCCGGGAGGCTGCCGAGGCGCTGGTCGTCCGCTACGACGAGGAGGAGCCGCACGACGTGGCGTTCTTCGCCGGGCACCCCGGTGCGTACGTCCCGCCGAGCGGTGTGATGGCCGAGGCCGAGACGTCCAAGGGCGATCTGGAGGCCGAGCTGGCAGGGGCCGCCTTCGTCGTGGACGAGGACTACACCACGCCCGAGGAGCACCACAGCTCGATGGAGCCGCACGCGGCGACGGCCCGCTGGGACGACGGCCGGCTCGACGTCGTCGACTCCAACCAGGGCAGCACCTGGGTGGCCGCCGAGCTCGCACTGATCTTCTCCCTCGACCCGTCAGCCGTTCGGGTACGCTCCGAGCACGTCGGAGGGGCCTTCGGCTCCAAGGGCCTGAGCCCCCATCAGGTGGCCGCGGTGATGGGCGCGACCGTCCTCCAGCGTCCCGTACGCGTCGTACTGACCCGGCGACAGATGTTCTCGCTGGTGGGGTTCCGCAGCCCCACGGCGCAGCGGGTCAGGCTCGGCGCCGACGCGGACGGCCGGCTGCGCGCGTTCGACCACCGCGCACAGAGCCTGACGTCGACCGTGCACGAGTTCGTCGAGACGAGCGCCGTGCTGGGGCGGGTCCTGTACGACGCCGACGCGCACCGCACCCGGCACACGCTGGTGCGGCTCGACGTGCCGTCCCCGACCTGGATGCGCGCACCGGGCGAGGCGCCGGGGTCCTTCGCCGTCGAATCGGCGCTCGACGAACTGGCCGAGAAGTGCGGCGTGGACCCGGTCGCGCTGCGCATCCGCAACGACACCTCGGTGGGACCCGTGTCGGGGCTGCCGTTCAGCAGCCGCAACATGGTGGCGTGTTTCGAGGAGGGCGCCCGCAGGTTCGGCTGGGCGGAGCGCGACCCGCGCCCCGGTGTGCGCCGCGAGGGCCGCTGGCTGCTCGGGACCGGCACAGCCGCGGCCACCTACCCCTCGGGGGTCAGCCCGTCCACCGCCGCCGTGACCGCGGAGCAGGACGGCGGCTTCACCGTGCGGATCAACGCGGCGGACATCGGGACGGGTGCCAGGACCGCGATGACACTGGTCGCCGCCGACGCCCTGGAGGTGGACCCGGACCGGGTCCTGGTGCGGATCGGCGACAGCGATCTGGGCCCGGCGATGATCGCCGGTGGCTCGATGGGCACCCGCTCCTGGGCCTGGGCGGTCATGCTGGCGGCCGGGGAGCTGCGGGAGCGGCTGGCCCTGGGCGGGGGCATTCCGCCGGAGGGGATCACCGCGAGGTCGAACACCGCTGAGGTCATCGGCACCCTCCCGCAGCTGGAACGGCACTCCTTCGGTGCGCAGTTCGCCGAGGCGGCGGTGGACGTCACCACCGGCGAGGTGCGGGTGCGCAGGCTGCTCGGCATCTACGCCGCGGGCACCATCGTCAACCCGCTGACCGCCCGCAGCCAGTTCGTCGGCGGAATGACCTGGGGGCTGTCGATGGCCCTGCACGAGGAGGCGATCAGGGACCAGGCCTCCGGCGGCCACGTCGGCGCGGACCTCGCCGGCTATCACTTCGCCTCGCACGCCGATGTGCCGGTCATCGAGGCGGACTGGGTGGACGACCACGTGCCCGGCGACCCCGTCGGGATCAAGGGCATCGGCGAGATCGGAGTCGTCGGCGTCGCCGCGGCGATCGCCAACGCGGTGTGGCACGCCACCGGCGTCCGCCACCGGGAACTGCCGATCCGTCCCGACCGCGTCCTGCGCGCGGCGCAGGAGGCCCCGCGCGCCTGACCCGCGGACGCCAGGGGCGGCGTGACCCGGAAGGGCCACGCCGCCCCTGGCCGCACCGGCTGCTGCGCCGGGGTCAGAACTTCCGCAGGGCGACCGAGCCGCCGGGCCGCAGTTCCACCTTCCGGGTCACGCCCTTCCAGCTCACCTCGGTGGTGCGGCCGCCGACACTGCGGATCCGCGCCTCGCGCACCTTCCCGTCGCGCCAGCTCAGGTCCACCACGAAGCCGCCGCGCGCGCCCAGTCCGGTGACCGACCCCGAGCCCGCCCACGCCGCCGGCAGGGCGGGCAGCAGCTCGATGTGGCCGGGCCGCGAGTAGAGGAGCATCTCGATCATGGCCGTGGGCGTACCGAAGTTGGCGTCGATCTGGAAGATGCCTCGGTCCGGCTCGGCCTGGTAGATGTCGAACAGGTTCATCGCGGAGCCGTTGCTGCCGCTGACCGAGGGCCGCAGGTTGTTGACGACGAGCCGGTAGGCGTTGTCGGCGTTCTTCAGCCGTGCCCAGCACATCGCACGCCAGGCGTTGGCCCAGCCGAAGTTCTCCATGCCGCGGGCCTCCAGCAGCGCGGTGGCCCCGGCCAGCAGCTCGTCGGAGACCGCACCCGGCCGGATCCGGTCCCCGGGGAAGAGGCTGATCAGCGGCGACAGATGACGGTGCGTCGTCTCGCCCAGGTTGTCCGGAGACATCCACTCCTGGAGCCAGCCGGTCTTGGGACTGACCTCGGGCAGGTACAGCCGCTTGCGCATCTTCGCCACCGCCGCGCCGTACCGCGCGTCGCGGCCGAGCAGCGCGCACGCCTCCTCGAAGTGCAGGAAGAGATCCCGGACCACCTCCTGGGCGTAGGTGTTGCCCTTCGCGTCCTGCGGCCCGTGCTCCGGGGACCAGTCGCTGTCCGCGATCAGGACCTCCCGCCGCTCGCCCGTCGCGGCATCGGTGACGGTCGTGGTCAGCAACCGCGCCTCCCAGAACTCGCAGGCACCCTTCAGCATCGGGAAGATGCGCGCCACGTGTGACCGGTCCTGGGTGAACTCGTAGTGCTCCCAGAGGGAGTTGCACAGCCAGGCGTTGCCCGCCGGGTGCCACCACCAGCCGAGGCCGCCGTGGATGTTCGTGGAGAACGCCACGGTCCAGCCGGCGACCTTGCCGCTGGAGTTGCGGAAGCGGTTGGCCGGATCCTGGAAGTGGCTGCCGGTCACCTCGGTCCAGGACGGGAGCTGCGCGAGACAGTAGTCCGTCAGCGCGTCGAAGCAGGGGGACAGCCCAGCGCGGTCGGCCATCCAGTAGTTCATCTGGATGTTGATGTCGGTGTGGTAATCACCCATCCAGTCGGGGTCGTTGCCGTCCAGCCAAAGGCCCTGGAGCGCGACCGGCAGCCCGCCCCGCGACCCGGAGATCATCAGGTAGCGGCCGAACTGGAGGTACAGCGCCTCCAGTTCCGGATCGGGATCGCCCTGTGCCGTACGGGCCCGCAGTCGCTCCCAGGTGTCCAGGGAGCGCTGCTGCGGTGTCGAGGCCCCCAGGTCGAGGGTCATGCGGTCGAACAGGCTCCGGTGGTCGGCCACATGGGTGTGCAGCAGTTCGGTGGCGGAGACGGCGGCCGCGTCACGGGCCTTGGTGCGCGCGAGGGCGAGCGGGTCGAGCCCCGGGTTGCGGTAGCCCTTGGCCGCGTCGGGGGCGTAGTCGGTCCCGCCGCTGATCACCACGGTGAGGTCGGCGCACCGCGTGAAGGTGATCCGGCCGCCGTCCGTGGACACCTTGCCGCTGCGGCTCTGCGCCAGGACGACCGCCCCGTAGCGCAGCCCGTTGTCGAACGAGTCCGCCAGGGAGAGCTCCGCCCCGCGCCCGTCCGCCGAGGTGGTCTCGCCGTGCGTGCCGTCCAGCGCGAGCGTGCCGGTGTAGTGGCCGCCGCCGCGCTGGGTGAACCGGATGACCACGACGTCGTCCGGCCCGCTGGCGAAGACGCTGCGCTCGTACGTCACACCGGAGCGGGTGTAATGGGAGGTGATGACGCCCCGGGCCAGGTCGAGGCCGCGGCGGTAGCCGGACACCGCGGACAGCTCGTGGTCCGGGATGTCGACCGTCACGTTGCCCAGCAGCGTGAGACTTCCGAAGTCCGCACGCCCGTAAGGGAACTGACCGTCCGCGTCCAGTTCGTCGTTGATCCCGCCGGTCCACAGGGTGGCATCGGTGATGTGCAGCAGTTCGCGGGCGGGGTCGTTGCCGACGAGCGCGCCGAGCCGGCCGTTGCCCACCGGGAGGGCCTGCCCGATCATCGAATCGGCGGACGCGGGGGCCCGGTACCACAGTTCGGTGGGCCGGCCGGGTGCGCGCGGCGGGGCCGCGGCGGGACGCTCCGGGGCCGGTGAGGCGGCGAAGGCGGGCAGCGCGCCCAGGGCGGTGGCCGAGCCGACGGCGGCGGCGAGCGTGAGCAGACGGCGGCGGCTCGGGTGGTCGGGACCGGGCTGCGCGGGCGGCTGCGGGTGCTGGTGGTTCACGGGGACTCCATTCCGGTGCGGATGACGGGCGGGGAGAAGCGCTGGGGCGGCTCGGGGCAGCGCCGGGCGTCAGCTCCGCTTCGGTACGTCGATGCGGTCGATGTCGGGCGAGTAGCCCGAGGCGCCGCTGTCGAAGGTGACGGTGTTGCGGCCGGCCTTGAGCGTGACGGGAACACTGATGGTCCCGGCCGCGCCCCAGCCCCCGCTGGACGGGAAGACCATCTTGGTGGCCGGCTTCCCGTTGGCCGAGACCTCGACGGACCGCTCGTCACCGGAGGTGTAGGCCACGTTGACGTAGTACGTTCCGGTCCGCGCCGCTTCGATGTTCTCGAAGCTCAGCGAGCCGCCCTCGTAGAGGTTGCCGACCTTCCTGCCGCCGGAGCAGTCGTCGCAGCCGGCGACCTCGGCGTGGCCGGAGAGCGTGTTGGCCGGGGACTCCGCCTCGTACGCCGTGGTCCGAAGTCCCGAGCCGTGCGGGGCGACGGTGAACAGCCGCGAACCGTGTGCGGGCAGGGCCTCGGTGATGCCGTCCTTGTGCTGTCCCAGGCTCTCCTTGTTCCACAGGTCGCGCACGGACGCCTTGCCGCTGAAGCCGAGTGCCGACCAGCGGGCCGTCACCGGGGCGGGCGACGAGCCGAGGTTGAACAGCGCCACGGTGTAGCCGCCGTCGGGGTTCCTGGCCGCCCACACCTGCTCGTCGCCCGCCGTCGTGACGGGGTGGGCCGGTGCGCCCGGCCGCTGGTTGACCCGGAGCACTTCGCGGTTGGTCAGCAGCGAGACGCCGTACGCGTCCAGCTTGGTCAGGTCGTCACCCGAGTAGAGCGGCGACTTGGCGATGGACCACAGCGTCATGTAGCTCTGTCGCTCGGCCTTCGTCAGCCCGTCCATCTCGCCGTTGCCGACGTCGATCGCGTCCAGGTCGTTCCAGCCGCCCAGACCCGCGTGCCGGGTCCACGCGGGGGTGTCGCGCCAGCGGGCCTTCGCCGAGCTGTCCCACGTCACCAGCGTCTCGCAGTAGCACTCGACATCGGTGTCCACCCGCCAGCCGTCGGAGTTCTCCTTCCAGCTGTCGGCGTAGTCGACATCCAGCGACCAGGAGATCTCCAGATGGACGGGGCGGCCGGCGCGCGCGATGGCCTTCTTCCAGGCGGCGACGTCCGCCCGGTTGTCGTAGTTGTCACCGCTCTTGAAGGAACCCGGGCCGACCCCGTCGAGCTTGAGGAAGTCGTATCCCCAGTCGGCGATCAACCGGGCCTGGGAGTCGATGTACTTCTGGGCGCACGGCCGCGAGAAGTCGATCTTGTACGAGCTGTCCCAGCCGTTCGTCGTGCGCAGATCACTGTGGACGATGTCCCCGGTGGTGCAGCCCGGTGCGTTCCAGATCGGCAGCTTGCCGTCGCCGTACCCCTCCTTCTCCAGGCCGACCGGCAGGTAGATGCCGGCCTTGAGGCCCTTGCGGTGGAGTTCGTCGGCGACCGGCTTCATTCCGCGCGGGAAACGTTCCGGGTCGGCCTGCTGGCGCCCGTAGCCGTCGAACTCCGGCGTCCAGTCCTGGTCGCGCCACCAGCCCGCGTCGATGTTGATGTACTCGTAGCCGAACCGCTTCAGCTTGGCGGCCATCGCGTCGGCCTGCTTGAGGACGTTCGCCTCGGTGAGATAGCTGTACTGGCCGGTGGGGTTGAGACCGGGGTACGAGCTGGTCTGCATCGACCAGCTGCTCCACCCCATGAACGGCTTCTGGGCCCGGCCCTGTCCGGCGGCGGGCGCCGGGGCGGCGGCGGACGGCGTGGCCGGGGCGGTGTCGGGTGCGGCCTGCGCCGGAGGTACGGCGACGGCGACGGCGGCCGTGACTGCGAGGACCATCGCGGCGCGCGCGGCTCGTCTCGTGGTGCGGGCGGGGGAGGGCATGCGGGTGGTCTCCTGCTCTGGTCGTAGGCGGCGGTGGGGGAGAGGGGGCAGGTCGGTGGTGGGTGCGCGGGGTGCGGTGGCCGCGTACCGGAGGGCTCGGGGCCGGTCCGCCGTGCGCCCGCGCGTGCGCCCTTCAGCGCCGGCGGCCTCGGAAGGCGCCGCTCCTGGACGGTCCCGGTGTGCGGCCCTGCTCGGTCATCGCTGCTCCTGGAAGGTGTCGGGTCCGATGAAGGTCTGGATGGCGGTGGCCGCGGCGCCGCGCGCCCACTCCTCGAACGGCAGCGGGCGGGTGATCACCTCGCACCGCGCGGCCGTACTGAAGACGGTGGCGGCGAACGCGTCCCGGATCTGTGAGGCGAACAGGTCGTACGCGGCCAGCCCCTCGCCGGAGATGATCACGCGCTCGGGGCCGAGCAGATTGGCGACCGCCCCGATGGCCCGGCCGATCGCGGCCCCGGCGCGGGCGAAGGCCTCGCGGGCCACCGCGTCACCGGCCCTGGCCAGTTCCAGCGCGTGCGCCGGTCCGCCGACTGGCTGCCCCGTCCGCTCCTGGATGCTGCGCGCGATGGCGGAGTCCGAGGCGATCGCCTCGACACAGCCCCGGTTGCCGCAGTGGCAGAGCGGCCCGTCCGGGTCGATGGACAGATGGCCGATCTCACCGGCCACCCCGTGTGCCCCGGCCACGACCCGGCCGTGGACCACCAGTCCGCAGCCGATCCCGGCCCCGACCGTGACCAGCGCGAATCCGGAGCGCCCGGCCCCCGCGCCGAACCACTGCTCCGCCACGGTCAGCGCCCGGACGTCGTTGTCCACGGTGACCGGCAGACCGGTCGCCGCCCGCGCCGCCCCGGCCAGGCCGACATCGCGCCAGCCGAGGAACGGGGAGTAGCGGACCACGCCCGAGGCCCGGTCCACATCGCCGGAGACCGCCACGGCCAGCCCGCGCACTCCGACGCCGAACCGCCCCGCCTCGATGAGCAGTTCGCCGCTGAGCGCGGCGATGACCGAGATCACCGAGGCGGGCGACCGCTCGGACAGCGGCACATGGCGGGCCACTCTGATCCGGCAGCAGAGGTCCGCGAGAACCGCGATGACCTCGTCAGCGGTCACCTTGACGCCGATGAACAGGGCGCGCCCGCCGTTGACCCGGACCGGGTTGGCCGGCCGCCCGACCGTCGCGGGCGCGGTGCCGTCGGTCTCCTCGACGAAGTACCCGGTCGCCATCAACGGGCGTACGGCCTTGGTCACGGCCGCCGACGACAGTCCGGTCCTGCGCGCGATCTCCACCCGGGAGAGCGGCCCCTGGGACAGGGCTGTGGTGAACACCAGAGAGGCAGCCGGCGTCGGCGCCGGGAACGTCTCGACGAGGTTGGTCGATGACATGGCCGGAAACGTAGGGGAGTTAATTTCCTCTGTCAAGAAAAAAAGTCAACCTCGCCAAGGTGCCGTGGCGGCGGGCCGGGCCGGCCTCGCCCGGTGCGCAGCCGGGCAGTTGGCCGCGTGGTCATCGCCGCGAAATCCCCCGTACCCGGCAGGACTTCGGGGTTCCCCGAGGATCGCCATGGGCATGACACCGCTTGGTGCGGCCCGACCCTTTCGACCAGGAGGAACCAGTGAAGAACAGACGACGGATCCGCAACGTGCCCCTCGTGCTGGCCGCGGCCGGGGTATTGGTCCTGGCGTCGCCGGGCAGCGCCTTCGCCGACGTGCCGGGCGCGCTCCCGGCGAACGCCGACGGGCTGGAACAGACCTTCCAGCCGGCGTACGACTACGACGGGGACGGCTGCTATCCGACCCCCGCCATCGGCCCGGACGGCACCATAGCCCCCGGGCTGAAGACCACCGGAGCCGTCAATGGCAGCTGTCACGACTCCTGGGACCTGGACAACACCAACGGCTACGCGCGCTCCAAGTGCAACAACGGCTGGTGCGCCATCATTTACGGCCTCTACTTCGAGAAGGACCAGGCCGTGGCCGGCAGCGGTCTCGGCGGGCACCGCCACGACTGGGAGCACGTCGTGGTCTGGGTGCAGGACAACGAGGCGAAGTACGTCTCCACCTCGGCGCACGGCGGGTTCAGCGTCTACGGCCGGGACCGGATCCAGTGGGACGGCACCCATCCCAAGGCCGTCTACCACAAGGACGGGATCGGGACGCACTGCTTCCGTCCCGCGACCTCGGGCGACGAGCCGCCCGAGAACCACTACCACCAGTGGCAGTTCCCCGACCTCGTCGGCTGGAACGGATATCCCGAGGGCCTGCGGGACAAGCTGGTTCAGGCCGACTTCGGCAGCGCCGTCTTCGGCCTGAAGGACGGGAACCTCGCCGGGCACCTGCAGAAGGCGATGCCCGCCGGTATCCCCTTCGACCCCAACGCCTGACGGGCCGGGCGCGAGCGGCCCGGCGGGGCGCGGCGGCGCCGGTCAGCGCCGCCCCGTCCCGCCGGACCGGCCGGGCAGCGGCGCGAAGAGGCGGTGGGCCGCCATCGCCGCGCCACCGCGCGCCCATGTCTCGAACGGCAGCGGCCGCACCAGGAGTTCGCACCGGGCGGCGGCGCCGAAGGCCTGGGCGCCGAAGGTCCGCCGGATCTCGTCGGAGAACAGGTCGTAGGCCGCCACGCCCTCGCCGGAGATGATGATGCGCTCCGGGCCGATGAGGTTGGCCACCGAGGCGATCGCCAGTCCCAGCGCCCGCCCCGCCCGGGTGAAGACGTCGCGCGCGGCGGCGTCCCCGGACCGGGCCAGGCGCACGGCACCGGCGAGCGAGAGAGCAGTGTCGCCCGTCTGTTCCCGCACCTGGTCGACGATGGCCTGGGTGGACGCGACGGCCTCGACGCAGCCGGTGTTGCCACAGGTGCAGACCCGGTCCGTTCCGCCGACGGGCAGATGCCCCAGTTCGCCGGAGACCCCGAACGCGCCCGAGACCACCCGGCCGTGCACGGACATCCCGCATCCCACCCCCGCGCCGACCGTGACCAGGGCGAACGAGGAGAGCCCGACCCCGGCGCCGAACCACTGCTCGGCGACCGTGAGCGCCCGTACGTCGTTGTCGATCACCGTCGCGATGCCGGTGGCCTCCTCCACCAGGGTGGCGAGCCGGACGCCGTGCCAGTCGAGGAAGGGCGAGTAGCGGACCGTGCCGCTGGGTCCGTCCACATCGCCGGAGACCGTCACGCCGAGGCTGTGCACCGCCGGGCCGGACCCGTTCGCCCCCTTTCCGGCCCGCCCGGAGAGCGAGCCGACCAGCCGGGCCACGGCCCCCACCACCGTGCCGACGTCCCGCGAGCGCAGCGGGACCCGCTGGGTGGCAAGGGGCGCGGCCGTGAGGTCGACGAGCATGCCGATGAGCTCGTCCGAGGTGATCTTGATGCCGATGAACCCGGCCCGCTCGGGCCGCACCGCCACCAGTGTGGCCGGGCGGCCGGGCTGCCGTTCACCGGCCGGCCCGAGCTCGGTGATCCAGCCGTCGTCGAGCAGGGGTGCCGAGACCTTGGTGACGGCCCCGGAGGAGAGGCCGGTGCGGCGTCCGAGCTCCGCCCGGGTCAACGGCCCCTGGGTCAGCAGGGCCTGGAGGACGAGGGCAGCGGACGGCGGCTGCCGGGAGAGGTTCACCCCGTGGAGATTACCTTCTGGCCGAAAGCAAGGGAGGTGGGACCGGGAGCGTGAAACACCCAGGAACAGGGAAATGGCCTTGAGCCCATGGAGAATATATTGACGATGGAAGGAAACTCTCGTTACAGTCGCCGCGCTCTCGAGAGGACATGCCATGACCCGCACCACCACCCGGATCGCGCACCTGCGGGCGGCCGGGGTGAGCTTCGTCGTCGAACTCCGCACTCCGCTGCCCCGTGTCCTGCACTGGGGCGAGGATCTCGGTGAGCTGTCCGACGAGGGTCTCGCGGCCCTCGGGCTGACGGCCGACGCCGCCACGCTCAACAACTCGCTCGACGAACCGAGGCAGTTCACCGTCTGGCCCACCGAAGCCGATGGCTGGCTCGGCACCCCGGCCCAGCAGGGCCACCGCGCCGGGACGGCCACCGCGCCCAGGGCCGTGATGACCGGAGCCGAGGAACGCCCCGGCGAACTGCTCATCGCCCTCCGCGACACGGACGCCGCGCTCGACATCACCCTCACCTACCGGCTGGACCCCTCGGGCGTCCTGGGTGTGCGCACCAGCCTCTCGTGTCCGGCCGGCTCCGCCGCGGACCCCGCCGCAGGGCCGGGTCCGGACTCCGCCGCCGGCGCCGTCCCGTACGACCTCGCCGCCACCACCGCGCTGCTCCCGCTGCCGAGCCGCGCCCAGGAGATCCTGGACTTCACCGGGAAGTGGTGCCGCGAACGCACCCCGCAGCGCGGCCGGCTGGCGTTCGCCGGACACGTCCGTGAGGTGCGCCGGGGCAAGCCGGGACTGGACGCCCCGCACCTCCTGACGGTCGGGGTGCCCGGATTCGGGTTCCGCACCGGTGAGGTCTGGGCCCTGCATGTGGGCTGGAGCGGCAACCAGCGCTGGCTGGCCGAGCGGCTGCCCGAGGGCGCAGGGGTACACGGGGGAGTCCTCGGCGGCGGCGAACTGCTGGCGCCCGGCGAGATCCGGCTGGCCCCGGGCGACCGGTACACCTCGCCCGAATGCTTCTTCGCCTGGTCCGGGGAAGGGCTGGACGGGCTGGCCGGCCGCTTCCACGCGATGCTCCGCGCCCGGCCCGGCCATCCGTCCACACCTCGGCCGCTGACCCTGAACACCTGGGAGGCGGTGTACTTCGACCACCGCCCCGAACGGCTGCTCGCGCTGGCCGACGCCGCAGCCGAAGTCGGGGTGGAGCGCCTGGTCCTGGACGACGGCTGGTTCCTCGGCCGCCGGGACGACACGGCGGGGCTCGGTGACTGGACGGTGGACCCGCAGGTGTGGCCCGAGGGGCTGACCCCGCTGGCGGAGCGGGTGCACGCGCACGGGATGCAGTTCGGGCTCTGGGTCGAACCGGAGATGGTGAACCTCGACTCGCGGATGGCCCGCGAGCACCCCGAGTGGATTCTCGGCCCGTCCGCCGGCGTGGGTCCGAGCTCCCGGCACCAGTACGTGGTCAACGTCGCCGACGAGCACGCCTTCGCCCACCTGCTGGAGCGGCTGGACGCCCTCGTGAGCGAGTACGGCATCGACTACCTCAAATGGGACCACAACCGGGACCTGCACGAAGCGGTGCGGCGCGGTGCGCACGGCGCCGACCGGCCCGGTGTGCATGCTCAGACGGCGGCCCTGTACCGGCTGATGGACGCGCTCAGGGCGCGCCACCCCGCGCTGGAGATCGAGTCGTGCTCCAGCGGCGGCGGCCGGGTGGACCTCGGCGTGCTCGCCCGGACTGACCGGGTCTGGGCGTCCGACTGCAACGACCCGGTGGAGCGCCAGGCCATCCAGCGCTGGACCGGGCAGCTGCTGCCGCCCGAGCTGGTCGGCGCCCACGTCGGGGGTCCGCGCAGCCATACGACGGGGCGGGTCACCGATGACTCCTTCCGGCTGATCACCGCGTTGTTCGGCCACGCGGGCATCGAGGACGACCTGACCGCGCGCACCCCGGCGCAACGCGTCACGCTGGGCCGGTGGGCGGCGCTCTACAAGGAACTGCGCGGACTCCTGCACGGCGGACGGGTCGTCAGGGCGGACCTCGATGACGAGGCGACCCAGCTGCACGGCGTGGTCGCGCCGGACACCGGTTCCGCGCTGTACTGCTGGACGCGCACGGAGACGTCCGTGCCCGGCCAGTCCGGCCGGGTCCGGCTGCCCGGCCTCACCCCGGGCCGTTCCTACCGGGTCCGGATCCGTACGGAGGCGGGACTGCCCGCCCTCCACCAGGTCGCCAGCCCCCTGTGGTGCACGGCGGCGCTCGACGGCTGGGTCCCGGTGCCGGGCGCCGTGCTGACCGGTGCCGGGCTGCCGATGCCGACGCTCAACCCGGGGCAGGCGCTGCTGATCGAGGTCGCGGCGCAGGTGTCCGCGGGCTGACCGCGGTCCACCGGTCCGGCGCGGGCTGAGCGGTGGACCACCGGGCGGGGTCACGGGCTCGCGGCGTCGTAGCCGTAGCGCAGCGGCCCGTCGCCCGGGAGCAGGCCGAGCCGGTACACGTACAGGGCCTCGGCCCGGACGCCGCCCGGTGCGGCCTCCACCTCGCAGGGGCGGGTGATCTGCAGGACCGTCGGCCGGTCGGTGACGCGCAGGCGCAGGCCGTGGGCGGGGCCCCCGACGAGCACGGCGTGCTCCTCGCGTGTCGTGCAATCGGTATCCATGCCCATACTTTAAAGGTTGCGCAATGGGAGGAGTCTTTACCTTCGCTCCTGTCGGTCCCCGGCCGCTGCCAACGGGTCCGCCGAGGCCCCGGACGCGATGCCGAAGTCCGGGTCGGGCACCTCCGTCGGGCTGATGAGGGTGGAGGGCCTGCCGTCCGTGCCGACCGGGACGTCGCCGTCGATGGTCACGCGGCGCAGCTTGCGCTCGTGGGTGTCCGAGTCGTCCACCCCGTAGTGCTGGGTGGCGCGGTTGTCCCAGATCGCTACGTCGCCGGCCTGCCACTGCCAGCGCACGGTGTTCTCCGGGCGCTCGATGTGGGACTGGAACAGCTCGACGAGAGCGCGCGAGTCGCGGCCGGTCAGTCCGCTGATGCGCTGGACGAAGTTGCCCAGGAGCAGCACCCGTTCGCCCGTCTCGGGGTGGACGCGGACCACCGGGTGCTCGGTGAGGAACTTCGTCGAGGCGAACACCCTCTGGTACTGGGCGAGCGCCTCGGGCAGCGCGTCCGGGCGCACCGAGACGTAGTCGTAGTCGTTGGAGTGGACGGCCCGCAGGCTGTCGGCCAGGGTGCGCAGCTGCTCGGGCAGCCCGGCGTACGCGGCGGCGGTGTTGGACCACAGGGTGTTGCCGCCGTAGGGCGGGACGGTGACCGCGCGCAGGATGGAGAAGGCCGGATAGGCGGGTACGAAGGTGACGTCGGTGTGCCACTGGTTGGCCCGGCCGCCGTGGTCGGAGTCGATGCCGAGCGAGTAGCGGCCGTCGGCGGACGGGACGGTCGGGTGGGCGACCGGGGTGCCGAGCAGCCTGCCGAACGCCTCGTGGCTGTCCTCGTCCAGGTGGTCCTGGCCCCGGAAGAAGACGACCTTGCCGGCCAGGACCGCGGCCCGGACGGCCGCGACCGTCCCCGGGTCCAGACCGCCCCCGAGACGTACTCCGGAGATGACGGCGCCGATGCGGCCGCCGAGCTTCTGGACCGTGATGGTGGTGGGAGCGGGAGCTGTGGTTGCCGAGGACATCGCGGGATTCCTTTCGGTGGGCACGCCCGTCCGGGCGGCGAAACGCCCGCCGTCGGACGCGGCGGGGCCGGATGCGGATGCGTGGGAGGCGTGGAGCTGCGGGAAGCGGAAGTCCGTGCGACAGGGGTCGGTCAGGCAGCGCTACAGCGGCCCGGACACCCGGGCTGCGGTGCGGTGCGGCCGACGCGCGGAGCGGGCCGCGTATCGGGAGTGACCGTCGCGAACATGTTCCGGAGACTCGCAGCGCCCGCCGGGTACGTCAACCACGCACCGGCTCCCCGCTGGGTGCCCGCGCGCGGCCCGCCGCCCAGCCGGACGGACGCCGTCAAACCGCTTCTGACCTGCGCTTCACGGCCCGCTCCCGACCACCCGCGTCGGCCGCCGCGGGACCGGGTGCGAGGGCCCGCGCGATTTCACGCCGCCGTAATGTCGCGCCCGCCCCCGCGCCGCCCGCCCCCGGGCCTCCATCGATTGGCGGGGGCCGACGGGCAGGACTAATCTCGTGTGAGTGAACGTATGCGTTCACTCAACGGCTTGAGTCTGCAAGCGATCCCATGACGGAATCCCACGTGACACCCCGGCGCGCTGCCGAATCCCCGAAGGGGGCACACGGCAGCGGGATCGCCCTACTCGTCATCTGCTCCTGCCAGTTGATGGTGGTCCTCGACATCACCATCGTGAACATCGCCCTTCCGCACATCCAGACCGCGCTGGGCTTCTCCACCGAGAACCTCTCCTGGGTGGTCAACGCCTACACGCTGACCTTCGGCGGACTGCTGCTGCTGGGCGGGCGGCTCGGAGACATCCTCGGCCGCCGCAGGGTCTTCATGTTCGGCGTCGTGCTCTTCGCCTTCGCCTCGCTGCTCGGCGGCCTCTCCCAGGAATCCTGGCAGTTGCTCGCGGCGCGTTCGCTCCAGGGCGTCGGCGGAGCCATCGCCTCGCCGACCGCGCTCTCACTGATCACCACGACCTTCCGCGAGGGGCCGGACCGCAACAGGGCGTTCGGTGTCTTCGCCGCCGTCTCGGCAGGAGGCAGCGCCATCGGCCTGCTGGCGGGCGGGCTGCTGGTGGAATGGCTCGACTGGCGGTGGATCTTCTTCGTCAACGTCCCCATCGCGCTGCTGATCGTGCTCGCCACACCCCGCTTCATCCGGGAGTCCGAGCGCCACCCGGGACACTTCGACGCCGTGGGGGCGCTGACGGCCACGCTGGGCATGGTGCTGCTGGTCTACGGCTTCATCCGTGCGTCCGAGGAGGGCTGGAGCGACAGCCTGACCCTGGGAGCCTTCGCCGCCGCCGTCGTGCTGCTCGCCGTGTTCATCGCGATCGAGGGCCGGTCGAGGCAGCCCATCACGCCGTTGTGGATGTTCCGCGACCGCAATCGCGCGGGTGTGTACGGGATGATGCTGTGCCTGTCCGCCGCGATGTTCGGAATGTTCTTCTTCCTGACCCTCTTCGTGCAGAACATCCTGAGTTTCAGCCCGCTCCGGGCCGGCCTCGCCTTCCTGCCGGTCAGCGCGATCATCGCCGTGGGCGCCGGTTTCACCTCCCGGCTGCTGCCGAGATGGGGGCCGAAACCCTTCATGGTGACGGGCTCCCTCCTGTGCGCCGCGGGGCTCGGCTGGCTGACGCAGGCGGACGCGGACAGCACGTACCTGGGCAGTCTGCTCGGCCCGGTGCTGGTGTTCGGGCTCGGCATGGGGCTGCAGTTCGTGTCGCTGACGCTGATGGCCGTGTCCGGTGTGGCGTCGCGGGAGGCGGGCGCGGCGTCCGGAATTCTCAACACCATGCAACAGGTGGGCGGTTCGCTGGGCCTGTCCATCCTGGTCACGGTCTTCGGTACGGCCAGCCGCAACGAGGCCACCCATCAGGTCCCGAGCTTCCTGTCGCAGGCGACCCGCGCCGAGGTGGCGCAGTTCCGCAGGACCGGCCAGCTCCCCGGGCACTGGGGCGAGCAGGTGCTGGTGACGGGCATCTCCAAGGCCTTCGTCACCGCTGTCGTGTTCGCCGTCGTGGCCGCGTTGATCGCGCTGATCATCGTCAAGGTGCGCCCCTCGGACATCGAGCGCCTGCGGGGCGACGGCGCGGCGATGCCCGGAGCGGCGGGGGCCGGTGATGCCCCGCAGCAAGCGGTCGCCCCGGGGCGGCCGGACCCCGCGCGGCAGCCGCCGCGGCCGGGCGGCCAGGATCCCCCCGATCCGGATTGAGGCCTCCCGTCCCCCGACGCGCACACTCGCCGCGCCGCTAAGCCTCGTGCGCCGCCGACTCCGGCTCGGGCCCCGCCGAACCGTCCTCGCGGGCCAGCCGGTTGGGCCACCACACGCGCGGACCGAGGTCCAGGAAGAGCGAGGTGACCAGCACCGACCGCACGACGAACGTGTCCAGCAGCACGCCCAGCGCCACCGCGAAGCCGATCTCGGCGAAGACCACGACCGGCAGCGTGCCCAGTGCCGCGAAGGTGCCCGCGAGGACCAGTCCCGCCGATGTGATCACCGCACCCGTCGCGGCGAGGCCCGCCACCACGCCCGCCCGGGTTCCCTGGAGAACCGCCTCCTCGCGGATCCGAGTCGACAGGAAGATGTTGTAGTCGATGCCGAGCGCCACCAGGAACACGAAGACGAACAGCGGGAAGTCCGTCGGCTCGCCCGCGTAGTCGAAGACGAAGCGGAAGGCCAGCGCGCTGATGCCGAGCGCCGCGGCGAAGGACAGCACCACCGTCGCGATCAGCAGCAACGGCGCGACCGCGGCACGCAGCAGCAGCGCGAGGATGATCAGCACCACCAGGAGCACCAGCGGGATGATCAGCATGTTGTCGTGCCGGGTCGCGGCGTCCATGTCGATCAGCGCCGCGGTAGTGCCGCCCACCTGCGCGCCGGCCCCCGGTACCGCGTGCACCGAGTCGCGGACCCGCTCCACGGTGTCCTTGGCCCCGTCGCTGTCCGACGGATCCGTCATGGTCGCTTCCAGGATGACCCGGCCGTCCGCCTCCGGCCGGGCACCCGGCGGTACGCCGACGGAACCGCGCACCACACCGGGCGTAGCCGCCACCGCACCGCGTACCGGGGCCTCTTGGCCGGCCGAGGCGATGACGACCAGGGGATCCCCGCTGCCCGCCGGGAAGTATCGGTCCTGCACCTCCTGGCCGGTGATCGAATCCGGTTTCCCGGTGAAGGAGTCGGCATTGCTGAGGCCGGAGGCGTTCAACTGCGTCAGCCCCAGCGACAGGGCGGCGAGCACCAGCGCGGTGGCCGCCCAGACGGTCCGGGGACGGCGCGCCAGGCGCTGTCCCGTCCGTGCCCAGATGCCGTGCTCGGTCGGCTCGGCCGAGCCGAAGTGCGGTACGACCGGCCAGAACACCCACCGGCCGAAGATCACCAGCAGCGCCGGCAGCAGCGTGAGCATGGCGATCAGGGCGACCGCCACACCGATCGCGGCCACCGGCCCGAGCCCCCGCGTCGAGTTCATCTCCGCGACCAGCAGCACCAGCATCCCGAGCACCACGGTGCCGCTGCTCGCCAGCACGGCGGGCCCGGCCCGGTGCAGCGCCCGCGCCATCGCCTCGTGCCGGTCCTCGTGCCGGCGCAGCTCCTCCCGGTAGCGCGCCACCAGCAGCAGCGCGTAGTCCGTGCCCGCACCGAACACCAGCACCGTGAGGATGCCGGCGCTCTGGCCGTTCACCGTCAGGCCCGCGTGTGCGGCGAGCAGATAGATCAGGGCCTGTGCGCTGAAGAGGGCTGCCACGACCGCGATCACCGGCAGCAGCAGGAGGGTCGGGCTGCGGTAGGTGATCAGCAGCATCACGATGACCACACCCAGCGCCGCGATCAGCAGCGTCGAGTCGATGCCCGAGAACGCCTCCGCCGAGTCGGCCGAGATCCCCCCGGGGCCGGTGACATGGACGGCGAGCCCGCCGCCGCTGCCGCCCACGACGTCCCTGATGGAGTCGACGGCCGGTCCGAGCCGCTCCCAGCCGTCGTCGCCCATCGTGATGGGCACGAAGATCTGCGCGGCCGAGGGGGAGGCCTTCCTGTCGAACCGGGGCCCCTGGGTCTGCGGGCCCCGCACCCCGTGCGCGTGCGTGGTGCGCAGCTCCCGCGCGTCCTGGGCGATCCGGGAACGGTCCGCGACGGTGAGACCGCCCTCCCGGGCGTACACGACGATCGCGGTGATGATCTCCGGCCTGAAGTCCTTCGAACTCTCCAGGACCTGGGTGGACTCCGCGCTGCTGGGCAGCCAGGAAGCGGCGTCGTTGTCCTGCGCGTCGGTGAGCTTCTGTGCGAGGGGCGCGGCGACGACGAAGACGATCAGCCACAACGCCACCACCAGCCATTTGGTGCGCCGGCCGCAGACCAGCGCCGCCACCCCCGGCCGTCGACGCCGCTGCAGATCCGGCATGGCACTCCCCGTACTTCGTCAGGAGTGACGTCGTGATCGGGGGAGCCGACGGCTGCCGGCGCGGGCCGCACAGCACCGGTTCCGCAACGCCACCCGCTCCCAGGTTCCGTGCCGGTGAGAGTAGGCGGCGGCTCGCGCGCCGGCACCGCGACCCGCCGCCGGGCGGCTGCCGGGCCCCGGTTGGGCTATCCGGCGGCGCGGCGGGTGCGGGACCTCGGGCGCCCGGCAGTGCACCGGGCGCCCGGCGGCGTGGCCGTCAGCTCTTGACGGTGAACCCCGCGCGCAGCAGTGCCTCGTCGCGCGAGGACGGGCCGACGAGCAGCTCGAACGCGCCGGGCTCGACGACGCGGTTGCCCGCGGCGTCCACCAGACTGCACTCCGCGACCGGCAGTTCGATGGCCACCTCGCGCGACTCGCCGGGTTCGAGGGTGATCTGACGGTAGGCCTTGAGCTCCTTCTCGGCCCACGTCACCGAGGTGACGGTGTCGCTCACGTACGCCTGCACGGTCTCCCGCACCGGCCGGTCGCCGGTGTTGCTGACGAGGACCCGGGCCCGCAGGGTGTCGTCCGCGCCGAGGGCTTCGGTCAGCACCGTCAGACCGCTGTACTCGACACTCGTGTAGCTCAGGCCCTCGCCGAACACGAACGCCGGACTCTGCGTCAGGTCGGCGTAGCGGGAGCCGTGCTGGCCGCGCACCTGGTTGTAGTACGTCGGCTGCTGACCCGAGTGCCGGGCGAAGGAGACGGGCAGCCGGCCGGACGGCTCGATGAGGCCGAGCGCCAGCTCCGCCACGGCCCGGCCGCCGAGCATGCCCGGGTTGAAGGCGTGCACGATCGCCGCAGCGCTGTGCGCGGAGGGCGGCAGCACGAGCGGCTTGGAGCTGATGACGACCACCACGAGCGGTTTGCCCGTCGCGGCCAGCGCGTCGAGCAGCGCGACCTGACCGCCGATCAGCTCCAGGGTCGCGGTCGAGCGCCCCTCACCGATCAGCTCGATGCGGTCACCGACGACCGCGACGACGTAGTCGGCGGCCTCCGCCGCGGCGACGGCCTCGCTGATCAGCGCCTCGGAGGGCTCCGAGGGGACGACGACCTCCGGCCGGGGCTGCCCGTCGGGGAAGAACGCGCCCAGCGGGTCCGGTCCCACCGTGAGGATGTCGGCCCCGCGCGCGTGGGTGACGGTCCAGCCGTCCGGCACGTGCTCCCGGAATCCGTCCAGGACGGTGCGGATCATCTCGCGCGGATGACCGTCCGGCAGCCAGTCCGCCTGACCGGAGGACCCCGCCCAGTCGCCGAGCTGGGTCTGCGGGTCATCGGCGTTGGGCCCGATGACCGCTACCGTGCGCGGCCCGGCGCCGGCCGGTGCGAGCGCGCGTCCGTCCGCCCCGGCCGTGAGACCACCGGCCAGCGGCAGGGTGCCGTCGTTGGTGAGGAGCACCAGCGTGCGGCGGGCCGCTTCGAGGTTCACGTCCGCGTGTCCGGCGCTCCCGATGACCGCGGTCTGCTGCGCGCGGTCCGGGTGGCGCGGGTTCTCGAACAGGCCCAGCTCGAACTTGAGCGTGAGGATCCGGCGGACCGCCGCGTCGATCTCCGCCTCGTCGAGCGTGCCGCCCGCGACCGCCTCCTGCGCACCCTCGAAGAAGTCCGGCGTCGTCATCACCATGTCGTTGCCCGCGCGGACCGCGGCGGCGGCCGCCTGCGCGTGGTCGGCGTAGACCCGCTGCTCCCACACCATGCGGCCGACGTTGTCCCAGTCGGTCACCAGCGTTCCGGTGTAGCCCCACTCACCGCGCAGCACCTCGTTCAGCAGCCAGTTGTTGACCGTGATCGGGACCCCGTCCATCGACTGGTACCCGAGCATGAACGTCCGGCAGCCCTCCTTGGCGACCCGCTCGAACGGCGGCAGGAACCACGAACGGAGCTTGCGCCGCGAGATGTCGGCCTCGCTCGCGTCCCGGCCGCCCTGGGTCTCGGAGTAGCCGGCGAAGTGCTTGGCGCACGCCAGGATCGCCGTCGGGTCGTCGAGACCGTCCCCCTGGTACCCGCGCACCATCGCGGAGGCGAGCTCACCGATGAGGAAGGGGTCCTCGCCGAACGTCTCGCTCACCCGGCCCCAGCGCAGGTCCCGGGTGATGCACAGGACCGGCGAGAACGTCCAGTGCACGCCGGTCGCGGCGACCTCGACAGCCGTCGCCCGCGCGATGCGCTCGACGAGTTCGGGGTCCCAGCTCGCGGCCATGCCGAGCTGGGTGGGGAAGATCGTGGCACCTTCCCAGAACGAGTGACCGTGGATGCAGTCCTCGGCGACGAGCAGCGGGATGCGCAGCCGGGTCCGCTCGGTGAGGGCGGCGGCTTCCAGGACGCGGTCGGGAGAGGCGTGCAGGATCGAGCCCGCGTGCATGTCCTCGATGAGGTGGCGGACGCCTTCCTTCGCGTTCAACTGGAGCATCTGGCCGACCTTCTCGGGCAGCGTCATCCGCCCGGCCAGATCGGCGACGCGCTCGGAGACGGACAGCGCGGGGTCGAGATAGGGCAGTGAGGAGCCCACAGGAGTTCCTTTCACAACGTCGGTGACGTTCTCGTCGGGCGGATGCCCGGGTGGCGGAAGGGGCCGGTCGGCCCAACTCGGCCACCCGGTCCCACCGTACGCCGAATCCCGACCGGGTGGTAAGTATGTGGGTATGCAACTGTACTCATTGACGCCGTCAGAGACGGCCGGGGAGAGTGGCACATGACCGCCGACACACGTCGTGGCTACGCCAAGGGCCGGGCCAAACGCGTGGAGATCCTTGACCAGGCCATGGCCATTTTCGGTGAGGTCGGTTACCGGGGCGCGTCGTTGCGGGTGATCGCCACCCGCTGCGGGATCTCGCACCCCGGACTGCTGCACCACTTCCCGACCAAACAGTCGCTGCTGCTCGCGGTACTGGAACACCGCGACGAGGTGGACGCCGAATGGCTGGCCGTCGGCAGCCCGAAAGGCGTGGGCCGGCTGCGCCGGCTCGCCGACCTCGCCACGCTGAACGCCGAACGCCGGGGCATCGTCGAGCTGTTCTCCGTACTCGCGGCCGAGGCGACCTCCGCCGACCACCCGGCGCACGCCTACTTCGTGGAGCGCTACCGCACCTCGGTGCTCTCCACGGCCGTCTCCTACCGGGAGGCGCAGGACGAGGGCGCGCTGCGTCCCGGGATCGAGCCCGACGAGGCGGCACAGCAGCTGATCGCGATGATGGACGGACTCCAGGTGCAGTGGCTCATCAGCGGCTGTGTGACGGACATGGCGGGCGTCCTGCGCGCCCATGTGCAGGCGCAGTTGACCGTGGCGCTGTGAACCGGGGAGCCCGTGCCGCCCGGAGGCGGCACGGGCGGGGTCAGGCTTCCCGCGAACCGCTGCGGTCGGCCGCGAGCAGGGCGTCGCGGCCGATGAGGGCGCTCGAGCCGGGTGCCGTGCAGGCGTGGGCCCCCGCCACCGCGCCCAGCCGGGCGCATTCGCGGTCGTCCCGGCCGTCGAGCCTCCCGAACAGGAAGCCGGTGACGAACGCGTCGCCGGCCCCGTTGGTGTCCACCACCGGTGCGCACGGCACGGTGGCCGGTACGTGGTACGGGTCCGGCCCGCCGTCGCGGGTGAGCAGATAGGAGCCCTCGGCGCCCGCCGTCGCCACCACGGTCCCGGCGCGGCCCTCGCGCAGGATCCGCCGCATCAGCGCGGGGGCCCGGCTGCCCGTCGTCGCCGCGCTGAAGAAGACCAGATCGGAGCGGAGGGCGAACTCCCGCTGGTGCCCGGCGAGTCCGTCCCAGTCGTGCAGATCCGTGGAGACGGGGACCCCGAGGGCCTCGATGTCGTCGTACAGGAACCGGGTGAAGTTCATGATGGACAGGTGGACATGGCGGGCCCGCCGCAGCCGGGGCAGGTAGAAGTCCCTCGGCATCCGCAGGTCCTCCGGGTCCCGGGCGTCGTAGAACGACATCCGCCGGCCCTTCGCGTCCACCAGGTTCACCGCGCGCCTGGTGCCCGCCGCGGAGATCCGCGGATGGAACTCCACGTCTCCCTCGGCCAGCCGCTCGCGCACCAGGGCGCCGACCGGATCGTCACCGATGCAGTCGAGCAGGGCCACGTCCAGACCGAGGGCCCGCGCGCCGAGCGCCACATTGCCCCCGGTCTGCCCGGCCCACTCCTCGATCGGACCGACCATGACGGAGTCGGCGAGCGGGACCGGCAGGGAGTCAACGCGGACGATCGTGTCCACCCCGCTGCCGCCCACCACCACAACGTCGTACCGGGGCTGTTGTCGTATCACTGTGCCGCCTCTCTCGTCCCGCCGCGGCTCAGTATCGCGGACCTGCCGGGGGCGCCGGGGCCGTTCTCTGCGAGCGGTCCGGCAGCCCGCTGCCTATGATCGACCAGGGGCCTTGGACCTGATCTGTGGAGGCTTTTCGATGCTGTCGGCGCTCGAACCGCGAGACATTCCTCCGCGCCTCGCCACTGGCGCGTTCATCCTGAACTCCGGCCTGGGCAAGCTCAAGGCCGACGAGGAGACCGCGCAGACCCTGCACGGCATGGCCTGCACCGCCTACCCCTTCCTCGACCGGATCGAGGCCGGGCGGTTCACCCGACTGCTCGCCTGGTCCGAGATCACTGTCGGCAGCGCCCTGCTGCTCCCCGTCGTGCCGACCCGGCTCGCCGGACTGGCGCTGACCGGGTTCTCCGGCGGGCTGCTCGGCCTGTATCTGCGGGTCCCCGGAATGCGTGAGCCGGGCAGCCTGCGCCCCAGCCAGGCAGGCGTCCCGCTGGCCAAGGACGCCTGGATGTTCGGCATCGGTCTCGGTTTCCTCGGCGCGGGAGCGCGCCGGTGCGGTACTCCGGGCCGCCGTTGCCGCCGGCACCGCAGGTGCGGCCGCTGAACCACCCGGCAGCGGTAGGTGGCACGCGTCCGGTGCCGCCTCCCGGCGTCAGTCGCGCACCCGGGCCATCAGCAACGCCACATCGTCGTGGTGACTGGGGTCCCGCAGCTTGCGCAGCAGCCGGTCGCAGGACTCCTCCAGCGACGGATCAGGCTCGCGGAGCAACTCCCGAAGGGCGTCGAGGCGGGTGTCTATGTCCTGGTCACGGGTTTCCACCAGGCCGTCCGTGTACAGGACGAGACGGTCACCCGGCCCGAGGTCGAACGTGACGTCGCTGAACGGCACACCGCCCACCCCGAGCGGCGCCCCGGCAGGCAGATCGAGCAGCCGGGGCGGACCCCCGGCCGGGATCAGCACCGGCGGAAGATGCCCGGCCGTACTCACCCGGCAGATGTTGCGGGCCGGGTCGTACACGCCGTAGACGCAGGTGGCGAACCAGGGGTCGAGGTCGGCGGTGATCTCGTCGAGGTGCGCGAGCACCTCGGCGGGCCGCAGGCCGATCCTGGACAGGGTCTGGGTGGCGGTCCGCAGCCGCCCCATCGTGGTTGCCGCGTTGATGCCGCTGCCCATGACATCACCGACCACCAGGGCGGTTCCGCCCTCCCGCAGCGGGATGACGTCGAACCAGTCCCCGCCGACCTCGTACCGCGAGGCGGCAGGCCGGTAGCGGGACGCCACCTCCAGCCCGACCGGGGCGTGGTGGTTGTGCGGCAGCATGCTGCGCTGGAGGGTGAGCGCGGTCTCCCGCTGCTGCCGGAACAGCCGGGCGTTGTCGATGCAGACCGCCGCGCGGGCCGCCAGCTCGCAGGCCAGCACCTCGTCCTCCTCGCTGAACGGCAGCGGATTGTCCGTCCGGATGAGGTCGATGGCGCCCAGCACCTCGCCCCGGGCGATCAGCGGCACCGCCAGGTAGGAGTGCGCACCGGCCTCGGCCAGCAGCCCCGCCGAACGGCTGTCGCGGGCGACCTGCGCCAGCGACTCCGCGTCCAGGTACGGCACCCGGACCGGCTCGGCCGTACGCACGCAGCGCGTGATCAGCCGGTCCGCTCCGTAGTGGGCCGCGTGACCCGGTGGATCCGCCGCCTCCACGACCGGCGTCGGCCGGGCCGCGACGACGGCCAGCGCCTGGATCAGGGCCGGGCCCTCGGTCCGGCTGGGACGCCCCTTCAGCACACTGTCCAGGACGTCGACCGCCGCGACGTCTGCCAGCTCCGGAACCGTGACCTCGGCCAGCTCCCGCGCGGTCTGCTCCAGGTCCAGAGTGGTCCCGATGCGCACCGAGGCGTCCGCGACCAGCGCCAGCCGGTGCCTGGCGCGCTCCGCCTCGGCCTCCGCGCGGTGGTGGTCGGTCATGTCGATCAGCGAGACGGCGAGCCCCAGCACCTGACCGCCGGAGTCCTCCAGCCGGTACAGCGACATCGACCAGGCGCGGTCGGTCTCCGGATCGGCCGCCGTACGGCCCTCCACCTGATGGCCCACCTGCGGCACACCGCTCTTGAGGACCTCACGCATCGCCGCCTCGACCGCTTCGGCGTCCAGGAAGGGCAGCGCGTCGCCGGCCCGGCGGCCCAGGTGCTCGGCCGCGCTCAGACCGTTCATCCGCTCCAGCGCGGGGTTGGCCGCCAGATACCGCAGATCGCCGCCCAGGACGGCCAGGCCGATCGGGGACTGGTCGACCAGGCGCACGGACAGCGCCAGATCGCGCTCCACCTGCCGCAGCGTCGCCCCGTCCGTGGCCAGGCCCAGCGCGTAGAAGTCGCCGCGGTCGTCCTGCAGGCGCATGTTGCGGAACTCCAGCAGCCGGGACGTGCCGTCCTTGCACCGTACGGGGAAGGTCCCCGCCCAGGTCTCACCGCTGCCCATCACCTCGGAGAACAGCCTCAGCACCAGCTCGAAGTGTTCGTCGTCGACCAGGAGGCGGGCGGCGAACCGGCCGAGCGCCTCCTGCGGCGTGTACCCCAGCAGCCGCTCGGCCTGCGGGCTCCACAGTGCGATACGGCCCTCGGTGTCCAGCACCATCGCGGCCGTCCCGAGGACGTCCACCAGACCGCCCTCGGGGGAGCGGCGCACCGCAGCCGCCCGGCGGGCGTCGCCCAAGCCGGTCCGCATGTCGCCAGTGCCGTCCACGGACCACCCTTCCCAAGCCGTCGCCGTGCCCGGACGCAAGGTTCGCTGTCTCCCATGGTCGCCCCGGACCCGCCGCCACCGCAGCTCCGGCGGGTCCGCGGTCCCGCCGAGGGGGCTTTCGGCGGTGCCGCAGCGGTCACCCGCAGCGTACTGACCCGAACAGCCGAGCACGACCGTCAGGAGCGGGACCTGTCGCGAGGAGCGCACCGTCACACCACCGGCGGACCCTCCGCGTGATGATTCGCCGGCTGCCGGGTACACGATGAGGCATGGACACCACGGCCTGGCTCATCATCGGTGCGGCCCTCGCGCTGCTCACCATGGGTGTCGCCGGCGTCCTCCTGGTGCGGGTGTTCCGCGCCAGGAAACTGCTGGTCGACGCCGGAATCCCGCTGCGCAACAAGGCGCTGGTCTGGGCTGCGGTGATCTACACCGTGTCGCCCGTCGACCTGCTGCCCGACCCCGTGTACCTCGACGACATCGGCTTCCTCATGCTGGCGCTGCGCTCCCTGCACGCCGCCGCGCGGGCCGCCGGGGCGGGCGGCCGCGACGGGCGGGCCACCGAGGCCCGGCACCTCGTGCCGTAGGGCGCGTACCCGGCCCCGCCGGGGTGTGTCGATGGCGGGGACGGGGCAGGCGAGCAGCCATGGTGAGGACATGAACGTCGCAGACATCCTGGTGGATGGATTCACCCGCATCCGGGAGACGGTGCACTCGGCCGTCGAGGGCCTCGGGCCCGACGATCTCCACGCGCGCCTCGACGAGGGCGCGAACTCGATCGCGTGGCTGGTCTGGCACCTGACCCGGGTCCAGGACGACCACATCGCGGACGCGGCCGGCGTCCAGCAGATCTGGACGGCTCAGGACTGGGCCGCCCGCTTCGATCTGCCGTTCGCCGAGGCGGCCACCGGTTACGGGCAGAGCGGCAAGCAGGTGGCGGCCGTGCGGGTCGACTCGGCGGAGCTGCTGATCGGCTACCACGACGCGGTGCACCTGCAGACCATCAGCTTCCTCCAGGGCCTGGACGGCCACGCGCTGGACCGCGTCGTGGACGAGGCCTGGTCGCCGCCGGTCACCCTGGGCGTACGGCTGATCAGCGTGCTGTCGGACGATCTCCAGCATGCCGGGCAGGCCGCCTTCGTCCGGGGCTCGCTGGAGCGCCGGTAGCCGGCCTCAGCCGGCCGGCGGGGCGAGCGGTCCGCGGGTACGGGCGTAGTGCCCCGGGCTGGTGCCCACGACCCGCTTGAAGTGGCGGGCCAGATGGGACTGGTCGTAGAAACCGGCGGACGTCGCCACGTCGGGCCCCGGCAGCCCCTGGAGGAGCAGCCGGCGTGCGAGGTCGACCCGGCGCCCCGTCACGTACTGGTGCGGCGCCATCCCGAACTCCCGGCTGAACGCACGTACCAGATGCGTGTGATGGGCGTGCAGGCGCAGCGCAGCCTCCTGGAGCGTGATGCCCGCCACGAACCGTTCGTCCAGCAGGTCGCGCAGGCGGTGGGCGATCCTGCGGTCGTGCACGTACCGGACGGGTTCCAGCCGGTCGCGCAGATGCCGGTCGAGCCGCTCGGCGACCAGGGCGAGCCGGCTCGCCGCCTCCAGTTCGTCGCCCGGCGCCGAGAGCGTCGTGTGGAGCCGGGCGATCCGGTTCCGCAGCGCGGGATCGTGCAGCACGGGGCGGTCGACCGCCATGCCGATCAGCCGCTCGTCGACCTGCGCGGTGTTGAGGTACAGCACGCGTTTGCGGAAGCCCTCGGCGGTCGCGGCGCCGCCGTTGTGCGGAACGTGCGGCGGCAGCAGCGTCACCACATGGGTGAGCACCCCGTGCTCGTGGTGGTCCAGGTCGTAGCGGACCATGCCCTCGTCCACGATGAGCAGGGTCCACGCGTCGTGCGTGTGCATGGGGTAGGAGTGATCGATGAAGTGGGCGTGGAAGACCTCTTCGATCCCCTCCACCGGCGGACACCACGCGGTGATGTCCGGACGAGCTGCCATGACCCGATCGTACGCCCGGCCGCCGGCCCGTCGGCTCCGGGCGGGCCGGCGCCGGCATGCAAAGTTCGTACAAGACGGGCCGGGGGCGTGCCGGGCAGGCTCGGTGCCATGACAGACCAAACAGCCCCCGTCCGCTTCGACACCAAGATCGCCGTCCTGCTCAGGGACGACCTGCAGACCTGGCAGCGGCTGAACGTCACGGCGTTCCTGGTCAGCGGCCTCGGCACGGCGGTGCCCGAACTCGTCGGCGAACCGTACGCCGACGCCGACGGCACTCCCTACCTGCCGATGTTCCGGCAGCCGGTCCTGGTCCTCGAAGGGGGGAAGGAGATGCTCACGACGGCCCACACCCGTGCGGTCGGCCGGGGCGTGACCCTGTCGGTGTTCACCTCCGACCTCTTCACGACGGGCAACGACCGGGACAACCGGGCCGCCGTGCGGGCGGTGCCGAGGGCGGCGATGGACCTGGTCGGGCTGGCCGTGCACGGTCCCCGCAACGCCGTGGACAAGATCCTCAAGGGCGCGTCCATGCACTCCTGAACGTGTCCGCCGCCGGCCGGACGCGCGGCGGGCCGGCGGCAGTACGGGCGGCGGCCTTCACACGGTGCGCTCGACGAAGTAGGGCAGCAGCGCGAGCAGTTCACCGACCGCCTCCGTCTCCAGCGCGACGCTCTCCAGGCAGGCGCGGGCGCTGTCCAGATGACGGTGGGCCTCGGCCACGGCGGCCGAGCGCCCGCCGGCCTCCTCGACCAGAGCGGCGGCCCGCCCGGCCGCCCCGCCGTCGAGCGGCTCGCCGGTACGCAGCAGGGCACCCAGCTCCAGCGCCGCCCGGTCGCCCGCCGCGAGGGCGGTGAGAACGGGGTAGGTCTTCTTCTGCCGGCGCAGATCGCCGTGCACCGGCTTGCCCGTCGCCTCCGGGTCGCCCCAGATGCCGAGCACGTCGTCCATGACCTGGAAGGCGACTCCCAGATGGCGTCCCGCCGAGGTGAGCGCGTCGGCCGCCGTCCGTCCGGCCCCTCCGAGCACGGCGCCCAGACCGGCGGCGCAGCCGAGCAGCGAACCCGTCTTGTGCTCGGCCATCAGCCGGTACTCGTGCGGCCGCACCGCATCGGGCCCGGTCCAGGGCCGGGACTCGAAGAGCAGGTCGTCGGCCTGGCCGCGGACCAGGTCGTTCAGGGTCCAGGACAGCAGCCGGACCGCCGGGACGCAGTGCGGGCCGGGGGCGTCCGCCAGGGTCTGCACCGCCAGCGCGAAGAGCGCGTCACCCGCCAGGACGGCGGGCCCGGTCCCGTAGGCCTTCCAGGCGGTGGCGCGCTGCCTGCGGGTCTCGTCGCCGTCCATGATGTCGTCGTGGAGCAGGGAGAAGGTGTGGATCAGCTCGGCCGCGACGGCGCCCCGGACCGCGCTCTGCGCCTTCGCGCCGACGGCCTCGGCGCCGAGCACCGCGAGGGCCTGCCGGACCCCCTTGCCCTGCCCGCCGGGGACGGCCCGGCCGCCGGGCCCGTCCCAGCCGAGCGAGAACGCGGTGATCTCGGCGTGCCACGGGTGCAGCTGCCGCACGGCAAGCTCCAGACCGGGCCGGACGAGGGCGCGGCAGCGGGCGAGTACCTCCGGCGCAGTGGCCTGCTGGGTCACCGGGGGTGTCATCGGCGGCCGGCTTCCCCGGCCACCGTGTCACCGGCCGGTGACACGCCGAGTTCCGCGTAGGCCTTGTCGACCATGTCGCGCGCGTTGAGCAGTCCTATCCGGTCGAGCGTGACGCGCAGCCCGTCCAGCTCCGCAGCGGTCTGCGCGCGGTCCCGGCCCAGCCGGGCGAGCGACTTCACCAGACCGAGACGGGCCAGCGCCTCGCCCCGGGGCTCGGTCATCGCCCGGAACTCGCCCAGCGCCTCCTCGTACACCTCGCGGGCCTGCGCGTACCGTCCGGCGCGGTAGAGCACGTTGGCGCGCATCTTGTGGTTGTAGGCGAGGGCGCTGGACAAGTTCATCTCACGGCAGGTCAGTTCGGCCTCGGCCAGCAGGGCGAGCGCGCGCTCCGGGTCGTTGTCCCGTACGGAGATGATGTCCGCCATACCGCGGAGCGCCCAGGCCCGGCCGCGCCGGTCGTCCGCGTTCCCGGCCAGCTGCGCCGCCTCCTCGAACATCTCCAGGGCGGTGTCGAACGAGCCGGTGTTGCGGTGGATCTGCGCGATGCCCTCCAGGGCCCAGACGGTGTGCCGTGCCTCGCCCCGGGCGCGTGCCTCGGCGAGCAGCTGCTCGTGCAGGGCGGCGACGGTCCGGTAGTCGCCCTGGATGCGCCCGGTCTCCGCGAGGCCCGCGAGCGAGTAGCCGCGGGCGACCACGTCGCCGCCCTTCTTGCCCAGGTCGGCGGCCAGGCCCAGCAGGCGGAAGGCGAGGCGCAGCGCGCCCCGCTGGCGGGCGAGCGTGCCGCCGCTCCACAGCGCCCAGGCCATCGCCCCGGTGTCCTCGGCGGACCGGGCCGCGCGGTAGCTGGCCTTCCAGGCGCGGTCGGCGTCCTGTACGTGGCCCAGCCTGCGGTGCGCCTCGGCCACCGCGAGTCCGGCGCGGGCCACCTCCTGCTGGGAGCCGGCGAGCTCGGCCGCCCTCAAGTGGCTTTCTCCCTCGGCCAGTACGTCGGTGAGGGAGGCGTTCACGGACATCTTGGTGAGGGCGCCCTGGTACTCGGGCGCCAGTGCTTTGCTGTGCATGGGAGCCTTTCGCGCGCGGACGGGCCCGGCCGTCGACTATGCATGCGATGTATACATTCAGTGCATAGCCGCTCGGTGCTCTGACCTGTGCGCTCATGGGGGGTCGGAAAGCTTGTCGTGTGCGGCGTACCGCCTTGTTGTGGATCAAGACGGCTGATCGGCGTCCACGGTTGCTTCGGAACCCCGCAATCCGTACGGACATTCGCTCGACGGTGCTCGCAGGGCCTGCCGGCCCGGTCCGTCAGACGGCCGCCGAACCGCTCCCGGTCCCCGTGAGGTGCTCGCGGAACCACTCCCGGGCGAGCCCGGCCACCTCGTCCAGCGCGCCCGGCTCCTCGAAGAGGTGCGTCGCGCCGGCGACGACGTCCAGCCGGCTCTCGCAGCGCAGCTCCTGGCGCGCCTGCCGGTTCAGCTCCAGTACCCGGGTGTCGCTGCCGCCCACGACGAGGAGTGTCGGAGACCGGACATCACCGAGACCGGCGCCCGCCAGGTCGGGCCGGCCGCCGCGCGAGACGACCGCCCCGATCCCCGTGTCGCGCCCGGCTCCTAGTGCGGCCGCCGCCCGCAGTGCGGCCGCTGCCCCGGTGCTGGCCCCGAAGACGCCGACGGGAAGGGGCTCGCGACGCCGCAGCCAGCCGGTGGCGCCCATCAGCCGTTCCGCCAGGGTCGCGATGTCGAAGGCGGCTGAGCGGTCCGCCGCCTCGGCCGGTGTGAGCAGGTCGAAGAGCAGGGTGCCGAGCCCCGCCCGGTGCAGGGCCGCCGCCACCGAGTGGTTGCGCGGGCTGTGCCGGCTGCTGCCGGAGCCGTGGGCGAACACCACGAGAGCGCGGGCGGATCCGGCCGAGGTCAGCTCACCCGGCAGCACCACACCGCCCGCCTCCACGGCCACCTCGACGGGCGTGGGCGCGGACGCCCGGTCCGCGGCCCGCGCCAGCAGCGCGACGACCTCCTCGTCCGGGGTCTGGCCGAAGTCCCGGTACCACTCACCCACCGCGGAGAACCGCAGCGGCGTGGACAGGCACACCAGCTCGTCCGCCCGGCCCCGGACCCGCTCGGCGGCATCCGGCGGCGCCACCGGCACGGCCAGTACCACCCGTGCCGCGCCCTGCGCACGGGCCACCTCGCACGCGGCGAGAGCGGTCGCGCCGGTCGCGATGCCGTCGTCCACGACGATCACGCAGCGCCCTTCGAAGCGGATGCGCGGCCGGTCGCCGCGGAAGGTCCGGGCCCGCCGCAGCAGCTCGGCACCCTCGGCGTGCTCCACGGCGGCGAGGTCCTGCGGGGACGCCCCGCTGCGGCGCAGGATGTCCTCGCTGATGACCCGCACCCCGCCCTCACCGATGGCGCCGAAGCCCAGTTCCGGGTGGCGCGGGACGCCGAGCTTGCGGACCACGATCACGTCGAGCGGCGCGCCGAGCGCCTGGGCGACGCGGAAGGCCACCGGGACTCCGCCGCGCGGCAGGCCCAGTACGACGGGATCGCTTGCGGCCAGCGGGCGCAGAGCCTTAGCGAGCCGTTGTCCCGCGTCGGCGCGATCGGCGAACAGCACGGGGATTCACCCCAGACCGGGAGAGGGGAGGCGGCCATCTGCACATCTGCTTCGAGTCGACACCGTGCGCCGCGGGTCCGCAAGCCGGCGACGGAGCTGCTTTTGCCCGGAACGAGCGGCGGAGCGGCCCGCCGGGCTTTCGGGGCATCGCGCGACGTCACAGCACGGAACGTGCCACCCGGAACCCGGTGTCGTCGATCCGGAACGTCGGGTGGCTGCGCCGCCGCACCGATGCCCGGCAGCTCCAGTGCTCGTCGAACCAGCCGCCGCCGCGCAGTACCCGGTAGCTGCCGTACACCTCGGCGTCGTAGACGTCCCAGCACCATTCCCAGACGTTGCCCAGCGTGTCGTACAGGCCCCAGGCGTTCGGCTCCCTGCCGCCCACCTCGTGCATCCGCTCCCGCGAGTTGCCCCGGTACCAGGCGATGTCGTCGAGCTCTCCGTAGCGGGCGCCCGTCGTGCCGGCCCGGCAGGCGTGCTCCCACTCGGCCTCGGTGGGCAGCCGGAACCCGTCGGCGGCGGTGTCCCGGGCGACGCCTTCGGCGCTCTGCGTACCGTCGGGGCCGGTGGGCAGGCGGTAGACGGGGGTCAGGCCGGCGCGCAGCGACAGGGCGTTGCAGAACCGGACCGCGTCCAGCCAGGAAACGCTCTCCACGGGGAGCCGGCCGCCCTGTGCGGAGGCCGGGCGCTCGCCGGTGACCTGCGCGTACAGGCCCTGTGTGACCACGGTCGCGCCGAGCAGGAAGGGGGCCAGGTCGACCGCCCAACTGTGTTGCGTACGACGGTCCGACAGGGTGACCCGGCCCGCCGGGACGGTGATCAGCTGGATCTCGGTGACTGTGTCCATGGAACGCCGAGCTTAGCAACGCCGCTGAGGCCGGAACCCGGTTCACGCCCCGGCCGGGTCAGCCCGCCGACGCCTCGCGGGAGATCGCGTCGAACCGCGCCCCCATGGCCGCGGCCAGTGCCTGCGCCCCGGACAGCGGCCGGACCATCACCATCATGTCGTCGATCTCGCCCGCCTCGTTCATGTGCAGGAAGTCGCAGCCGCTGATCTCCCGGTCGCCCACCTTCGCGACGAAGGCGAGCGCGTGGTCGCGCCCGTCCTCGCTCGACATCTCCCGGACGTACCGGAAGTCCGAGAACACCTCGATGACCGCACGCAGGATCGCGGCGGTGAGGGGCTTGCCGGGGTACGGCTTGAACGCCACCGGGCTGGTGAAGACGACGTCCTCGGCCAGCAGCGCCTCGACGGCGTCGAGATCGTGTGCCTCGACGGCCTCTCGGAAGGGGTGCATGCGCCACTCCATAGTCAATTTGTTGAATAGGTGTGAAAGAGGTTAATCACATCGGTGCTAGCGTGTCCAGATGTCTCTCAAGTACGCGGTCCTGGCCGCCCTGCTGGAAGGCGAGGCCTCCGGCTACGACCTGGCCAAGATCTTCGACGTCTCGGTGGCGGACTTCTGGTCCACCACGCCGCAGCAGCTGTACCGGGAGCTGGACCGACTGGCGGGGAGCGGCCTGATCGAGGCACGCGTCGTCGAGCAGCAGCGCAGGCCGAACAAGCGGGTGTTCACGCTCACGGAGCCGGGCCGCGCCTCGCTCGCGGCGTTCACCGCCGAACCGCCCCGCCCCATCGCCATCAGGGACGAGCTCCTGGTCATGACGCAGGCGGTGGACGCCGGCGACCACGAAGCGGTACGTGCCTCTGTCGCGGAACGCATGGAGTGGGCGCGTGCCAAACTCGCCCGCTACGACCGGCTCCGGGAACGTCTGCTGGACGGCCGGGACGAGGAGACCTTCGTCGCCGAGACCGACCGCATCGGCCCCTACTTGACCCTGATGCGCGGACGGTCCTTCGAGGCGGAGAACCTGCGCTGGGGCGAGCAGGTGCTGCGCATCCTGGACCGGAGAGCGGCTCAACGACGTTGTCAGACCCCACGGTTAGGGTCTGCGCATGACTGAATTCGTACTGGTGGCGGGTGTCTGGCTGGGAGCGTCGGCATGGGACGAGGTGGTGCCGGGGCTGCGTGCGGCGGGGCACGGCGCACACCCGGTGACCCTGACCGGCGTCGGGGAGAAGCGGGAGCTTCCGGTCGGCCCGCAGACCCATGTGACCGACATCGTCGACGAGGTGGAGCGCCTCGGGCTCCGCGATGTCGTGCTGGTCGGCCACAGCTACTCGGGCATCCCGGTCGGCCAGGCCGCCGGCCGCATCGGTGACCGGCTCTCCCGCGTGGTCTTCGTGGACGCCGGCGTTCCGGCCGAGGGCGAGTCCTTCGTCTCCGCCTGGTGGCAGGGCCCGGCCGCGATGGAGGCCGAGCTCGCGGGCAACGGGGACTCCTGGGCGCCGCCGGCCCCGGCCGAGTTCGAGGGCCAGGGGCTCACCGACGGGCAGACCGCGCGCCTCCTGGCCGGTGCGACGCCGCACCCGGGCGCCTCGCTGAGCGACCCCGCCGTGCTGAACACCCCGCTCGACGGCCTCCCGGTCACCTACGTCAAGTGCCTGCTCGACGGTCCCGAACCGAGCGACGACGTTGCCGCGTTGCTCACCGGGGACAGCTGGGAGCTGGTCACGATGGACACCGGACACTGGCCGATGTACTCCCGGCCCGCGGAGCTCGTCCGGATCCTCACCGAGGCGGCCGCCAAGTAGGTCCGGGCGGGGTCCGGCCGCCCTGCGGATCCGGGCGGGGCCGGCCGCTCACGCCCGGCGCCGTCCACCGGCCCCGCGCCGTCCCGCTCCACGAACAGACGATCAGGACGCGCGCTCCCGCCCTGTTCCGGGCTGCAATGGACGGGTGACCGCGCCTCCGGACGACTGCCTCGCGCGCAACGAATGGATCTGCGGCGCCTACCTGAGCAGCCGTCGGCACATCCTGTGGGAGGCCGTGCTCCAGCACCTCCAGCTGACCGTGATCGCCGTACTCATCGGCCTGGTGCTCGCCCTCCCCCTCGCCCTCGCCGCCCGCCGCTGGCGCTGGGCGGCAGGACCGGTGCTCGGAGTGACCACCGTCCTGTACACCGTGCCCTCCCTCGCGATGTTCTCGCTCCTGCTGCCGGTGTACGGGCTCTCCGCCGCGCTCGTCGTCGCGGGGCTCGTCCTGTACTCCCTGACCCTCCTCGTACGGAACATCCTGGCCGGACTCCGAGCCGTACCGGAGGAGACCCGCCAGGCGGCCCGGGGCATGGGATACGGGCCCGTACGGCTGCTCGTCGCGGTCGAGCTCCCCCTCGCCCTGCCCGCCGCCATGGCGGGCCTGCGCATCGCCACCGTCTCCGCGGTCTCCCTGGTCACCATCGGCGCGATCGTCGGCTACGGCGGACTCGGCAACCTCATCTACTCCGGCATGAACACCTACTTCAAGGCCCAGGTGCTCACCGCGTCCGTGCTCTGCGTCGTCATCGCCGTCGCCGCCGACCTGCTGCTCCTGCTGGTGCAACGCCTGCTGACGCCCTGGACCCGGAGGCAGTCGTGAACACCCTCACCAAGGCCTGGTCCTGGCTCACCACCTCCGCGCACTGGTACGGCGACGACGGCATCTGGACCCGGCTCGGCCAGCACCTCTACCTCACCGTCGTCTGCCTGCTGATCAGCTGCCTCATCGCCCTGCCGGTGGCGCTGGTCCTCGGCCACCTCGGCAAGGGCGGCGCCCTCGCCGTCAACATCTCCAACATCGGCCGGGCCGTCCCCACCTTCGCCGTCCTGGTGCTGCTCCTGCTCACCCCGGTCGGCCGGTTCGGAGAGGGACCGACCATCGTCGCCCTCGTCCTGTTCGCCGTACCGCCGCTGCTCACCAACGCCTACGTCGGCATGCGCGAGGTCGACCAGGACGTCGTGCGGGCGGCCCGGGGCATGGGGATGACCGGCAGACAGCTGCTGTTCCAGGTCGAGGTGCCGCTCGCCCTGCCGCTCATCCTCACCGGGGTACGGATCGCGGCCGTGCAGCTCGTCGCCACCGCCACCATCGCCGCCCTGGCGGGCGGCGGCGGCCTGGGCCGGATCATCACCGCCGGATTCAACCTCGCCTCGACCGCCCAGGTGGTCGCCGGAGCGGTCCTGGTCGCCGTGTTCGCCCTGATCGTCGAGGGGCTCTTCGAGCTGGCGCAGCGCCTCGCGCCCGACTGGGTCCGCGACGGGAACACCGGATGAGGGCCCGCCGCGCGCTCCCCGCGATCCTGCTGCTCGCACTGGCGGCGGCCGCCTGTACCAGCGGACCGGCGCTGGAGAAACAGGGCGAGGTCACCGCGCCGCCCGGCGACAGCAAGCACCTCACCATCGGCTCGGCGGGCTTCACCGAGAGCGATCTGCTCGCCCAGATGTACGCCCTGCTGCTCGACCGGGCCGGATACTCCACGAAGATCATCTCCGTCACCAACCGGGAGATCTACGAACCGGCTCTGGAGAGCGGCCAGATCGACGTCGTACCGGAGTACGCCGCCACCTTCGCCGACTGGCTGAACGCCAAGAAGAACGGCGCCGACGCCGCGCCCGTCGGCTCCCCGGACCTGGCCGCGACCATGAAGGCCCTGCGCGCCCTGGCCGCGCCGCGCGGCCTCACCGTCCTGGACCCCGGCCGGGCCGTCGACCAGAACGCCTTCGCCGTCACTTCCGCGTACGCGAGGAAACACCACCTGAAGTCGCTGAGCGACCTCGGCAGATCTGGGCTGCCGGTCCGGCTGGCGGCAGGTGACGAGTGCGTGCAGCGCCCGTACTGCGCACCCGGCCTGAAGAAGACGTACGGCATCGACATCACCGCCGTCGACCCCAAGGGCGTCGGTACCACGCAGGCCAAGCAGGCGGTCCAGAGCGGCCGGGACCAGATGGTGCTGACCACCACCACCGACGCCACCCTGGACGAATTCGGGCTCGTCCTGCTCGCGGACGACAAGCACCTGCAGAACGCCGACTACCTCGTCCCCGTCGTCAACCGTGCCAGGGCGGGCAGCGCGGGCGTGCGCACGGCGCTGGGCAGGCTGAACACCGTACTGACCACCGCGGACCTGGCCCGGCTGAACGAACAGGTGGACAGCTGGCGGCGGCTCCCCGAGGACGTGGCCCGCGCCTATCTGCGGTCCGAGCACCTCATCCCGGCCGGCTGAGCGCACCGCAGGGTGGCTCGGCGCGGCCCGATGAGTCCGGACCACCGGTGGAGTCATCCTGTTGAACCCCACACCTGAGAAGGCGGAGCGATGAGCACCCTGCGCGAAGTACTCGAAACGCACGTCCGTCACGGTTCGGTGCCGGGAGCGGTGGGACTGGTGGCTCGCGGCGAACGCATCGAGGTGGCGGCGGTCGGCTCCGCCTTCACGGACGACAGCGTGCCGATGGCCCGGGACTCGGTCTTCCGGATCGCCTCGATCACCAAGCCGGTCACCGCGGCGGCGGCCATGATGCTGATCGACGACGGCCGGTTGGCGGCCTCCGACCCGGTCGGGCCCTGGCTGCCCGAACTGGCCGCGCCGATGGTCGTGCGCACCCCGCAGAGTCCGGTCGACGACGTGGTCCCGGCCGCGCGGCCGATCACCGTGCTCGACCTGCTCACCTTCCGCGCCGGGTACGGATTCCCGTCCGACTTCTCGCTGCCCGCGCTCGCACCCCTGTTCAGCGAGTTGAACCAGGGCCCGCCGGAGCCGCAGGCCGTCGCCGCCCCGGACGAGTGGATGGCGGCGCTGGCCCGGGTCCCGATGCTCCACCAGCCGGGGGAGGCGTGGCTGTACAACACCTGCGCCGACATCCTGGGCGTGCTGATCGCCCGGGTCTCGGGCCAGTCGCTGCCGGAGTTCATGGCGGAGCGGCTGTTCGAGCCGCTCGGGATGACCGACACCGGATTCGCCGTCCCGCCGGACCGGCTCGACCGTCTCACCGGCTACTACCGGGCGGATGCGGAGGGCGCCCTAACACTGGCCGACGCACCCGGCGGGCAGTGGAGCGGCATGCCGGACTTCCCGTCCGGCGGCGGCGGACTCGTCTCGACCGTCGACGACTGGTACGCCTTCGCGCGGATGCTGCTCGACGACGGGTCCGTGGGCAGCCGCAGCCTGCTGACGCCGGAGTCCGTGCGGCAGATGACCACCGATCACCTGACACCCGCTCAGCGCGCGGCCAGCGGACTGTTCACCGAGGGGCAGGGCTGGGGGTTCGGCGGTTCGGTCGACGTCGAGACGCTCGATCCCTGGAACGTGCCGGGGCGCTACGGCTGGGTCGGGGGCACCGGCACGACGGCTCACATCATCCCGGCCACCGGCACGGTCGCCGTCATGCTCAGCCAGGTCGCGATGGCCGGCCCCACCCCGCCGGTGCTGATGCGGGACTTCTGGCGGTACGCCGGAAGCGTCTGACCTCAGGGCCACCACCGCGGGGAGAGGCTTTGGAGTCGCCCGCATGTCTGAGCTCTCCTACCTCGCCGCCGTCCGGGAGTCGTACGACACCGTCGCCGCCGACTACGTCGAACGGGTCAAGACCCCGGCGCAGTTGGACCCGCTGTCCCGGGGGATGCTGGACGTCTTCGCGGAAGTGGCACGGACGGCCGGCCTCGGACCGGTCGCCGACCTGGGCTGCGGGCCCGGCAGAGTCACGGCCCACCTCGCTGCGCGGCAGGTGGACGTGTTCGGGCTGGACCTGTCGCCCGCCATGGTCGAGCTGGCCCGTGGCGCCCACCCGGAACTGCGCTTCGGTGTCGGCTCGATGACCGACCTCCCGGTCGAGGACGCCGCACTCGGCGGCATCCTCGCGTACTACTCCACCCACCACACCCCGCCCGAGCTGCTCCCCGTGGTGTTCGGCGAGTTCCACCGCACTCTCGCGCCGGGCGGCTGTCTGATGCCGGCCGGCCATGTGGGGGCCGGCCAGCACCTGCGTCCCACAAAGGCGTACGGCGGGCATCCGGTGTCCTACGAGTCCTACCTGCTGCCGCCCGACCGGATCGCCGGGCTCCTGAAGCAGGCCGGGTTCGCCCTCACCGCGCGCCTGGTGGAGGAACCCGGCGAGGGGGCCGAGCGGACCTACGCCACCTTCCTCGCCCTCAAGCCCGAACGGCCCTGAGAGCCGCGATCCGTGCGGTCGACCTGGGCAGCGACATGTCAGAGGGGTCTGGCAGCATCACGGTCATGACCGACATGGACGATCTCGTGCGACGCGTCGCCGTCCGGGCCGCATCGGACAACGCGGACCTGCCCGCGCCGCTCGACGATGCCCGGATCGCGGCGGCCGAGGCCCACCTCGGCTTCGCGCTGCACCCGCTGCTCGCCCGTCTGTACCGCGAGGTCGCCGACGGCGGCTTCGGCCCCGACTACCGACTGCTGCCGCTGTCCGGTCCGGACTCCGGCGTGACCGGCGAATACCTGACGCTACGTGAGACAGTCGTCGCGGCGGAGCACCCGGAGTGGCCCGAAGGCGTCGTACCGATCCTTACCTGGGGCTGCGGCATGTACGCGGGCGTCGACTGCCGCAGTGAAGACGGCCAGGTCCTGCTCTTCGACCCGAACCCGTACGGCGGCGGATCGTGGGAGCACTGCTGGTTCCTGGATTCCGCGGGCCTCGCGGGGTGGCTGGAGACCTGGCTCGCGGGGACGGGCTGGTTCGAGGAGGACGCCTACGAGAGGGACGACGTGGCCGAACCCGAGCCGTGGGACGGGGCCGGGAGCCGGCTGTCCGCCGGCGTGTAGCCGGACACGAGCGGGAGGCACGCGCCCCGCTCAGGCGTCCGCCACCGAATCGAACTCGACCTCGTCACGTCCCACGCCCTGCGCGTCCGCGTCCACCGACCGGCGAAGCGCCTCGTGCAGCTTCGCCGGGGTCAGGACACCGAGGAACCGCGCCCCGTCCAGGACCGCCACCCACCCGGCGTCGTGCTGGAGCATCTCGCTGAACGCCTGCTTCAGGGGCGCGCCGACCGGCACCCACGCGTCCATCCGGCGGGCCAGTTCGCCCACCGTGCCGGCCTCCCCGGCGATCCGCAACGCGTCCGCCGACACCCAGCCGTGCAGCTCGCCCGTACCGTTCAGGACGACCGCCCACCGTGAGCCCGCGGCCCCGAGCCGGGCCGCCGCCACCCGGACCGGCTCGTCCAGCCGGGCGACCGGCGGCTCCTCCAGGTCCTCGGGTTCGATCGTGGTGACCGAGAGCCGCTTGAGGCCCCGGTCGGCGCCGACGAACCGGGCCACGTACGGGGTGGCGGGGGAGCCGAGCACCGCCCCCGGACTGTCGAACTGCTCGATGCGGCCCTCCCCGTACACCGCGATCCGGTCGCCCATCCGCACCGCCTCCTCGATGTCGTGGGTGACCATCAGGACCGTCTTCCTGACCGTGGCCTGCAGGCTCAGGAACTCGTTCTGCAGCCGCTCCCGCACCACCGGGTCCACCGCGCCGAACGGTTCGTCCATCAGGAGCACCGGCGGATCGGCGGCCAGCGCCCGTGCCACACCGACCCGCTGGCGCTGACCGCCGGAGAGCTGCGCCGGGTAGCGGGAGCCGTACGTCGCCGGATCCAGGCCCACCAGATCCAGGAGTTCGGCCGCCCGCTCCCGGGCCCTGGACCGCTTCCAGCCGATCAGCGCCGGGACGGTGGCGGTGTTGTCGAGGACCGTGCGGTGCGGGAAGAGTCCGACCTGCTGGATGACGTAGCCGATCCCGCGGCGCAGCTTCACCGGGTCGACCGTGGAGATGTCCTCGCCGCCCACCAGAATTCGCCCCGAGGTCGGCTCGATCAGCCGGTTGACCATCATCATCGTGGTGGTCTTGCCGCAGCCGGACGGGCCGACCAGGGTGACGAGCTCACCCTCGGCGACCTCGAAGGACAGTTCGTGGACGGCCGTCGTACCGTCCGGATAGACCTTGCCGACCTGCTCGAACCGGATCATGACTGCACGTTAGGAGGCGGCCGGTTCCACCGCACACGGGCCGGGACCGTCCGGGGCACACGGGTGTGCTGAACTGTCCGGGAAACATCGGATTCAGGAGCACCCTTGAACAGCTACCGGCAGCCCGGTCTCGTCCTCACCGACCGTCACTTCACCGTGCCGCTCGATCACACCGACCCGGGCGGTGAGCAGATCGAGATCTTCGGCCGGGAGGTGGTGGCCGCTTCCAGGGCCGCCGACGAGCTGCCGTGGCTGCTGTACCTGGAGGGCGGACCCGGCTTCGGCGCCCGCCGCTTCACCGGCGCGGAGGCCTGGCTGGGCCGCGCCGTGCGGGAGTTCCGGGTGCTGCTCCTGGACCAGCGCGGCACCGGACTGTCCACCCCGGCCAACCGGCAGACGCTGCCGCTGCGCGGCGGCCCCCGCGAGCAGGCCGACTACCTAGCGCACTTCCGGTCCGACAGCATCGTGCGGGACTGCGAGCTGATCCGGCCGGCGCTGACCGGCGGCGCGCCCTGGACGGTGCTCGGCCAGTCCTTCGGCGGCTTCTGCGCCGTGCGCTACCTCTGCGCCGCGCCCGAGGGGCTCAGCACCGTCCTGATCACCGGCGGCCTGCCCTCGCTCGACGCCCACCCGGACGACGTCTACCGGGCCGCGTACCCGAGGATCGAGCGGAAGGTCGCTGCGCACTACGCCCGCTACCCGCAGGATGTCGAGCGCGCCCGCGAAATCACCGCGCACCTCGCGGAGCACCACCCCGAGAGCGCCGGACACCGGCTGACACCCGAGGGGTTCCAGTCGCTCGGCATCATGCTCGGCGGCGGCAGCGGCAGCCACCAGCTCCACTACCTGCTGGAGAACGCCTTCGTCCGCACCCCGCACGGCACCGAACTCTCCGACACCTTCCAGGAGGCCATGCGCACGGCCTGTTCGTTCGCCGGGCATCCGCTGTACGCGCTCCTGCACGAGGCGATCTACAGCCAGGGCGAACGCCCCACCGACTGGGCGGCCGAGCGGGTGCGCGCCGAGTTCCCGCAGTTCGACGCGGCGGCGGCGCTCCGGGGCGACGGCCCGGTCCTGTTCACCGGCGAGAGCATCCACCCCTGGCACTTCGACGTGGACCCGGCCCTGCGCCCGCTGCGCGAGACGGCCGAACTGCTCGCCGGCCGAGGCGGCTGGGAGCCGCTGTACGACACGGAGCGGCTGGCCGCCAACGAGGTACCGGTGGCCGCCGCCGTCTACCACGACGACATGTACGTGGACACGGCCCACGCGCTGCGTACGGCCGCCGCGATCCGGGGGCTGCGCACCTGGGTGACCGACGAGTACGAGCACGACGGGCTGCGCGCGGGCGGCCCGAGGGTCCTGGACCGGCTGCTCGCCCTGGTCCGCGACGAGGCCTGAGGCACCGGCGGGGCCCGGGGCGTCAGCGAGGTCCGGGGCTGCCGCGAGGTCCGGAGCCGCGGCGGCGCCCGGATCTCGCCCCGAGCCGTTCCCCGGTGTGCGGGCGGCGGTCAGCCCTGGAGGGCGTCCAGCGTCGCGTTCAGGTTCGTCGCCGCCCGAGGGTCACGGTTGTGGGGGAGCCTGGACAGGGCGGCCGCGATGCCGCACCTGCCGGTCACCGCGGAGTACACGAGGCCGCAGCCGATTCCGGCGGACAGCCAGCGCGCGGCCGGGTACCTGACCCCCGCCAGCAGACCGGCCACCACCAGCGAACCGGCGGCGAGCCGCACCTGCCGCTCCAGTGCCCAGCCGCCCCGGGAGCCGGCGGGGCGGTCCAGATCGCGGCCCTCGCCCTCCCAGGCGGAGGTGCCGCCGGAAAGCGTGGCGGCGTCGATGTCGGCGGCCGAGAGGATGTCGCAGGCCCGGGTGGAGCGCACCCCGGAGGCGCAGACCACGAGCAGGGCACCGCGTGCCGAGGCGGACTTGAGCGCGGGGACGGCCTCGGAGAGGCGGTCGAGCGGGATGTTGAGGGCGCCGGGAACATGCCCGGAGGCGTACTCGCCGGGGGCCCGCACATCGATGACGGTGAACTCCGTGAGGCGGGCCGCGGCCTGGGCTGGTGAGAGCGATACGGGGCTGGTCACGAGCGGTGTTTCCTTTCGTTCACCGGGCGGGGCGGGTTCTCGGTCTCTCCTGCCCCGGACCGGCCAGGGTACCCGTCGGGGTATCCGAAGCCGCGGTGAACGAAGTCCCGGGCGGGCCGCGCTCCGCCCGGCCGGGACCTCACCGAAGCATCCCGGCCGGGCGGATCAGTACGCACCAGGATCAGTCGGTGCCGAACTCCATGGCGGCGCGGTCGAGCATCTCGTCGGCGTCGCTCTCGGCCCGGTCGCGGGAGGCGATGACCTCGGCGCCGCCCTGCGGCATCGCACCGATCAGCCCGGTCGAGGCCGCCTGCGCGGCACCGATGAGCGTGGCGTGCGTGTTGCCGACGATGCCGAGATCGGCGTACTGCTCCAGCTTGGCGCGGGAGTCGGCGATGTCCAGGTTGCGCATGGTGAGCTGGCCGATCCGGTCCACCGGGCCGAACGCGGAGTTGTCGGTGCGCTCCATGGACAGCTTGTCCGGGTGGTAGCTGAACGCCGGACCGGAGGTGTTCATGATCGAGTAGTCCTCGCCGCGCCGCAGCCGCAGCGTCACCTCGCCGGTGACGGCGGCGCCGACCCAGCGCTGGAGGGACTCGCGGATCATCAGCGCCTGCGGGTCGAGCCAGCGGCCCTCGTACATGAGACGGCCCAGGCGACGGCCCTCGTTGTGGTACTGCGCGACGGTGTCCTCGTTGTGGATCGCGTTGACCAGCCGCTCGTAGGCGGCGTGCAGCAGGGCCAGGGCCGGGGCCTCGTAGATGCCCCGGCTCTTGGCCTCGATCACCCGGTTCTCGATCTGGTCGGACATGCCCATGCCGTGGCGGCCGCCGATGGCGTTGGCCTCCATCACCAGGTCGACGGCGGAGGCGAACTCCTTGCCGTTGATCGTCACCGGGCGGCCCTGGTCGAAGCCGATCGTGACGTCCTCGGTGGCGATCTCGACCGCCGGGTCCCAGAACCGCACGCCCATGATCGGGTCGACGGTCTCGACGCCGGTGTCGAGGTGCTCCAGGGTCTTGGCCTCGTGGGTGGCGCCCCAGATGTTGGCGTCGGTGGAGTACGCCTTCTCGGTGCTGTCGCGGTAGGGGAGGTCGTGGGCGACCAGCCACTCCGACATCTCCTTGCGGCCGCCCAGCTCGTGGACGAAGTCCGCGTCGAGCCAGGGCTTGTAGATCCGCAGGTGCGGGTTGGCCAGCAGACCGTAGCGGTAGAACCGCTCGATGTCGTTGCCCTTGAACGTCGAGCCGTCGCCCCAGATCTGTACGTTGTCCTCGAGCATCGCCCGGACCAGCAGGGTGCCGGTGACGGCGCGGCCCAGGGGCGTGGTGTTGAAGTAGGCACGCCCGCCCGAGCGGATGTGGAACGCGCCGCAGGTGAGCGCCGCCAGGCCTTCCTCGACCAGCGCCGCACGGCAGTCGACCAGGCGCGCGATCTCGGCGCCGTAGGCCGACGCGCGGCCGGGCACCGACGCGATGTCGGGCTCGTCGTACTGGCCGATGTCGGCGGTGTAGGTGCACGGGACGGCACCCTTGTCGCGCATCCAGGCGACCGCGACGGAGGTGTCGAGGCCACCGGAGAAGGCGATGCCGACGCGCTCGCCGGCGGGCAGGGAGGTAAGAACCTTAGACATAGGAAGAGTATGCGCTATTACGCATGATCATGCAATGTGGGGGCTGTGGGTGTGCCGTCGGTGCGGTCCGGGGAGTGCCCGAGGAAAGCGCGAGGGCGCGGGTGTGTGCCGGCGGGCCGGGTCCGCCCGGTCCGGTTAGCCTGCCGATATGACCGAGCAGCTGGAGCCCATGCCCGAGGACTGGAGGCGCGCGCTCGCCGTCGTGGCGCACCCCGACGATCTGGAGTACGGCTGCGCGGCGGCCGTCGCCGTGTGGACGGACGGCGGCCGCGAGGTCAGCTATCTGCTGGCCTCCCGGGGCGAGGCCGGCATCGACACCGTCGAACCGGCGAAGTGCGCACCGCTGCGCGAGCGGGAGCAGCGCGCGAGCGCGGAGGTCGTCGGCGTCTCCCGGGTGGAGTTCCTGGACCATTGCGACGGGGTCATCGAGTACGGCGTGGAGCTGCGCCGCGACATCGCCGCGGCCGTCCGCCGATACCGGCCCGAGCTCGTCGTCACGCTCAACCACCTCGATACCTGGGGCGGCGTCGCCTGGAACACCCCCGACCACCGCGCGGTCGGGCGTGCGGCCCTGGACGCGGTGGCCGACGCGGGCAACCGCTGGATCTTCCCGGAGCTGACCGAGCAGGGTCTCGAACCGTGGAACGGGGTGCGCTGGGTCGCCGTCGCCGGGTCGGCCACGCCGACGCACGCCCTCGACGTGACGGCCGGACTCGAGCGCTCCGTGCGTTCGCTGCTCGCCCACCGCACGTACATCGAGGTGCTCACGGACCAGGATCCGGAGGAGTACTGCCGCGCCTTCCTCACCGGCAACGCCGAGGCGTCGGGTGAACGGTTCGGCGGCCGGCCCGCCGTCGCCTTCGAGCTGTTCGCGCGCTGAGCCGGCCGGACCCTGGCCGCCCCGGGCGGGTCGCCGTACCCTGTGCCGCACAGCGCATTCTGACGAAGCGTCAGTTAAGGGAGGGGGCGGCGGTGCTCGACATCCTCGATCACGGCATTCCGCACGGCGAGGAGCGGATCACGCTCCGGGTCGAGGACGGCGTGGGTGTGCTGACCCTCTGCCGGCCCGACCGGCTCAACGGCTGGAGCTGGGAGTCCAGCAGGCAGCTCGGCATCATGGCGGACCGGATCAGGTTCGACGGCTCGGTCCGGGCCGTGCTGCTGCGTGGCGAGGGCCGGGCCTTCTGTGCCGGGATCGACGTCACCGCGCCCGGTGGCGCCATCACCGGCCGCTCCCCGTCCGAGCGCACCCAGAACTACTACGAGGGCATCCGCTGGGTGCACGAACGCTTTGCCGCGTTCGCCGGGCTCCCGCAGCCGGTGATCGCGGCCGTCCAGGGCTACTGCCTGGGCTTCGGCTTCGAGCTGGCCCTCATGGCCGACATCCGGATCGCCGCCGATGACGCCGTGTTCGCGCTGCCGGAGGCCGGCATCGGGGTCGCGGTGGACGCGGGCGGCGACATGCGCGTCGCCCGCGATGCCGGGGCGGGCTGGGCGAAGTACCTCGCGCTCACCGGCCGCCGGATCGACGCGGCGACGGCCGAGCGGATCGGCCTGCTCCAGGGCGTCACGCCGCGCGGCGAGCTGGAGGCCACCGCGCGGTCGGTGGCCGAAGCGGTGGCGGCCAACGCCCCCTTGGCCGTACGGCACATCAAGCGTTCGGTCGACGCCTTCGCGGACGCCGGGATGGCGGCCGCGCTCGACCGGACGGCCCTGGCCGCCGCGCTCACCCTCACCTCGCAGGACTGCGCCGAGGGCTACGCGGCCAAGGCCGCCCGCCGGACACCGCACTTCGAGGGCGGCTGACTCACCGCCCGCCGGGGCCGGGCGGGGCGAACGGGCCGCGCCCCAGCTGCTCGCGCACCGGCACCACCGGAGGGGCGACCAGGGAGCGGCGCTGCCAGTTCGCGCCGTCCACCACGAGCGAGTGGCCGGAGACGAATCCGGCGAAGGGCGAGGCCAGGAACGTCGCCGCCCAGCCCAGTTCGCGCGGCAGCCCGACCCGGAGCGCGGGCTGGCGCGCGTCGTGCTCGTGGTGTTCACCGCGTGAGCCCTGCCCGGCACGTGAGCCGTGCTCGCCGTGCCCGTCGGCTCCGTCGCGGCCGGGGTCCGCTTCTCCTGCCCGGTCCAGGTGGCCGCGGATGTCGGCGGTCATGTCCTCGTGCGGCATCAGCCCCGGCACGAGTCCGTTGATCCGGATTCCGTACGGGCCCCACTCCACGGCGAGCGTCTCGACCAGGTTCTTCACCCCGGCCTTGGCGGCGGCCGAGTGGGCGTGGCCGGGGCCGCCGGTCCAGGCGTACGACGCGCCCACGCTGACGATCGAGCCCGCGGTGCCGGCCGCGAGGTGGCGGCGCCCGAACTCCCGCGTGGTGAACCAGGTGCCGGTCAGCGTGATGTCGAGCACCGCCCGCCAGGCGTTCGGTGACAAGTCCTCGGCGGGGGAGGGGAAGTTGGCGGCCGCGTTGTTGACCAGCACTCCCGGGAGCCCGAGTTCGGCCTCGGCCGCGTCGAACACCGCGGCGATCCGGTCGGGGTCGCGGATGTCGGCCGGTGCGGTCATGACCCGGCCGCCGGTCAGCGGGGCCAGCTCGTCCCGGGCGGCGGCGAGCCGTTCGGCGTTCCGGCCGACCAGCACCAGATCCGCGCCCAGCCGGGCGAATTCGGCGGCGATCGCCTTGCCGAGTCCCGAGCCGCCGCCGGTGACCAGCACGACGACGCCGTCGTACGTGCCGGGTGGTAAGGCGCTGGCGCCCAGCGGGGGCGGCGCGGCGAGGCCGGGCGTGTGCATGGGCTCTGTCATGGCGAATAACTACCGCTTCCGAAGGCAAAACTCCAGGTCCACGCAGTGATGTTGTCCAGACCATTGACATGTAAGTGCCAGGATGTTGAATTCGGTGCAGTTGTGTTGCGCGACTCTGATGACTTGAGTGATCAATGGAGGATCTGTGACGCCTCGCCCACCTCGTCTCACCGCCCTGGCCGCGTCGGCGGCCCTGCTCGTCGCCGGCCTGCTGGCCGCGGGTCCCTCCGCGCAGGCGGCCGGCAGCACCGGGGCCGGCGCCCCGACGGAGGCCCGGAACAGCCCGGGGACCCCCGTCATCACCCCGACCCCGCAGTCGGTCAAGAGCCGGTCCGACCGGATCACCATCACTCCCACCGTCACCGTGGTGGCCGGCGAAACGGCCGACGAATCCTCGCTCGCCGTGGTCGAGACCGCCCTGAAGCAGGCCGGTGCACAGCGCGTCGTCCGGAGCACCCGGGCCTCCACGAGCGGGCTCACCGTGCATGTCGGTGACGCAGCCGCGCTCGCCGCCCAGAAGCTCGAAGGCGCCACCGGGCTGCCCGCCGACGGATACGTCCTCGGCATCGGGGCGGGCCGCATCGTCCTCGCGGGCAAGGACACCACCGGCACCTACTACGCGGCGCAGAGCCTGCGCCAGGTACTGCCGCACCGGAAGGGGGCCGGAGCCCGCATCGGCGGACTCGCGGTGCGCGACTGGCCGGGTACCGCCCTGCGCGGCGTCATCGAGGGGTTCTACGGCACTCCCTGGTCGCAGAAGGCCCGGCTCGACCAGCTCGACTACTACGGCGAGCACAAGATGAACATCTACGTGTACTCGCCCAAGGACGACGCCTACCTCCGCGAGAAGTGGCGCGACGCCTACCCGGCCGACCAGCTGGCGCAGATCCGGGAGCTCGCCGACCGGGCCGTCCAGCGGCACGTCGAGTTCACCTACGCGCTCTCTCCCGGGCTGTCGGTCTGCTACAGCTCGGAGGCGGACACCAAGGCCCTCGTCGACAAGTTCCAGACGATCTGGGACATCGGCGTACGGACCTTCGCCGTGCCGCTGGACGACATCAGCTACACCGACTGGAACTGCGACGCCGACAAGGAGAAGTGGGGGACCGGCGGCGGGGCCGCGGGAGCCGCGCAGGCGTACCTGCTGAACCGGGTCAACAAGGAGTTCATCGCCACCCACCCCGGTGCGCAGCCGCTCCAGATGGTCCCCACCGAGTACTACAACATCAGCCAGTCCCCGTACAAGAAGGCGCTCTCCGAGCAGCTCGACCCGGACGTGCTCGTCGAGTGGACCGGCGTCGGAGTCGTCGCACCGACCATGACGAACGCTCAGGCCGACACCGCCCGTGAGGTGTTCGGGCACCCGATCCTGACCTGGGACAACTACCCGGTGAACGACTACGCGACCGACCGGCTGCTCCTCGGCCCGTTCAACGGGCGGGAGAAGGGGCTGCCCGGCAGGCTCGCCGGGATCACCGCCAACCCGATGATCCAGCCGTACGCCTCGAAGCTCTCGCTGTACACCGTCGCGGACTACTCCTGGAACGACGCCGCGTACGACCCGCGCACCTCGTGGGGCAAGGGGCTCAAGGAGTACGCGGACGGCGACGCCCGTACCGAGCAGGCACTGCGCGCCTTCGCCGACGTCAACTACAGCTCGGCGCTCAACACCGACAAGGCGCCGGAACTGGCGGCGGAGGTCGCGCGCTACTGGAAGTCCGGCGACTCGAAGCGGCTCACCACCGTGCTCGGAAACCTCCGCGCAGCCCCCGCCCGGCTGCGCGCGGCACTTCCGGACCGCGGTTTCATCGACGACTCCGGCCCCTGGCTGGACGCCACCGAGGCCTGGGCGACCGCGTCCCGCACGGCCCTGCGCATGGTCGAGGCGGCCCGCGCCGGGAACGGCGCACAGGCCTGGGAGCTCCGGCAGCAGTTGCCCGCCCAGGTCGAGCGGGCCAAGTCCTTCGTGTACACCGGCCTCGGCGGCGGCAAGGTGCCGGTCCACGTCGGTGACGGGGTGCTGGACGGGTTCGTCGACGCGGCCACCGCCGAGCACGACCGGATCCTCGGCGTGAGCGGCCGCCCCGCCGCGTCGACGAGCCTGGGCACCTACCAGGGCAACGCCGCCGCCCGGATGCTCGACGGCGACGACTCCACGTACTTCTGGAGCGACGGCGCGCCTGCCGTGGACGATCAGCTCACCGTCGACCTGGGCGAGTCCAGGGACATCGGCGACATCACGCTGGCCATGGGCAAGCCCGGCAGCACCGATGACTACCTGCACGAAGGCGTGCTCGAGTACTCGGCCGACGGCAGGAGCTGGCAGCCGCTGACCACGTTCTCCGGCAAGCCGGACGTCGCGGCGACCGCGCCCGCCGGTACGAAGGCCCGCTACGTGCGGGCGCGGGCGACGGCGGCCCAGACCAGCTGGGTCGTCGTGCGTGAGTTCCACGTCGCGACGACGGACGGAGCGGTCACCGGCAGCCCTCCCGCGGCCACCGGATCCGCCATGGGCTCGGCCGCCGACGGGGACCCGGGCACGGTCTACCGCGCCGCGCGGGCCCCGCAGGCAGGCGAGTCCATCGAGGTGGGGCTCGGCAGCGCGCGTGCGGTCGGCTCGGTGACGGTCCTGCGGCCGGCCGGTGCCGAGGGCGCGGCGGACATCCAGCTGCGGAGCGCGGACGGCGACTGGCGGACCGTCGGCAGGCTCGGCGGGGCGTACACGTACATCGACACGCACGGCCGGAGCGCCGACGCGGTGCGGGTGGCCTGGCGCCGGGGCGCCGGGGCGCCGCAGATCGCGGAGGTGGTGGTGGGCGAGTAGCGGGGCCGCCCCGTAGTGCGCCCGGCGCCCCCGAGCGGGCGGGCGGGCGCACGGTCATGCCACGGCCCGGGGCCCCGCCGTCCGCCCTCGCGGCCCGGCAGGTCACCGTCCGGCGGAAGCGGTCACCCGCAGGTTGTTCCCAGAGGGGCAAGCGACCGCTTAGTATGCGCCGGAGCAGTGGTAATGCCGACAGTGTTGTGGAGGCCCCTCATGCAGGCATGGCGAGTGCACCGGAACGGCGAGCCGAACGAGGTGATGCGGCTGGAGGAGACGGACCGGCCCACGCCCGGCGACGGGCAGGTGCTCGTCGAGGTGCTCGCGGCGAACATCAACTTCCCCGACGCGCTGCTCTGCCGCGGCCAGTACCAGATCCGGCCCCCGCTGCCGTTCACGCCCGGCGTGGAGATCTGCGGCAGGACGCCGGACGGCCGCCGGGTGCTCGCCACCCCCGCGCTGCCGGACGGCGGTTTCGCCCAGTACGTCGTCGCGGACGAGGCGGCGCTGCTGCCCGCCCCGGAAGCCCTGGACGACGCGGAGGCCGCCGCGCTGCACATCGGCTACCAGACCGGCTGGTTCGGGCTGCACCGGCGGGCACGGCTGCAGGCCGGTGAGACGCTGCTCGTCCACGCCGCGGCCGGCGGCGTCGGCAGCGCCGCGGTCCAGCTCGGCAAGGCCGCCGGCGCGACCGTCATCGGCGTCGTCGGCGGCGCGGAGAAGGCCAAGGCGGCCACCGCCCTCGGCTGCGACCTGGTCATCGACCGGCGCGCCGACGACATCGTCGCGGCCGTCAAGGACGCGACCGGCGGACGCGGCGCCGACGTCGTCTACGACCCGGTCGGCGGCGACGCGTACGCCAAGTCCGTGAAGTGCATCGCCTTCGAGGGCCGGGTGGTCGTCGTCGGCTTCGCCAGTGGCGTGATCCCCACTCCGGGGCTCAATCACGCCCTGGTGAAGAACTACTCGGTGCTCGGGCTCCACTGGGGCCTGTACAACACCAAGGACCCGCAGGCGGTCCGCGACTGTCACCGGGAGCTGACCGGGCTCGCCGCCGAGGGCGTCGTCAAGCCGCTGATCAGTGAGCGTGTCGCGATGGACGGCGCGGCGGCCGCGGTCCAGCGCGTCGCCGACGGCACCAGCACCGGCCGCATCGTCGTCCTCCCGTCAGGAGCCGCCCGATGACCGCCCCCGACGCCGCGGAACTGCGCCGCCTCACCCGGGAACTGCTGGACGGGCACCCCCCGGCCACCACCGACCGGACCGACTTCCTCAAGGCACGCTTCGACGCCGGACTCGCCTGGGTGCACTACCCGGTGGGACTGGGCGGGCTCGATGCCCCGCGCTCCCTGCAGCCCGTCGTGGACGCCGAACTGGCCGCGGCGGACGCGCCGGACAACGACCCGCGCCGTATCGGCATCGGCCTCGGCATGGCCGCCCCGACCGTCCTCGGCTACGGAACCGACGAGCAGAAGAAGCGGTTCCTGCGCCCCCTGTGGGCGGGGGAGGAGGTGTGGTGCCAGCTGTTCAGCGAGCCGGGCGCCGGTTCCGACCTCGCCGCCCTCTCCACCCGCGCCGTCCGCGACGGGGAGGACTGGGTGGTCGACGGGCAGAAGGTCTGGACGTCCAGCGCCCATCTGGCGCGCTGGGCGATCCTCATCGCCCGTACCGACCCCGACGTGCCCAAGCACCGCGGCATCAGCTACTTCATCTGCGACATGACCGACCCCGGCGTAGAGGTGCGGCCGCTGCGGCAGATCACCGGCGAGGCCGAGTTCAACGAGGTCTTCCTCACCGGCGTGCGCATCCCCGACAGCCACCGGCTCGGCCCGGTCGGTGAGGGCTGGAAGGTCGCGCAGACGACGCTCATGAACGAGCGCGTCTCCATCGGCGGAGCGCGCATCCCGCGCGAGGGCGGCATGATCGGACCGGTCGCCGCGACCTGGCGCGAACGCCCCGAACTGCGTACCCACGATCTGCACCAGCGCCTGCTCACCCTCTGGGTGGAGGCCGAGGTCGCCCGGCTCACCGGGGCGCGCCTGCGCCAGCAGCTCGTCGCCGGTCAGCCGGGCCCCGAGGGCTCCGGGATGAAGCTGGCCTTCGCCCGGCTCAACCAGGAGATCAGCGCCCTGGAGGTCGAACTCCTGGGCGGTGAAGGCCTGTTGTACAGCGACTGGACGATGCGCCGGCCCGAGCTCGTCGACTTCACCGGCCGCGACGCCGGCTACCGCTACCTCCGCTCGAAGGGCAACTCCATCGAGGGCGGCACGAGCGAGGTACTGCTCAACATCGTCGCCGAACGCGTGCTCGGCCTGCCCGCCGAACCGCGCAACGACAAGGACGTCGCCTGGAAGGACCTGTCCCGATGACCGCACGGACCGAAGAGAGCCAGGCGCCCGATCTGCTGTACTCGGAGGCCGAGGACGACCTGCGCGCCGCCGTCCGCTCGCTCCTGGACGCCCGGTGCGACGCGCCGGCGGTGATCGCCCGCACCGAGTCCGGCACGCCGCAGGACCCGCAGCTCTGGAAGGCGCTCGCCACCGGCATCGGCGCCGCCGGACTCCTGGTGCCCGAGAAGCTCGGCGGGCAGGGCGCCGGACACCGCGAGGCCGCCGTGGTCATGGAGGAACTCGGCCGCCGCGTCGCCCCGACGCCCTACCTGACCAGTTCCGTCGTCGCCACCGAGACGCTGCTGGCGCTCGGTGCCCAGGACGGGCCGGAGGCCGGACTCCTCGCGGACCTGGCTTTGGGCCGCAAGGTCGCGGTACTCGCCCTGCCGTTCTCCGCCGCCGCGCCGGACCCGGCCACCGTGACCGCCGGCCTCGACGGCACGATCGGCCCGGTCGCCGACGCGGCCGCCGCCGATGTGCTGCTGGTCCCGGCCGCCGACGGGCTGTACGCCGTGGCCGCGGACGCCGAGGGCGTCGTCGTCGAGCCGCTCGTCGCGCTCGACCTGACCCGCCCGCTCGCCGCCGTCACCCTGACCGGAGCCACCGCAACCCGCCTCGCGGATGCCCCGGCAGGCCGGGAAGCGGTGCGCGCCGGGCTGCTGGCCGGAGCCGGGCTCCTCGCCTCCGAACAGCTCGGGCTCGCCGAGTGGTGCCTGACCGAGACGGTCCGGTACACCCGCGAGCGCCACCAGTTCAACCGCCCCGTCGGCTCGTTCCAGTCGCTCAAACACCGCATGGCACAGCTATGGCTGCAGGTCGCCTCGGCGCGGGCGGCGGCGCGCAACGCGGCGGACGCGCTGGCCACCGGCAGCCCCGACGCGCCGCTGGCGGTGGCCGTCGCGCAGGCGTACTGCTCCGAGGTCGCCGTCCACGCGGCGGAGGAGTGCGTTCAGCTCCACGGCGGAATCGGGATGACCTGGGAGCACCCGGCGCACCTGTACCTCAAGCGCGCCAAGGCCGACTCGATCGCGTACGGCACGGCGGGCCGCCACCGAGGGACCGTCGCGGAACTGATGGAGCTGCCCGCGCCGTGACGCGGCCGGGCGGCCCCCCGGCGGCTCCGGCTGACCGGGGGCCGCCCGGCCCCGTCCCTGGCCGCCCAGCCCTACCCGTTTGGCGGACACGCCAGTGCGCCGGATGGCCTCTCCGCTACGCCAAACTGGCCGCCGAATGCCGCAATTCAGGCGCGGCGGAGGAGGTTGGCCATGGCCATTTCGATCTCACTGGTACTGCTTCTGCTGATCCTGGCGGTGATCTTCCTCCGCAATGGCGGACTGAAGATCTCACACGCGCTGGTCTGCGGCCTGCTGGGGTTCTTCCTCGCGGGGACGAGCATGGCGCCCACCATCCAGGAGGGCCTCACGGCCACCGCCGACGTGGTGAGCAGCATCCGGCCCTGACCCCGTCGCCGCCCCGGTGGCTCCGCCCGGCGGGGCCGGGTCACCGGGCAGCGCCCGAAGTGCCTCGGCCAGCCGGTCCCGGGCCTCGGTCTGGGCGGCGATCCGGGCGTCGAGGACCGCGAGCCGCTCGCGGGCGATCCGCAGCCCCGGCGGCGAGGGCGGGGAAGCGACGACATCGCCGTCCAGGCAGGGCAGGAAGGCCCGTACGTCGTCCAGCCTGAGCCCGGCGGCCAGCAGGTGGCGGATGTTGCGGACCCGGACGACCGTGCGCGCCTCGTACACCCGGTAGCCGTTGGCCGCCCGCCGAGAAGTGATCAGCCCGGCCTGCTCGTAGTGGCGCAGCGCACGCGCGGTCGTGCCGGTGGCCCCGGCCAGTTCGCCGATCAGCACCCCCACCACCTCCCCGTTCACTCTTATCACGCGACCACGGCACCGCCGTCGACCGGGAGAACCGCACCGGTGATGAACGAGGCGTCGGGCGAGGCGAGATACGTGATCGAGCGCGCCACCTCCTCGGGTGTGCCGCGCCGCCGCATCGGGGTGTGCGCCAGCTGCCACTCCCGCAGCGCCGCCAACTGCTCGGGCGTCAGCCCCTGGTGCTTGCCGATCGGGGTCCCGATCGCACCGGGCGCGACCGCCACGACGCGGATGCCGCGCGGCGCCAGTTCGACCGCCCAGGTGCGGGTGAACAGCTCCATGGCCATCTTGGTCGCGGCGTAGACGGAGCCGCCCGGCCGGCCCCGCCGCCCGATGACGAGGACCGTGGCGCCCTCGGCGGCGAAGGCGTGGGCGGTGGCACGGCCGATGCCGGTCCCCGCGCCGGTGATGGCGACGACGCGGTCGGTGGCAGGCCTGGAGGCTGCTGAGCTGACGTTCATGCGGCAATCGTTCAATCCTGCCGCCAGCGGCAAGGTCAAGCAGCGACTCGTAACCGCATGCGAATGATCTCGTATGTACGGGAACTTCCAATTTTCGGTCAGTTGGTTGCTTTGTGCGGCCGTACGGGGACCCCGGGCATTCAGGTATGAAACGGTCCGGTGGGGTGCGGGACACCGCGTACCGTATCCCCGTCCGGCACGGCAACGGCTGCCGGGCGCCGCACCGAGCGAGGGACCCGGAGAGCGCAGCCATGTCATTGCCCCCACTGGGACGCCAACCGGCCGCCGTGCACCACGAGCACTGCAACAGCAGCCGCTGCTGCCGCTGCCAGCAGCGGCCCTGGGCAACGTCTGTCGGTTACGAACGGCTCTGCGGCCTCTGCGCCTCCTGCTGCCGGGAGTGCGGCCGGGCCCCCGCCCGGCACCTGGACGGGCTCGACCACGGACTGTGCGGCGACTGCCGGGGCCTGTGCAACCGCTGCCGCACCCCATTGTCGGCGGACGGGGACTGCCAGTGCCGCACGTGGCAGCGGGCGGGCGCGGACCCGGTCGGCTACCTCCTGCACGCGCTTCCGCAGCCCCTCATGCGGGAGTTCGGCGGCCGCTACCCCGCCGAACTCGTCGAGATGATCCAGCGGGAGCTGGGCCGGCGCACCCCGGACCAGCTCCTGGACCGGGTGGAGCGCCGGTGGAACGCACGCTGGGCCCATACCCTCCAGGAGAAGGACGAGGACGGCCGGCGCCGCTGGCCGCCCCTGGAGATCGCCGGACACCTGCTGACCGCGGCACGCTGCGAGGACCCTCGGTGCGAGGACGGCAGGCTGCTCCACACCGACACCGCCTGCCCGCGCTGCGGGCAGGCGCTGCACCGGTTCGTGCCCGCCCAGACGGACCGCAGGGCCACCTCGGACCGGGCCAGGAGCACGGCCGCCGAGATCCGCCGCGAACTGCTCGACCGCCGGACCGGCGCGCGGCGCGGACCCGGCGGTGCGCACGGGCCCCGGGCCTGACCCCCGGCCCATGCGGACCCGGTCAGCCGCCCACGAGCCGCGACCGGATCAGGAACCGCACCCCCTCCGGGGCCTCCAGCGAGAAGCCGCTGCCCCGGCCCTCCACCACATCCACGATCAGCCGGGTGTGCGCCCACACCTCGAACTGGCTCCTCGACATCCAGAACGGAACGCTCTCCGCCATCCCTTCGACCTCCAGGGACGCGAGCAGTACGTCGGAGCCGCCGGTACGGAACTCCCCGTCCTGGTAGCACATCGGCGCGCTGCCGTCGCAGCAGCCGCCCGACTGGTGGAACATCAGCGGCCCGTGCAGCTCGCGCAGCCGCCGCAGCAGATCCGCGGCCGCGGGTGTGAGCTCCACCGGCGGCGCGTCCGCGGAGCTCATGGCCGCACACCCTCGCATCGGTTCACGGATCGGTCTCCTTCCGGGCACCGCGGGGATCGCGGTGCGCGCATGGCCCCCATGCAACCCGGCCGGACGTTGCAGAGGGGTTGCGCGGCTCCGTGGCCCCTCAGCCGGCCACCGCCCAGGCGTAGCGGTGCTCCGGGCGGCCGGTGTCCCCGTACTTCAGGGTCAGGCTGATCCGGCCCGCACCCTCCAGGTACTTGAGGTACCGCTGTGCGGTCGAGCGGCTCAGACCGGCCCGCGCGGCGACCTCGTGCGCCGACAGCGGCTCACCGGCCCCGAGCAGCACCTGGCGGATGACATCGGCGGTCGGCGCCGAGTGCCCCTTCGGGAGCCCGGCCGCGACGACGGACTCCGAGGTGCGCAGCGCCCCGAAGATCTGGTCGACCTGCTCCTGGCCTGCCTCGCCGCGACGGCTCTCCACACCGTCCAGGGTGCGGCGCAGCGTCGCGTAGCTCTCCAGCTTGGAGCGCAGGCCACCGAAACTGAACGGCTTGACCAGATACTGCAGGGCGCCGTACCGCAGCGCGGTCCGCACGGTCACCACGTCGCGGGCGGCCGTCACCATGATCACGTCGGCGGGGTGGCCGAGCTGGCGCAGCTGACGCACCAGCGTGAGCCCCGTGCGGTCCGGCAGATAGTGATCGAGCAGGATCAGATCGACATGCTCGCGCTCCAGGACGGACAGCGCCTGCGCGGCGGTGTGGGCACGGGAGACGACCCGGAAACCCGGCACCTTGCTCACATAGGCCGCGTTGATCTCCGCAACCCGGAAGTCGTCGTCCACCACCAGAACGTCAATCACTGCGACTCTCCCGCCTCGACTCGCTGCCGGACGGCGAGCGCCTCCGGCAGGACGACGGTGAAGACCGCGCCGCCACCGGCCCTGGCAGTGACCCGGGCCGCGCCGCCGTAGCGCTCGGCCAGGCGACGCACCAGCGCCAGCCCGAGCCCGCGCTCCCGGTGGGCCGGGGACTCCTTGGTGGACCAGCCCTCGGTGAAGATCTGTTCCCGCATGTCGACGGGCACCCCGGGGCCGTCGTCGCTGACCCGCAGGACGGCGGTGGTGCCCTCGGCGAGCAGCTCCACCTCGACCAGCGTGGCGACGTCCAGGGCGTTGTCGATGAGATTGCCCAGTACGGTCACCAGATCGCGCGGGTCCACCACGACGTCGGGCAGCCGGGTGGCGGGGGAGACCAGCAAGGACGCGCCGCGCTCGGCGGCGACGGCGGACTTGCCCACCAGCAGCGCCGAGAGCAGCGGATCGTTCACGCGCTCCGCGACCTGCTCGGCCGAGGCCCGGTGGCCGTCGGACACCTCGGTGACGAACTCCACCGCCGCCTCGTGCCTGCCCAGCTCCAGCAGGCCCAGCAGGGTGTGCAGCCGGTTGGCGTGCTCGTGGTCCTGGGCGCGGAGCGCGTCGAGCAGTCCGTGCGTGGAGTCCAGCTCGCGGCCGAGCAGTTCGAGTTCGGTGCGGTCGCGCAGCGTCACGACGGCGCCGCCGTCGCCGGTCGGCATCCGGTTCGCGATCAGCACCCGCCCCCGGGAGACGGTGAGCAGATTCGCGCCGTCGACCCGGCCCGCCAGCACCTGCGTCGTACGCCCCGGCGGCAGCACCTCGCCCAGCGTCCGGCCGACGGCGTCCGGGGTCAGCTCCAGCAGCCGTTGCGCCTCGTCGTTGAGCAGCCGGATCCGCCCGCGCGAATCGAGGGCGAGCACCGCCTCGCGGATGCTGTGCAGCATCGCCTCACGCTCGTCCAGGAGCGCGGAGATGTCCGCGAAGGCCAGACCGTGCGTGTTGCGCTGGACGCGGCGGGAGACGACGAGCGCCGCCAGCACCCCCGCGGCCAGTGCGGCTCCCGCGTACTGCAGGAGCACCGGAATGGTGCCGAGCAGCCCCTGCCTGACGCTCTTGTACGCGATGCCCACCGAGACGGCCCCGACCACGGTGCCGTCCCGGTCGCGCAGCGGGACCTTCGCGCGGGCGGAGCGCCCCAGGGTGCCGATGTCGATCTGCATGACCTCGCGGCCGGCCAGCGCCGTACTCGGATCGGTCGAGACGCGTTCGCTGATCCGGTCGGTCTCGGTGTGCGACCACCGCACACCCCGGGTGTCCATCACCACGATGTACAGCGCCCCGGTGGCCCGCCGGATCCGCTCCGCCTCGGCCTGTACGGGCCCGGCCGGATCGGGCCGGGTGCTGAGCAGCTTCTCCACCAGGCCGGGTTCGGCGGCGGTGGTCTGGGCGATGGACAGGGCCCGCCGCATCGCCTGGTCATCGAGCTCGTGGCTCAGCGGGGCGAGGAAGAGCCCGGTGACGAGCATGACCACCCCCGTCGTGATCACCACCTGGGTGAGCAGTACCTGGGCGAAGACACGGCGGGGCCAGTGAATGCGCATGTCCGTGTCCTCTGCTCTCCCGCGGTCCTCGAATCCGGTACTCCGATCCGCTCGGTGTCAACGCAAGGTAAACGGCCCCGACCCCGCTGCCTAGCCCTCGTCGCCGCTTCGTTGTACGGGAGTGAGCACAATGAGCAGAACCCCGGGTAACGGGCAGAACCCGGAGTTGTGGGCGCAAGGCTCCCGCCGGGCCCGGAGCGCCCCTAGCGTCCCGCCCCATGAACAGCGAAACGAGCCCCGCCATCGAGCTGCGGGGGGCGAGCAAAGCGTTCCGGACTCCGTCGGGGGCGCTCCACACCGCCGTACGGGATCTGGATCTGACGATCGGCAGGGGGGAGTTCGTCGCCGTCGTCGGTCCGACCGGATGCGGCAAGTCGACCACCCTGACCCTGATCAGCGGGCTTGAGGAGCCCACCGAGGGGGAGGTACTGGTCTCCGGCGAGCCGGTGCGCGGCATCGGTGACAAGGTCGGCTTCGTCTTCCAGCAGGACGCGGTCTTCCCCTGGCGGACGGTCCTGTCCAACGTCATGGCGGGCCCCCGCTTCCGGGGCGTGCCGAAGGCGGAGGCGAAGGAACGTGCGCGGGCCTGGCTCGACCGGGTCGGCCTGTCCTCCTTCGAGGACCGCTATCCCCACCAGCTCTCCGGGGGCCAGCGCAAGCGGGTCGCCCTCGCCGCGACGTTCGTCAACGACCCGGAGATCCTGCTGATGGACGAGCCGTTCTCGGCACTCGACGTGCAGACCCGGGCCCTGATGTCCGACGAGCTGCTGGAGCTGTGGGGCGGCACGGGAGCCTCCGTCGTCTTCGTCACGCACGACCTGGAGGAGTCCATCGCACTCGCCGACAAGGTCGTCGTGATGACCGCCGGACCGGCCACGGTCAAGGAGGTCTTCGAGATCGGCCTGCCGCGTCCGCGCAAGGTCGAACAGGTGCGCCTTGAGCCCCGGTTCCTGGAGATCTACCGCGAGATCTGGTCCTCGCTCGGCGAAGAGGTCCGCATCACCCGCGAGAGGGGTGCGGCCGATGCCGCCTGAGACCGTCACCAAGACCGCCGCCGCGAGCGGCACCGGCCGGACCGAGGCGAGGGCGCGGGCCGCTCGCAACCGCAGGATGCTGGTGCTGGCCAGCCGGATCGCCGTCCTCGTCGCGGTCGTCGGACTGTGGGAGTGGCTGGCCAGGACGGCCGTCATCGATCCGTTCAACTTCTCCATGCCGTCGAAGATCTGGGAGCAGATCCGTACCTGGGTGACCGACGGTACCGCCCAGGGCTCCCTGTGGGAGCAGATCTGGTACACGCTCTACGAGGCGCTGCTCGGCTGGGTCATCGGTGTGATCGCCGGTGTGCTGTTCGGTATCGCGCTCGGCCGGGTCCGCTTCGCCGCCGATGTCCTCGGCCCGTACATCAAGGTCCTCAACGCCCTGCCGCGCATCGTGCTCGCCCCGATCTTCCTGATCTGGTTCGGCCTGGGCCCGGCGTCCAAGGTCGCCTCCGCGGTCGTCCTGGTGTTCTTCCCGGTCTTCTTCAACGCCTTCCAGGGCGCCAGGGAGGTCGACCGCAACCTCGTCGCCAACTCCCGCATCCTGGGCGCCAGCAACCGGCAGGTCACCCTCCAGGTGGTCATTCCCTCCGCCACCTCTTGGATCTTCACCAGCCTCCACGTCAGCTTCGGCTTCGCGCTGATCGGCGCCATCGTCGGTGAGTACATCGGCGCCACCAAGGGACTGGGCCTGCTCGTCGCCGCCTCGCAGGGCACGTTCAACGCGGCCGGCGTGTACGCCGCCATGGCCATCCTCGCGGTCGTGGCCCTGCTCGCCGAGGGGCTGCTCACCTTCCTGGAGAAGAAGCTCTTCCGCTGGAAACCGGCCGACGCCGACACCGCGCGCTGACCCGCGCCACCTTCCTCCCCTCAGGGGAACCCTCTTCACAAGGACGTGAACCAGATGCGTATGTCCCCCCGGATCCCGGCACTCGCCGTCGCCGGAGTGCTCGCCGCGGCGAGCCTGACCGCCTGCGGAGGCGACTCCACCTCCGCGTCCGGCGACAAGAACGACAGCGTGAAGATCATGGTGGGCGGCCTGGACAAGGTCATCTACCTGCCCGCGATGCTCACCGAACGGCTCGGCTACTTCAAGGACGAGGGCGTCGCCGTCCAGCTGCTGACCGAGCCCGCCGGCGTCCAGGCGGAGACCGCGCTCGTCTCCGGCGACGTACAGGGAACCGTGGGCTTCTACGACCACACGCTCGATCTCCAGGTGAAGGGCAAGCATGTGGAGTCGGTGGTCCAGCTCTCCCAGGCGCCCGGAGAGGTCGAGATGGTCTCCAACAAGGCGGCGGGCGACATCGGCTCGGCCAAGGACTTCAAGGGCAGGAAGCTGGGCGTGACGGGACTCGGTTCCTCGACCGACTTCCTGACGAAGTACCTCGCCGTGAAGAACGGGGTGCAGACCAGCGAGTTCACCCCCGTAGCGGTCGGAGCCGGCCAGACGTTCATCTCCGCGCTCCAGCAGGGCTCCATCCAGGGCGGCATGACCACCGACCCGACCGTGGCCACCGTCCTGGACAAGAAGCTCGGCAGCATCCTCATCGACATGCGGACCCCCGAAGGGTCCAAGAAGGCACTCGGCGGGCTCTACCCGTCCTCCAGCCTCTACATGCAGACCGAGTGGGTCAACGCCCACAAGGCGACCGTGCAGAAGCTCGCCAACGCCTTCGTGAAGACCCTGAAGTGGATGTCGACGCACAGCGCGGGCGAGATCGCCGCGAAGATGCCCGCCGACTACGCGCAGGGCGGCGGCGCCGCGCTCTACGCACAGTCCATCAAGAACACCCTGCCGATGTTCACCACCGACGGGGTGATGCCTCCGGACGGTCCGGCCACCGTCGAGCGGGTCCTGAAGGCCTTCAACCCCAACCTCAAGAACGCGGACGTCGACCTCTCCAAGACGTACACGACGGAGTTCGTGAAGAAGGCCCACTGACTCGTGGAGCGGGCCCGCCGCACCGCACCGGCTCCGCCGCGCGCCCGTACGCCTTCGCGTGCGGGCGCGCCGCCGGGTACCGGCTCGAACGGGCACCGCGGTCGTGGGTTATTCGGAGGCGGTTTCCCCGGTCCGCCCGTCCGGCTCCAGGCACGCGGCCGGAACGGTGGCCGCCGCACCCCGCCGCACGGCGTTCACCACGGCCTCGTGCAGTGTCCGGCTGTCCTCCTCCGAGGAGCAGGGCACGGGGCTGCCCGACATGGTGAACCAGTCGGCCGCGTCGGTGTACTGCACGGTGATCTGTGCCGTGTCATCGGCCCATGTGGTGTGCACGGTCAGATCGCCCGACAGCGGCCCGACCTCTTCGGTGAGCACGCCGCCGTGCCCCGAATACACTCCGCGTGTCGTCCAGGACGCCCAGGTCATGCATCCAGGCTCGCACCAAAACGCCCGGATCGCGACCCGCGGGAGCCAATATCGGAAGCCGATTTCCCGTGGCACACCGGGGAATCGGCCCTCTCGCCGTCGCCCGCTCCCTCGCACCGGGTCCTTGCGCCGGGGACGGGCGGGTCCGGGCCGGCACACGGTTGATCGGGTGACTCCGACCCGTCACCCCACATGCCCGGGCCGCACGGCGGTTAGGCATGCCGGCATGACCTATGACCCCCGACCGAAGAACACCGGACTCCTGCGCGCCCACCGCCTCCGTGCGGCCGGCGCCGCCTGCGTCGTCCTGACCGCCGCCCTGCTCACCGGCTGCGGCCAGGACAGCGGCAGCACATCGACGGGGACGGAGACCTCCGAAGCCGCGCGCGCCGTCCCGGAGCGGACGACCAGCCCCTCGCCCAGCCCGAGCGCTTCGCTGACCAAGGACCAGGAGAAGCGCAAGAAGCTGCTGGCCTCCACCAAGATCACCTTCGACAAGGCCGTCACCACGGCCGAGGGAGCCGTCGCAGGAAGCAAGGTGATCGAACTCGAACTGAAGGGCCCGGGGAAGTCCGACGACGACACCGACGCGTCCGCGAGTGCGAGTGCATCCGCGTCCGCGAGTGCGAGCGCCTCCCCGTCCGGTGCCAGTTCCTCACCGAGCGGTTCCGGCGCGTCGCCCTCCGGAGCGAGCGCCTCCCCGTCCGCCAGCCCCGCCGCCAAGGGCCCGGAGTGGGTGGCGGCCGTCGTGGCGAAGGACGGCACCGAGCACACCGTGCGCATCGACGCGGTCTCCGGCAAGGTGCTCCAGTCCGTCGAGGACCCGGACCAGGACGCTCAGGAGAAGACCCGCACTGCCGAGCGCATCGCCAAGGCCACGCAGACGCCGCAGCAGGCGGCCAAGGCCGCCACCACCAAGGCCAAGGGCACCGTGACCTCCCTCGACCTGGACGACAACGACAAGAACGTCCTCATCTGGTCCGTCGACGTCGTCACCAAGGACTTCAATGAGACGACGGTCGACATCGACGCCGCCAGTGGCTCCGTCACCGGTGAGCACGTCGACGACGACTGACCCGGCCACCCCACGGCCCCGCACACGAGGCGCCCCCGGTCCGCACGGACCGGGGGCGCCTCCCTCGTCATTCGGCCGGGACGGACTCCGGGCGCGGGCCGTTCGCCGCCGGCGACTCGAACTGCGTCCGGTACAGCTCCTCGTACCGTCCGCCGGCGGCCAGCAGCTCGCTGTGCGTGCCGCGCTCGGCCACCCGCCCCTCCTCGATGACCAGGATCAGGTCGGCCGCCCGCACCGTCGAGAGCCGGTGGGCGATCACCACGGCGGTGCGTCCCTCCAGCGCCTCCGCCAGCGCCTCCTGCACGGCCGCCTCCGACGTCGAGTCGAGGTGCGCGGTCGCCTCGTCGAGGATCACGACGCGCTGCTGGGCCAGGAGCAGCCGGGCGATCGTCAGCCGCTGCCGCTCACCGCCCGAGAGCCGGTAGCCACGCTCGCCCACCACCGTGTCGAGGCCGTCGGGCAGCGAGGCCACCAGCCCGTCGAGGCGGGAGCGGCGCAGGGCGTCCCAGATCTCCTCCTCGCTCGCTCCGGGCCTGGCCAGCGTGAGGTTGGCGCGGACCGACTCATGGAAGAGGTGCCCGTCCTGGGTGACCATGCCGAGGGTCTCGCGGATCGAGTCGGCGCTCAGATCGCGTACGTCGATACCGTTCAGCCGCACCGAGCCGGCATCGGTGTCGTACAGCCGGGGCAGCAGCTGCGCGATCGTCGACTTGCCCGCACCCGAGGAACCGACCAGTGCGACCATCCGGCCGGGCTCGGCACGGAAGGAGACGTCGTGCAGGACCTCCGTACCGCCCCGGGAATCGAGTGTCGCGACCTCTTCGAGCGAGGCGAGGGAGACCTTGTCGGCGGCCGGGTAGCCGAAGGACACCCCGTCGAACTCCACCGACACCGGACCGTCCGGCACCTTGCGGGCATCCGGCTTCTCGGTGATCAGCGGCTTCAGGTCGAGGATCTCGAAGACCCGCTCGAAGCTCACCAGGGCGCTCATCACCTCGACCCGGGCACCGGCCAGCGCGGTCAGTGGTGCGTAGAGCCGGGTCAGCAGCAGCGCGAGCGCCACGACCGCACCCGGCTCCAGGCTCCCGCGCAGCGCGTAGTAGCCGCCGAGCCCGTAGACCAGCGCGAGAGCCAGCGCGGACACCAGGGTGAGCGCCGTGATGAACGTCGACTGCGCCATGGCCGTACGGATCCCGATGTCCCGGACCCGGCCGGCCCGCGCGGCGAACTCGGCGGACTCGTCGGCCGGCCGGCCGAAGAGCTTGACCAGGGTCGCGCCGGGAGCCGAGAAACGCTCGGTCATCTGGGTGCCCATGGCGGCGTTGTGACCGGCCGCCTCACGCTGCATCCGGGCCATCCTGGATCCCATCCGCCGCGCGGGCACGACGAACACCGGCAACAGGACGAGCGCGAGCAGGGTGATCTGCCAGGAGATGGTCAGCATCACCGTGAGGGTCAGCAACAGGGTCACCAGGTTGGACACCACGCCGGACAGGGTGTTGCTGAACGCCCGCTGGGCCCCGATGACGTCGTTGTTGAGCCGGCTCACCAGGGCCCCGGTGCGGGTCCGGGTGAAGAAGGCGACCGGCATCCGCTGCACATGGTCGAAGACCGCTGTGCGCAGGTCCAGGATCAGCCCCTCGCCCAGGGTGGCCGACAGCAGGCGGGTCAGCAGGCCGAGCCCCGCCTCGGCCACGGCGATCAACGCGATCACCAGCGCCAGCCGGGTCACCGTGCCGTTCTCCTTGCCCTGCACGATCGCGTTGACCACCCGGCCGGCCAGCACCGGCGTGGCCACCGCCAGCAGGGCCGTGACGACGCTCAGTACGAGGAAGCGGTAGAGCTCACGGCGACGCGGCCGGGCGAAGGCGGCGATCCGGCGCACGGTGGCCCGGGAGAACGGCCGGCGGTCCTGTTGGGCGCTCATCGCACTGTGCAGCGATGACCAAGCCGTGACTTCCATACTCATGCGTGCCTCCGGGAAGAAATCCATGCTCCCGTCGACCGGACACGGCCCGGGGCGCAGTCAGAACGCTAGGATCTCAAGTCGACTTGAGGTCAACCGCTTTCTCCGCGCCCGGCGCAGGATCTCATTCCCCGGGCGGCGAGCACAGCCGAATTCGGGTATCGCCCGGAACGTCCACTCCTCGGTGCCGCCCGCGGCCGCCGCGGCGGACCACGTAGAATCGGCCCCTGTTTCCGGCCGAACGATGGCATACCCAACCGATTGAGGCAGTTCGACGTGAGTTTCACAGACAGTTCCGAGGCACCGATCTACGCCGGTCTCGTGGAGGAGCACGGGGACGTCCTGGCGGAGGTGCGCCGAGTGGCTGAGGAGACTCTGCGCGAGGCCGACCAGGCCGTCGACTTCAGCGACGTACGCAGGTCCGCGGCGTACCGCTGACGGCCGGCCCGCCCCGTTCGGGCGTCGCCCCGCCCCGCCCTTTCCACTCCCGGATTCCCGCGCCCCGGCGCCCCGCACGGCTCCGTGCACCGCGCTGTCACGCTCTCTCGCACTGCGGACCCGGCTCCACCGTCGGAGCATGGTACGAACAGTCGGCGACGGACATCGGGACGAAGGGATGCCGGATGGGTGGTGAACGGCATGAACCGCCGCCGGACGAGTTCGAGGCCGAGCTGGACCAGATCGCCGCGCTGAACCGGATGCACGCCCCGTCCCCGGCGCCGCGGGACGGCCGGGGGAGCCGGCCCGCCGCCGAGGGTGTACCGCCCGGCGATGCGGTCAGACGGCGCGACTCGCTCCTGCTCTCGGCCGGTCACGCGATCAGCGAGTCCGACTCGCTCGACGAGGCCCTGAGACTGGCGGCCGGGCTGTACGCGCCGGACTTCCCCCTCGACGGCCAGTGCGTGTTCGGAATCGGCGACGGGCACCTCAGCGCGCTGGCCCAGTACGGATTCCGGCCCGGCGGCGTGGTCGACCAGGGCTTCCGGATGCCGATTGCGACCGAATACCCGGCCGCCGAGGTCGCCAGGACCGGCCGGGCGGTGTTCCTGGCCTCGACACGGGAGTACCGCGCCGGATTCCCGGCCACCTGGCACATGTCGGCCCGCAAGGGCCGCAACGCCTGGGCCTTCCTGCCGCTCGTGACCGCCGGGCGGGTCGTCGGAGTGTGGCTGGCCGCCTTCCGCTCACCCGTCGCCTTCAGCACGAGCGAGCGCGCCCTGCTGACCGTCACCGGCCGGATGATCGCCCAGGTCCTCGAACGCGCGCGGGCCGGCAAGGCGGAACTGGCCCTCTCCCGCGGCCTGCGCCGGAGCATGCGCGCCGTAGGTCCCGCGATGACCGGGCTGAGCGTCGCGACACGCTACGTACCGACCGGGGGAGGGCTCATGGTCGGCGGGGACTGGTACGACAGCATCGACCTGCCCAACGGCCGTCTCGCCCTGGTCATCGGAGACGTACAGGGACACGATGTGCACGCGGCGGGGCTGATGGCCCAGCTGCGCACGGCCGTGCACGCGTACGCCGCCGAGGGGCACGGCCCGGACGCCGTACTGGCACGGGCCTCCCGCTTCCTGACCACCCTCGACGAGGACCGGTTCGCCACCTGCCTCTACATCGAGGCCGACCCGTCCACCGGCAACCTGCACATCGCACGCGCCGGCCACCCGCACCCCGTCCTGCGGACTCCGGACGGCACCTGCCTGATCAAGCACATCAGCGGCGGACTGCCGCTCGGCCTGATGCCCGGCGAGGAGGACTACCCCGTCGACATCCTGCGCCTGCACGACGGCGAGGTCCTGATGCTGTGCACGGACGGCCTGATCGAGAACGGCGGCCACGACATGTACAGCGGCTGGGTACGGGTGCGCGACGCGTTCTCGCCCGGCCCCGTCGAGGACCTCGAAGCGATGGCGGACCGGCTGATGGCGGCCGTACTCAGCCCCGAACCCGGCGCCCGGGAGGGCGCCGCCCGCGACGGCGACGACATCGCGCTCCTGCTGCTGCGACGTGACTCGGTGAAACCGCGCGCCGAGGTGGACAAGCGCCGCCTGGTGCTCACCATCGGCCAGGACCACGGCGAGGGCCTGGCCGAGGCGCGGGCGGAACTGAAGGCGCTGCTGTACGACTGGGCGCGGCCGGACCAGGTGGACACCGCGGTCCTCCTGGCGACGGAACTGCTCGGCAACGTACTCGTGCACACCGACCAGGACGGCTCACTCACCGCGTACGTCACCGGGGAGACCGGCCGGCGCAGGCTGCTCGTCGAGGTCATGGACCGGGGCGACGAACTGCCCCACCAGCGGACCCCGGTCGAACTCGCCTCGTCGGGACGGGGGCTGCTGCTCCTCGACATCCTGGCCGACCAATGGGGCGTGCGGCCCGAACCGGAGGGCAAGACCGCCTGGTTCGCCCTCACCGAGGCGTCCCCGCCCGAGGCCGCGGACGGCACCGCGGTCTGAGAACGGACACCTCGTGCCCGCGCTCCGCGAACGGCATGGTGTCGAACCCCAAGGTGATCGTGCGGCTACCCTTTGTCACCTCACTGGTAGATCATCAGTACTTGAGGGGACATCCGAATGCACCGTATGCGCACGGTACTTGCCGCGCTGGGCATCACCGCCGGACTGCTCGCGGCCCCCGCCGCGAGCGCCGCGGCGAAGCCGGAGAACCGGCCGGCCGGCACCACCGCCCGGCACGAGCCCTGCACCGGCGAGTTCCACGACGACGCCCGGCTCGGCCCGCAGTGGCTGCCGAACAGGAACCGCGCCCCGGTGGGCCCGCTCCTGAAGGGCTACAAGCGGACCGGGGGCCTGTCCCCGCAGGCCTTCCTGAAGAAGTACTGGGAAGGGCCCGCCGACTCCGGCAGCTGGAAGTACCCGCCCAACGACGGCTTCGGCGAGGTCAACGGCAAGGTCGACAAGGAGCCCTCGAAGCTGCGCCCCGGCCAGCGCCTGGACCGGTTCGGTTCCGAGTACGGCGGCTTCCTGGCCCCGGCCGGCGACTCGTACGCGGAGCGGGCGCTGCCCCCGCAGAACCTCAACACCCGTGAGGCGGCCTTCCCCTGCGACTACCGGGTGTACAAGGTCGCCAAGCCCTTCTGGGTGTGGCAGGGGAGCATCGCCCCCTGGTTCGAGCAGTCCGGCGGAGGCCAGCAGATCAAGCTCGACGCGGTCTTCCTCGACCCGGGCGAGGGCCAGCGGCTGAACGTCAAGTGGCTGCTGGAAAACGGCTACCTCGCTCCCGCCGCCTAGCGCCGGCATGGACCGCCGGGAACTGCGGGCCGCGGCAGTGGCCGCCGGAGTGGCCGACGGCTACTACCGCATCGAGGGAGTCCACGAACCGGCCCCCACCCCCACCGACTTCCTGTTCCTGCGGCAGGCCCCCGACGGGGCGTGGGAGACCGGGGCGTACGAGCGCGGTACGTACGAGGTGATCGCCCGGCACCCGAGCGAATCGGCCGGCTGCGCACACCTGCTCCACCTGCTCGTTCCGTAGTAAGCCGGACAGGCGGACGAGCGGGCCGGCCGGACGGGAATCCGTCCGGCCGGCCCGTTGCGTCAGCGGGGAATCCAGGCCCGCCATGTCCGCTCGTTCTCGTCGGCCCACTTCTTCGCCGCGTCCTCGGGCGACAGCTTCTGATCGGCGATCATCAGGGCGACCTCGTTCTGGTCCTCGGTGCTCCAGGAGAAGTTCCTCAGGAACCGGGCGGCCTTCCCCCCGCTGCCGGCGAAGTGGGCGTTGAGGTACTTCTTCAGCGGCGTCTGCGGGTAGGCGCACTTGACCTTCTTGGCGTCGGAGTCGCAGCCGTCCTTGTACGGAGGCAGCTTCACCTCCGTCATCGGCACCTTCTCGAACAGCCACTGCGGCTTGTACCAGTAGGAGAGGAAGGGCTTCTTCTCCTTGGCGAACTGCTTGATCTGGGTGATCTGCGCGGCCTCCGACCCGGAGAACACGACCTGGTAGTCCAGGCCGAGATTCCGTACGAGTGCCTTGTCGTTGGTCACGTAGGACGGGGAGCCGTCCAGCAGCTGGCCCTTGCCACCGCTCTCCGGCGTGCGGAACTGCCCGGCGTACTTGTTGAGGTTGTGCCAGTCCGTGACGTCGGGATGCTCCTTGGCGAAGTACGTCGGCACGAACCAGCCGATGTGCCCGGTGACACCGAGCTCGCCGCCCGGACTGATCGTCTTCTTGTCCTTGACGTACCGGGCCTCCTGGTCGGGATGGCCCCAGTCCTCCAGGATGGCGTCCACCCGGCCCTGGCTGAGGGCGTCCCAGGCGGGCACCTCGTCGATCTGGACGGTGTCGACGCGGTAGCCCAGCTCGTGTTCCAGGAGGTACTGGGCGACCGCCACGTTCGCCTGGGCGCCGACCCACGACTGCACGGACAGGGTCACGGTCTTCGCGCCCTGCGCGTTGGCGAACGGCGAGGACTGCTGGGTCATGTCGGCCGCGCCGCAGCCGGCCACGGCGACCAGGGCCGTGGCGGAGAGGAGTGCGACGAGCGGAGTACGCGGACGAGCCATCTCAGGCCCCCTTTCCGGAGTGGCGCCGGGTCGGCTGGGTGACGCGGTCGAGCATCAGGCCGAGCAGGACGATCGCCGCGCCGGCGACCAGCCCGGTCGCCAGATCGCCCTGGGCGAGGCCGAACACCGCGGAGTAGCCGAGCGCCCCGCCACCGACGAGACCACCGATGACCACGACGGCGAGCACCAGGACGACGCCCTGGTTGACGGCGAGCAGCAGCGCCGGCCGGGCCAGTGGAAGCTGGACCTTCAGCAGCTGCTGGACACCGGTCGCGCCGAGCGAGCGCGAGGACTCCATGGTGACGGGGTCGACGCCCTTCAGGCCCTGGGTCGTGATACGGACGACGGCGGGCAGCGCGTAGATGACGGCGGCGGCCACCGCCGGTGCGCGGCCGACGCCGAACAGGGCGACGACGGGGATGAGGTAGACGAACTGCGGCATCGTCTGGAACACGTCAAGGACCGGGCGCAGCAGCCGCTCCACCCGTTCGCTGCGCGAGGCGGCGATCCCGACGGCGAAGCCGGCCACCAGCGTCACCGCGACACCGGCCAGCACCTGGGAGAGCGTGTCCAGCGCCGGGTCCCAGACGCCGAGCACCCCGATGGCGGCCATCGCGAGGACGGCGGTCACCGTGGTGCGCCAGGTGCCGATCAGCATGGCGAGCAGGGCGATCAGCAGCAGCACCGCCCACCAGGGCAGCCACTGCAGTCCGTCGCGCACCGGGTCCAGGACCCAGGTGGTGAAACGTCCGGCCCAGTCCGCCGTGCCGCCGACGACCGGGACACCCGAGTACAGGTGGTCGGTCATCCAGCCGACGGCCCTGTTGACGGGCTCGGCCACCGCGACCGTCCAGCCGTCCGGCCAGCCCGTCCCGGCGACGAGGCGCGTCCCGACGGCGACGACCACGGTGCCGGCCGCGGCGACGGCCCAGCCCAGCCGGGCCGATCCGGCACGGGGCGCGGTGTCGAGCCCGTTGCCGGCCGCGCCGGTGACCCGGTCGAGGATCACGGCGAGCAGCACGATCGGGATTCCGGCCGCCAGCGCGGCTCCGACGTCCACGGAGGCCAGTGCCTGGTAGACGCGGTCACCGAGACCGCCGGCGCCGATCACGGAGGCGATGACAGCCATCGAGAGGGCCATCATGATCGTCTGGTTGAGGCCGAGCAGCAGTTCCCTGCGGGCCAGCGGCAGCCGGGCGGTCAGCAGCCGCTGCCGTCCGGTGGCGCCGAGCGAAGCGGCCGCCTCCATGACGCCCGCGTCCGCGTCGCGCAGCCCGAGAGCGGTCAGCCGGGCCATCGGCGGCGCCGCGTAGACGACGGTCGCCAGCACGGCGGCCGGTACTCCGATGCCGAAGACGAGGACCACCGGCAGCAGGTACGCGAAGGCCGGCATCACCTGCATGGTGTCGAGCACCGGCCGCAGCACGCGGAAGAACCGGTCCGACAGTCCCGCGGCCAGGCCGAGGAGCGCCCCGAGTGCCACGGACACCAGGACCGCGACCACCATCAGCGCCAGGGTCTGCATGGTCGGCACCCACATGCCGAGCAGCCCGCAGCAGAGCAGCGCGACCACGGCGGACAGCGCGAGCCGCACACCCGCCACGCGCCAGGCGATCAGCCCGACCGCCGCGGTGACCCCGGCCCAGCCGGCCGCGAGCAGCACCAGATAGACGGCGCGTACCGAGAGGACGACGCCGTTGCTGATGTGCCCGAAGAAGTAGAGGAACAGCGGGTGCGTGTCGCGGTTGTCGATGATCCAGTCGCTGACGCTGCCGAGCGGACCGGTGAGGTCGACGGTGAGGTCCCCGGGCCAGGCGCCCCGGCCGGCCAGGACGGTGCCGAGCGCCAGCAGCACGACCGTCGCGGCCAGCAGAATCGGTGTGCGGTGCCGTGCGAGGGCGGCGGCGGTCCCGGACGAGCCGAGACCGGTGGGGCGTGCGGGGGTGGCGGTGGCGGTCATCGCGGGCACCTCCGGTTCGTGGGGGAGGGCGTCCCGTGTCCGGGGCGGCGGGCGCCGGTGCGGCCCGGCGGGGCCGTCGGACGGTTCGTCCCCATCACGCGGCCTCCCTCACGGCCGGAATCCCGGCCACGACGCCGAGCAGGCACGCGTGGTCGACCACGCCCAGGCAGCGTCCCTCGTCGACCACGCGTGCGGTCTCCCCGGTACGGACGACCGCCTCGATCGCCTCCGAGACGGTGGTTCCCGGTGCCAGCGCCGGACCCGAGACACTCTCGTCGCCGTCGGCCGGCCGCATCGCGGCCCGTACGGTCAGCACCTGTTCGCGCGGGACATCGCGCACGAAGTCCCGGACGTAGTCGTCGGCCGGCGACCCCACGATCTCCTCGGGGGTGCCCAGCTGCACGATCCGGCCGTCCCGCATCAGGGCGATCCGGTCACCGAGCTTCAGCGCTTCGTTCAGGTCGTGGGTGATGAAGACCATCGTGCGGCCCTCCTCGCGGTGCAGGCGCACGACCTCCTCCTGCATGTCCCGCCGGATGAGCGGGTCCAGGGCGCTGAACGGCTCGTCGAACAGCAGCACTTCGGGGTCGACGGCCAGCGCCCGCGCCAGCCCGACGCGCTGCTGCTGGCCCCCGGAGAGCTGCCCGGGGCGCCGGTCCTCCAGGCCTTCGAGTCCGACCTTGGCGATGAACTCGGCAGCGCGCGAGCGTCGTTCGGCCCGGCCCATGCCCTGGATCTCCAGCCCGTAGGCGATGTTGTCGACGACCGAACGGTGCGGCAGCAGACCGAAGTGCTGGAAGACCATGGCGGCGCGGTGGCGGCGCAGTTCCCGCAGCCGTCCCGCGTTCATCGACAGCACGTCCTCGCCGTCCATGACGATCTCGCCGGACGTCGGTTCGACGAGCCGGGTGAGGCAGCGCACGAGGGTGGACTTGCCGGACCCGGACAGGCCCATCACGACGAACACCTCGCCCTTGCGGACGTCGAAGGAGACATCGCGCACGGCGGCGGTGCAGCCGGTCCGCTCGCGCAGTTCCGTGCCGTCGAGCTCGGCGAGCTCAGGGTCACCGGGCACCCGGTCGGCCTTCGGCCCGAAGACCTTCCAGAGGTTGTTCACGGAGAAGACGTGCGGCGGTGTGTTCATCGGACATGACCCCCATCAGTGGTGCCGAGCAACTCCGCGCACTTCTCCCCGACCATCAGGACCCCGATCATCGGGTTGACGGCCGGCATCGTCGGGAAGACCGACGCGTCGGCTATCCGGACCGCGTCCAGACCGCGGATGCGCAGATCGGGTGTGACCACGGCGAGCGCGTCGTCGGCCGCGCCCATCCGGCATGTTCCCGCCGGGTGGTAGACGGTGTGCGCGACCCTGCGCGCGTACTCGCTCAGATCCTCGTCCGAGGTGACCTCGGGCCCCGGGCAGACCTCCCGCTTCAGCCAGCCCGCCAGCGGCTCCCGCGCGGCGATCTCGCGGGCGATCCTGATCCCGTCGACGAGGGTGCGGCCGTCGTAGTCCTCCGGATCGGTGAAGTAGCGGAAGTCCAGAGCGGGTTTGACCGCCGGATCGGGGCTGGTCAGATAGAGCCGGCCGCGGCTCCTCGGCTTCGGGATGTTCGGCGTCATGGACACCCCGTGTTCGGGGCGCTCGTAGCCGAGCCGTTCCGGATTGTCCGTGAACGGGATCTGGTAGAAGTGGAACATCAGGTCGGGCCCCGGGCTCTGCGGGTCCCGGCGCACGAACAGCCCGGCGTCGCTGTCCATCGCGGAGTTCTCGGGGATCGGCCCGTGGGTCTCCCAGACGATGACCGACTCGGGGTGGTCGAGCAGGTTCTCACCCACACCCGGCAGGTCGTGCACCACCGGTATGCCGAGCTTCTCCAGCTCCGCGCGGTGGCCTATCCCGGAGTGCATCAGCAGCCGAGGGGTGTCCACCGCGCCCGCGCACAGCACCACTTCGCGCCGGGCGCGGACGAGCCGCTCGGCGCCGTCCGCGGTCCGCACATGGACCCCGGTCGCCCGGTCGCCGTCGAGTTCCAGCCTGAACGCCCATGTCTCCAGGGCGATATGGAGGTTGGGCCGGTCGAGGAAGGGGTGCAGATACGCCACCGAGGCGGAGGAGCGCTTGTTGTTCTCGGGGTGGTAGGCGAGGTCGAAGAACCCCACACCGTCCTGGAAGGGGGCCTTGTTGAACCCCTCGACGCGCGGCACCCCGAGCGTCGTCCGCGCCGTGTCGACGAAGTCGCGGGCGATGGCGTTGCGGTCGGCCTCGCCGACGGGGACGATGTTGTTGCGCAGCCGGTCGAAGTACGGGGCCATCGACGGGGCGTCCCAGCCCTCGGCGCCGGCCGCCGCCCATTCGTCCCAGTCGGATGGCAGTGGCTTGAACGCGATCAGGGTGTTGTGGGACGAGCAGCCGCCGAGCACCCGGGCCCTGCTGTGCCGGATGCTGGAGTTGCCGCGTGGCTGCTCGGTCGTCGGGTAGTCGTAGTCCAGCTCACCGCCCAGGAGGCCCATCCAGCGGCGCAGGGTCAGGACGTCGTCGCGTCCCACGTCGCTGGGGCCGCCCTCGATGAGGGCGACGGTGATGTCGGGGTCCTCGGTCAGCCGGGAAGCGATCACCGAACCGGCCGTGCCGCCGCCGACGATCACGTAGTCGTAGTGGGTCAGGTTCTCCATCGCCTCTGCTCCTGTCAGCCCGCGAACCAGCGCACCGGGCGCGGGGCGAGGTTCTGGTAGATGTGCTTGGACTCGCGGTATTCGGCGAGACCCGTCGGACCCAGCTCCCGGCCGATGCCGGACTTGCCGAAGCCGCCCCACTCGGCCTGCGGCAGGTAGGGGTGGAAGTCGTTGATCCAGACGGTGCCGTGGCGCAGCCGGGCGGCGACCCGGCGCCCCCGGCCCGGATCGGCGGTCCACACGCCGCCGGCCAGCCCGTACTCCGTGTCGTTGGCGAGGGTCACGGCCTCGTCCTCGGTACGGAACGTCTCGACGGTCAGGACCGGCCCGAAGACCTCCTCGCGCACCACGCGCATGGAGCGGTCGCAGTGGTCCAGCACGGTGGGCCGGTAGAAGTACCCGGGTCCATCGGGGCGTTCTCCGCCGGCCTTCAGCACCGCGCCCTCGTGGAGCGCGGAGGCCACGAACTCCTCGGTCCTGGCGAGCTGTTGCGCGGAGACGAGCGGTCCGCACTCGACGCCGTCGTCCGTGCCCCGGCCGATCCTGATCAGTTCGGCGCGCCGGGCGAGCTCGGTGACGAACCGCTCGCGCACCGACTCCTCGACGATCAGCCGCGATCCGGCGGAGCAGACCTGGCCGCTGTGGATGAACGCGGCGTTGAGCGCCTGGTCGACCGCGGTGTCGAAGCCCTCCTCGGTGGCGCAGGCGTCCGCGAACACCACGTTGGGGTTCTTGCCGCCGAGTTCGAGCGCGACCTTCTTGACCGAGTCGGCGGCGGCCCGCATCACCTTCGTCCCGCTGGTGAGTCCGCCCGTGAAGGAGATCAGATCGACCCCGGGGTGCTCCGCGAGCCGCGCGCCGACGGTGGCGCCGGGGCCCGTGACGATGTTGGCCACCCCGGGCGGCAGCCCGGCCTCGGCGAGCAGCGCGATCAGCGCGACCGTGGTCAGCGGTGTGATCTCGCTCGGCTTGATCACGAAGGTGTTGCCGGCGGCGAGGGCCGGGGCGATCTTCCAACTCGCCTGGAGCAGGGGATAGTTCCACGGGGTGATGAGCCCGCAGACGCCGACGGGTTCATGCACCACGACGCTGTGGATCTCCTCGGACCCCGCGTCGACGACCCGCCCGCCGCTCTCGTTCATGACGAGGTCGGCGAAGTAGCGGAAGGCGTCCCGGACGCAGTCCACGTCGACCCGGCCCTCTTCGAGCGTCTTCCCGGCGTCACGGCACTCCAGAGCGCCGATCCGTTCCCGGTCGCGCTCCAGCAGACCGGCCACCCGCCTGAGCAGTGCGGCGCGCTCCGCGACCGGCGTGTGCGGCCAGGGACCCGCGTCGAAAGCGGTCCGGGCCGCGGCGACGGCCGCGTCCGCGTCCGCCGCGCCGCCCTCGGAGACGACGGCGAAGGCGGTCGCGTCCACGGGATCGAGAACCTCGCGCGTGGCGCCGGATGCGGCGGCTCGCCACTCTCCCGCTACCTGGATCGTGTGTTGTGCCGACACGTCGTGTGCTGCCCTTTCGGTGGCCGTACGGATGGGACCGGGCGAACCCCGGCGGTCTGGCCCTCTTCCCCGGAAGTCCGAAGCCATGCGCGACGGCCCTCGCGAAGTGACCCGGCTCACGGGATCTGCACGTCAGGGCGGGGTGCGGCCGGTTCCGGCAGCCTTGGCGGCCCGGGACGCGGCAACCGCCGGTCCGTCCCGTAGTGGCGCCCGTCCCCGCGATCCATGCGTTGTCCGGGGTAAATAGCTGGAAAGTATGAGTATGTAACTATTTGGGTAGCGTAAAAAATGGCTCCGCCCGGCCGGGCGCCGACCGTAAGGAGTGGGAAAGCCATGGCGGACCAGCAGTACGAGGTGCCGGACAACACCGCGGTGCGGGTCGCGCTCTGGCGGGCGATGCACGTACAGGTCGACGCCGCGCCGCACGTGTTCGAGGACGAGATCGGCCTGCGGCTGGTGGCGCCCGACGAGGGATGGCGCAGCCGTCCGGACATGGACCTGGACGCCACCGCCGGCTTCCGCGCCTCCACCGTGTCCCGCGCCCGCTTCGTCGAGGACCTGGTGGCCGAGGAGGTCAGCCAGGGGATCGACCAGTACGTCATCCTCGGGGCCGGTCTGGACACCTACGCGCAGCGCCGGCCCGACACCGCCTCCCGGCTGAGGGTCTTCGAGATCGACCGGCCGGACACCCAGGCCTGGAAGCGCCGGCGGCTGATCGAGCTCGGTTACGGGATTCCCGACCGGCTCCGGCTGGTGCCGGTCGACTTCGAGGCGGGCGGGGACTGGCTGCCGCAGCTGTCGGACGCCGGTTTCGACGCGGACAGGCCGGCACTCGTCGTCTGTGCCGGCGTCACGGTGTACCTCACGGCGGCGGCCATCGCGGCGACCCTGCGAACGCTCGGCGGGCTCGCCCCCGGCTCGACGCTCGCCATGACGTTCATGCTGCCGGCCGAACTCGTCGACGACGTGGACCGCGACCGGCTGGAGGAGACCAAGCCGAGGGCGCTCGCGTCCGGAACGCCCTTCATCAGCTTCCACACCCCGCAGGAGATGCTCGCACTGGCCCGCGCCACCGGGTTCGAGGGCGCCCGGCACGTGTCGGGACCCCAGCTGGCCGGACAATACTTCGCGAACCGGACCGATGGTCTTCGCCCGTCGAGCGGCGAGGACCTGCTGATCGCCACCGTCTGAAGCCCCGCCCGCCGCATTGCCGGGCACGAGGTGGATAAAAATACGTGCACGTCGTCTTCGCTGCTGTCAGGCTGCGCCGGTGAACCGAGACGAGATCTCCAAAATCGCCCATGCCCACCACCCCGTCAAGTCCCCGCTGGACGACGATTCGGTACGCAGGCTGCTGGACCACGGCATCACGCGCGGCGACGAGCGCGTACTCGACCTCGGCTGCGGCGGCGGGGAGTGGCTCCTGCGCGCGCTGTCCGCCCGCCCGGAGCTGCGGGCCGAGGGTGTCGACATCTCCGAGGACGCGTTGGCGGACGCCCGCAGGCGTGCCGTCGCGCTCGGAGTGGCGGACCGCCTGACCCTGCACCAGGTGCCCGCCGCCGATTTCGTCTCGCCGCACGGCTTCGACCTGGTGCTGAGCTTCGGGGCCGCCCACGCCTTCGGCGGGCTGCTCCCCACTCTGGCCGCGGTCCGCGAACACCTGGCCCCCGGCGGGCGGGTGCTGGTCGGTGACGGGTTCTGGGAGCGGGAGCCGTCGCCGGAGGCCATCGAGATGCTCGGGGACTTCGCCGACCTGGCGACGACCGTGGACCGGGTCGTGGCCGACGGCTGGACACCCGTCCAGGGCCACGTGAGTACCCGCCAGGAGCTGGACGCCTACGAGTGGTCCTGCTGGGGGACGTTGGCCGACTGGGCACTGGACCACCCCGGCCACCCGGACGGCGCGGAGATGCTCGCGCTGTCGGCGACCCGCCGCACCGAGTGGCTGCGCGGCTACCGCGAAACCTGGGGCTTCGTCAGCCTGGTCCTGCGCCGCACCGCCGGCTGAGCCCCGGGCCGGGAGACCTGACCGAGGCCGTCGCGCCGGCGGTCAGGTGCCCGGCGGTGGCCTGAGCACGGCGTACGTTCCCGCCCCCGCCGCCAGCAGCAGCACACAGCCCGTGAAGACGAGCCCGGCCTCGCGCAGCCCGAGCCAGGTGGCGATGGCACCGACCCCGACGACCGGCACCGAGATCCCGGTGTACGCGACGACGAAGAAGGCCGAGATGGTCCCGCCGCGGTGCTCGGCCGGGGCCGCGCCGCTGACCAGGGTGAGCGCCGCGCGGAAGGCGAGGCCCTGACCGGTGCCGCCGCACAGCGCTCCCAGGACCAGCAGTGGCAGGGACTCCGCGATGAGCGACGACGCCACCAGCACCAGTCCGGCCATGAGGATGCCGCAGCCGGCCGGGAGCGCGCGGCGGGCGCCGAAACGCTGGGTCAGGGACTGTCCGAACGTCGAGGCCAGGAACACGGAGAACACCACGGCCCCGGTGACGGCCGCGTTGTGCACCCCGAGCGTCTGTGAGGCGAAGCTCGGCGCGACCGCGGTGAACAGCCCGAGCAGCGCGAAGCCGGCGAAGGCGGCGACGGAGGCGGGCACGAACACGCCTCGCACCTCGGGTGGCACCGCCATCCCCTGGGGCGCCGGGCGCGGCCACCGCTTCGGATCGGCCACGGTCTCCGGCAGGAACCAGGTGATCCCGGATGCCACGGCCACCAGCCCCAGATGGACCCAGAACGGCAGCGTCAGCGGCCAGGGCGTGTACTGCGCGAGGAGCCCCGACAGCAGCGGCCCGCAGCCCAGGCCGCCCATGTTCGCGGCGGTGGCGGCGAACCCGGCCCGAGCCTTCTGTCCGGGAGCGGCCAGCTCGATGACCGCCGCCGTCGCGGCGCCGCTCAGCAGCCCGGCGGCGAAGCCGGACAGCAGCCGCCCCGCGAAGAGCAGCGGCAGTCCGCGTTCCAGGAGGAAGCATCCGGCACTCGCGGCCGACAGCGCCATCGCGCACAGGAGCACGGGTCTGCGGCCGACCTTGTCCGAGTGGTTGCCCGCCAGCAGCAGCACGGTGATGACCGCGAGGGCGTAGACGGCGAAGACGACGGTCACCATCAGCTCGGAGAATCCGATCTGCTGCTGGTAGAGCCCGTACAGCGGCGTGGGCAGGGTGGTGCCGGCCATACCGATGGCGAACACCACCGCCGCAGCCAGATAGCCCGGGTGTCGGTCACTTGTGTTCAGCGCGCGCTCACGAACGATCACACCCGTCACCATATGATCGCCCGCCCGGTGGGGCGGCGTTCGGCGCGAGGGTGCGTTACCGGGACAAGACCCTCCATACCCTCACCGGCCGCGTCTGTCTGTGTTTCAGGAATTTTTCTCCTGATCGAGTGATCGACCAATCCGCCGGGCGGTCGGCACCGAACCAGCTGCGTGATGATCCTCCGGAACACCTCGATACGTACCGCGCCCGACGGCCGAGCCATCGGCCGGGCCGGTGGTGTCCGGACCGGACGCGCGTCAAGACCTTTCCCGACCGTGCGAGCGATCAGCACCAGGCCGTCCTGACCGGCCGCTGTCGCCCGGCACCCGTCGCAGACGCAGCCGCCGGCTGCGACTTCTGTCCCCCTCCCCGTATTTCCATCAAGGAGAACAACATGAACGCCCTTCGCTACCGTCGTGCAGCCGTCGCCGTCGCCGCAGCCGCCGTCCTTCCGCTGGCGCTGACCGCGTGCTCGGACGACAGCTCCGACAAGGCGTCGGACAGCAAGTCCAGTGCCGCGGCGGCCGCTCCGGACGCCTCGGACCCGGCCACGGCCGACTCCGCCTCGATGGACAAGCCGTTCGGCCCGGCCTGTGCCGGTGTCCCGAAGGAAGGCGCGGGCAGCTTCGACGGCATGTCCAAGGACCCGGTCGCCACGGCCGCCTCCAACAACCCGGACCTGTCGACCCTGGTGACCGCGGTCAAGAAGGCCGGCCTGGTGGACACGCTCAACAATGCCAAGAACATCACGGTGTTCGCGCCCACCAACGAGGCCTTCGCGAAGATCCCGAAGGCCGACCTGGACAAGGTCCTGAGCGACAAGGCGACGCTCACCAAGATCCTCACCTACCACGTGGTCGGGCAGAAGCTCACCCCGAAGCAGCTGGAGAACGGCAGCTTCGACACCCTCCAGAAGTCCAAGCTCACCACCTCCGGCTCCGGTGAGTCCTACAAGGTCAACGACAGTGCCGGCGTGGTGTGCGGCAACGTGCCCACCGCCAACGCCACGGTCTACATCATCGACACGGTCCTGATGCCCAAGTAGTCACGCCCGACGCCAGACAGAGCCGCCCCGCTGCGTGCCCGACCGGAATCAGCCCCCCGGTCCGGGCTCGCGGCGGGGCTTTTTCCGCGTGTCCCGGGGCCCCGGGACACGCGCGCTCAGCGGAGCGTGCAGCGCCGCAGCCGCACGGCCGCACGACGGCGAAGCCGCCGGCCCAGGCCGCTCATCCGCAGCCGCCACGGCGGCTGCCGGGGCGTGGCGCGGACGATGTCGAGCACGCGCCCCTTCAGGGCCGCGGGCGGAATCGTCGTCGATGCCATCCCCAGCCGGGCGGCGGTCGCCCGGAACTCCTCGCACTCGCGAAGGCAGGTGGGACATCCGGCGCAGTGGGCCTCGACCGCTGTGCGTTCCCGCTCCGGCAGCGCGTCCAGCGCGTACGCGCCTGTCAGCATATGAACGTCGGACACCAATTTCTCCTGTGTTTACGGGGACGGGTGATTCCCGGGTTCGTCGATTTCATGTGCGGACCGGAACTCATGGGCCGGGCGGCATGGAAAAAGGCAACGCCGAACCGCGGTATCGGCCCTTCGGTCACCCGAATTACCGATCGCCGGATACGCGTTGACGGGCAATAAGGTATCCCTGTCCGAATTCCTCTCCGAAGTTGCCGCGAGTGACATCTGTTCGGCCGTTCTTGAGTGATCCGTAGCCGAGCCGGTCGCGGATTGCCGTCCGGGCGAAATTAGTGAAGATGCGCCCAAAACCCATGGCATCGAGGTGATTCAAGGACTTCGCCGCAGGCCCGCACGGGTGAATGATCGTACTTCTGACGCGAGTAAATGGCGGACACTTATTGCGAATGGTTCGCAATAAGCGGGTGGTTGCACTTATGGCCTACATCCGGAGCGTGTTCTCCGTCTAATTCGCACGGTTCGGGCAGAGGCTCGGTGGTGCGTTCATCTGCGGTTATGCCCGAAGAGGGGCGCGCCGCCGGAATTCTTCCCGGGAAATACGTGAATCCTTGCCGGAGAAATGTGGTTCGCTGTCGCCCCGACGATCGGTGGCGGGCACAGCCCCCGCGACAGGTGCACGGAATTCTTCCCGTGTACGGGATCGTCGGCCCGTTCCGCCCATCCCACGTATCGCCCCGTACCCGCACCTGCGCCCCGGCCAGGGGGTGCGGCGGTGATCCGTTGTCGAGAGGACCAGTCTTGACGTCCCCCACTCCGAGGCCGCGCAGCCGGCGCGTCCTCGACCACTCCCTCCTCGTCCTCGGCGCCGGTGCGCTGGCCACGGGGCTCGGGGTTCTCACCCTCGCACCCGGAATCAGTGCGGCCTCCAGCCACCGCGAGGCCCCGCTGATCGCCGGTGACCCGCGGGCGGACAACACCGACGTGTACGCCTTCACCAGCCCCGACCGCTCCGACACGGTGACGCTCGCCGCCAACTGGATCCCGTTCGAGGAGCCCAACGGCGGCCCGAACTTCTACCAGTTCGCCGACGACGCCCGGTACAACATCAAGATCGACAACACCGGCGACGGCAACGCGGACGTCACCTACACCTGGCGCTTTCGCACCCTGACCCGCGACGCGGGCGGCCAGTTCCTCTACAACACCGGTCCGGTCACCTCCCTCAACGACCCGGACCTGAACATCCGGCAGGTCTACGACCTCACGGTGACCACCTCCCGCGGCACCTCCACGGTGCTGCGCGGGGCCCCCGTGGCGCCGTCGAACGTCGGCAAGGCGTCCATGCCGAACTACGCCACCCTGCGAGCCCAGGCGGTCCGCAACGCCCCGCGCGGCGGCAAGGCGTTCGCCGGCCAGGCGGAGGACCCGTTCTTCGCCGACCTGCGCGTCTTCGACCTGCTCTACGGCGGAAACCTCAGCGAACGCGGTCAGGACACCCTCGCCGGGTACAACGTCAACTCCGTCGCACTCCAGATCCCCAAGAAGGACCTGGCACTGCGGGGCAACGCCACCCGCAACCCGGTGGTCGGGATCTGGTCGACCACCGAGCGCCGCGGCGTCCAGGTCACGGACTCCAGGACCGCGAGCGCCCACACCGGGTGGAAGCAGGTCTCCCGCCTCGGCAACCCGCTCGTCAACGAGGTCGTCGTACCCCTCAAGTACAAGGACGCCTTCAACACCCTCAACCCCAGCCAGGACCGCACCGTCCAGCCGGTCGTGGACAAGGTGCTGGACCCGATCCTGCCGAAGCTGATCCAGAAGGTGTACGGCGTGCCGGCGCCGAAGGCCCCGCGCAATGACCTCGCGGAGATCTACCTCACCGGCATCTGCAAGGCCTGCGGGCCGATCAAGGCCGATCTGAACGCCCACCGGCTGAACAAGGACGCCTCGCTCAAGAAGATCGTCCCGGCCGAGGAGCTGCGGCTGAACATGGCCGTGCCGCCGACCGCGAAGCCCAACAGGCTCGGCGTCCTCGCCGGGGACCTGGCCGGCTTCCCGAACGGCCGCCGCCTCACCGATGACGTCATCGACATCTCCCTCCAGGCGGTCGAAGGAGCCGCCCAGACGGGCAAGCTCGTCCCCGCGCTCGCGGACGGCGACAAGGTCGATGCCAATGAGGTGCCCTTCGGTACGCGCTTCCCGTACCTGGCGCTCCCGCACACCAAGAGCGTCAACAGCGGCCCGTCCGGCCGCGCCGGGAAGTCGGCGATGACGCCGTCGAACGCGGCCGCGATCGGCACCGCGGGCGTCGCCCTGCTGGGTGTCGGAGGGCTGCGCCTGCGCCGGCGCCGCGCCACGAGCTGACCTGTCACCCCTGATCCAGGGGTGATCCCGGGTCACACCGGTGTCCGGACCGGTCGGCCGGTCCGGACACCGCCGCCTCCCCTCGCCCGTCCCACACCACCGGGAGAACCAGTGCCAGCCCCGACCGACCAAGTCCCCGCGCCCCCCGTTCGATCCGGCAGACGACGACTGCGCAGTACCGCGGTCACCATCGCCCTGGGAGGCACGCTGTTCACGGTCGGGGCACTGGGCCTGGCACCCCAGCAGGCGCCCGCGCCCACGGCCGCCGCCGGCCAGGACGCGCCCCGCGGCAAGGACGCCACCGAAGCCCTGCGGGCCCACGTCCGCAAACTGCCCGCCGACCCCGGCGGCTGGTCCTCCCTCGGCATGGCCTACGTCCAACAGGCCCGGAGCACGGCGGACGCGGCCACCTACGACCGGGCCCGCACCGCCCTGCGCAAGTCCCTCACCCTCCAGCCGGCCGGCAACTTCGCGGCGGAGACCGGGATGGGCGCCCTCGAATCCGCCCGCCACGACTTCGCCGAAGCCCTGACCTGGGCGCAGCGGGCCACCACCGACAACCCCTACAGCGCGCCCGCCCAAGGGGTCCTGGCCGACGCGCTCACCCAGCTCGGCCGCTACGAGGACTCCTACGCGGCGGTCCAGCGCATGACCGACCTCAGGCCCGACAGCAGCGCCCTCGCGCGCGCCTCGTACAGCTGGGAACTCCGCGGCGACACGGCGCGGGCACGCGACCTGATGAACAAGTCCCTCCAGGCGGCCGGCACCCCGGCCGACAAGGCGTTCGCCCTGACTCACCTCGCCACCCTCGCCCTGGAGACCGGGGATCCGCGCACGGCCCTGAAGCTCGCCGGCACCGGACTTGCCGTACTCCCGGGCGACGCCGCCCTCCTGGAGGCACGGGCCCGCGCCCACACCGCGCTCGGCCACTCCGGGCAGGCCGTCACCGACTTCACCGCGGCCGTCGCCGCCGCGCCCCTGCCCCAGTACCTTCTCGGGCTCGGCGACCTCCAGCGGTCGCTCGGACACCGCGGGGCGGCCGAGCAGCAGTACGACGTACTCAGGGCGCAGGAGACGCTGAGGAAGGCGAGCGGCGGGGTGCCGGACGCCGACGCGGTGCTCTTCGAGGCCGACCACGGCAACGCGCGGACCGCGGTCGAGATGGGACGCGCCGCACTGCGCCGGCGGCCTTTCATCGCGGTCCACGACGCGTACGCCTGGGCCCTGCACCGGGCCGGACGCGACACCGAGGCGATCGAACAGGCCGACCTCGCACTCGCACTGGGCACCGTGAGCGCACCGTTCCACTATCACCGGGCGCTGATCAACCAGGCGCTCGGCCGGACCGGGGCCGCCCGCACCGACCTCCGTCGCGCCCTGGACACCGACCCCCACTTCCATCCGGTGGACGCCCCACGGGCACGCACCGCGCTCAGCAGAATCGAAACCGTCCGATGAACCGAACGCCCTCGCGCCTCCTCGCCTCGCTGACCCTCACGGGAACACTCACGGTCCTCCTGGCCGGCCTCGCCACCGCGGCGCACGCACACCCGCTGGGCAACTTCACGGTCAACCACCACACCGGGCTGACCTTCCGTAAGGACGCCGTCGACGCGCTCATCGTGGTCGACCGCGCGGAGATCGCCACCGCACAGGAACGCCCGCGCGTTGACCGGGACCACAACGGTGCCGTGGACGCCGCCGAGACACGGTCCTTCGCCGCCGGGGACTGCGCGCAGCTCACCCGGCAGCTGCGGCTGGACATCGCCGGTACACCGGTGCGCTGGAAGACCGTGAGCAGTACGTTCGAGTTCCGGCCCGGCGAAGGGGGCCTGCGGACCAGCAGGCTCAGCTGCACCCTCGCCGCCCGCGTGGACCTGGGCGGGCCCGCGGACGTCGACGTGCGCACGGAGTACGACGAACGGCGGATCGGCTGGCAGGAGATGACCGCGCGCGGCCTCGGCGTCACGCTCACCCGGTCGACGCTGCCCACCACCTCGCCCACCGACGAACTCCGGCACTACCCCAAGGACCCGCTGGCCACCCCCCTGGACCAGCGCTCGGCCCGGCTGCACACCGAACCCGGCGAGGGCCGGCCCGCAGCCGCGGTGCGGACGGTGCTGCCGGGGGCGGGCCCGGTCACCGCGGCGCTCGACAGGGTGTCCGGAGTCTTCGACGCGCTGGTGGGGCGGCGCGAACTGACCGTTCCCGCAGGACTTCTGGCCCTGTTCCTCTCCCTCGTGCTCGGCGCCTCGCACGCGGCCCTCCCCGGCCACGGAAAGACGATCATGGCCGCGTACCTGGCGGGCCGCCGCGGCTCCCCGAGGGACGCGGTCACCGTCGGAGTCACCGTCACCTTCACCCATACCGCAGGGGTGCTGGCGCTCGGTCTCGCCCTGCCGCTGGCCACGTCGCTGGCGGGGGAGACCGTGCTGGCCTGGCTCGGTCTCGTCAGCGGGCTGATGGTGACCGGGATCGGGCTGTGGCTCCTGCGTGCCGCACTGACGAAACGCCCGGCCCACGGCCACCACCACGGTCACGGTAACGACCATGGCCACCACCACCACCACGGTCACGGTCATCACCACGGCCACGACCACGGCGACGGTCAGGAGCACCATCACGACCACGCCCCTGAATCGGCGCTCCCGCCCGGCCCGCCCGCTCCGGCACGGTTGGTACCGAGGAGGCGCGGGCCGCAGCCGGTCGAGGCCGAGCGGGACGGCACGGTCCTCGCCCCGGCCAGGGACCGTACCCACAGCCACGCTCCCCGTCCGGCCCCGGAGGGCGCCCCGCGCCGAGCCGGAACCTCACGCACCGGACTGATCGGGATGGGGATCGCGGGAGGCCTCGTCCCCAGCCCCTCCGCCCTGGTCGTCCTGCTCGGTGCGATCGCCCTCGGGCGCACCGCCTTCGGGGTGCTGCTCGTCGTCGGGTACGGCCTGGGAATGGCCGCGACACTCACCCTCGCGGGCCTGCTGCTGGTACGGCTGCGGGACCGGTTCGAGGCGCGGGCCGACAAGTACGCCCGTCTGCGCGCCCCGTTCGCCCGGTTCGCGGGGGCCGGTCCGGCCGCCTCGGCCGCGCTCGTGCTGGCCGTCGGAGCGCTCCTGACCCTGCGGGCGGCGGCCGGCCCCTGGTAGGTCAGCCGAGCGTGATCCGCCGGAAGCGGGCGAGCGAGGCGGCCATGAACACCGCGACGACGACCGCCGCACAGAGCAGCGCGTAGGGCAACGCGTGCACGACGGGCCATGCCTCGCTCACCGGCATGCCCACCGGTGGCGGGTTGCCGAAGAGGTCGCGCACAGCGGTCGCGGTGGCCGAGACCGGATTCCACTCGGCCACGGTGCGCAGCGGGCCGGGCATCGTGTGGGTCGAGACGAAGGCCGACGACACGAAGGTGACGGGAAACAGCCAGATCAGACCCGCGCTCTGGGCGACCTCCACACTCCGCGCCAGCAGACCGATGGCCGCTCCGACCCAGGACATGGCGAACGCGAACAGCAGGACGAGCAGGTAGGCGAGGACCGCGTCGGCCACGGAGCCGGTGACGCGCCAGCCCACCAGCAGACCGCACAGCGAGGTCACCGCCAGCGTCACCGCGCTCATCACCAGGTCCGAGAGCGTCCGGCCGAGCAGCACGGCGAGCCGGGGCATGGGCAGGGCCCGGAAGCGGTCCACGATGCCCTTGTCCATGTCGTTGGCCAGCCCCAGAGCGGTGAACGCCGCGTTGAAGGTGACCGCCTGGGCGAAGATCCCGCCCATCAGGAAGGTGCGGTACCCGGCTCCGCCGAGGCTGCCCCCGAACACGTACGCCAGAAGCAGTACGAACATCACCGGCTGCACCAGGGCGGCGATCACCGAACCCGGTGTGCGGCGCAGGTTGAGCAGATTGCGCCAGGCCACGATGGAGGCGTCGCGGCCCAGCCGCCTGAGCCCGGTCATCGTCGGGCCTCCCCGCCGCCGGAGGCACCGACCGGCTGCCCGCTCGGCCCGCGCGCCGGATCGGGGCGCCCGGTCAGGGTCATGAACACGTCGTCAAGGGTGGGCGGGGCGAGTTCCACGTCCCGGACGCCGATCCCGGCCAGCCGCAGCCGCCCGAGCGCGTCCTCCAGCGTGAGGGCGCCCTGCTCGGTGGTGACCGTGAGCCGCCCCGTCCGAGGTTCGAGCACCGGCAGGTGCGGTCCCAGGCCCGCCAGGACCTCCGCGGCCGTCGACCTGAGAGGCGGATCGGGCACGGTCAGCGACAGCCGCTCGCCGCCGACCCGGCTCTTGAGCTCCGCGGCGGTGCCGCGTGCGACGACCCGGCCGTGCTCGATGACGACGATGGTGTCCGCCAGTTGGTCGGCCTCCTCCAGGTACTGCGTGGTCAGCAGCACCGTGGTGCCGCCGGCGACCAGTTCCTGGATCGAGCGCCAGGTGTCGGCACGGCCCCTCGGGTCCAGCCCGGTGGTCGGCTCGTCCAGGACGACGACGACCGGCCGGGCGACGAGCGCGCCCGCCAGGTCCAGCCTCCTGCGCATGCCGCCCGAATACCCACCGCTCGGCCGGTCGGCGGCCTCTTCGAGGTGGAAGCTCTCCAGCAGCTGACCGGCCCTGCGCCGGGCGGCGTGCCGGCCCATTCCGTACAGACGCGCGACGAGGTACAGGTTCTCCCGCCCTGTCAGCTTCTCGTCGACCGCCGCGTACTGGCCCGAGAGGCCCAGGTTCTTCCGGACGCCCTCCGGGTCCTTGCGGATGTCGTGCCCCGCCACCCAGGCCTCTCCGCTGTCCGGCCGGAGCAGGGTGGAGAGGATGCGTACCGCCGTGGTCTTGCCGGCCCCGTTGGGTCCGAGAACACCCAGTACGGTGCCGGGCGCCGCTTCCAGGTCCACCCCGGCCAGGGCGTGTCTGTCGCCGTACCTCTTGGTGAGGCCCTCGGCACGTATCGCCGGCTGGTTCCGCCGCTCCGTCATGGTTCCCTTTCGTGGTGGGTCGCGGTGATCGGGCCGGTCAGGCCATGGCGACGCGGGCGCTCCTGGGGGTCAGGTCCGTCCAGTGCACCTCGACGTAGTCCAGGCACGCGGTGTGGTCGGCGGGCCCGTACACGGCCTGCCACCCGGCGGGAATCTCCGCGAAGGAGGGCCACAGGGCGTGCTGGTCCTCGTCGTTGACCAGGACACGGTGCTGGGTCTGCGGGTCGTCGAAGGGGTTGGTCATCGGGTCTCTCCCTGTGTGGTGTCGTGGCCGGCGCCGAGTGCGGCGGCCAGCGTGGTCCCGATCCGCGCACGGGCGTCGGGCTGCATCATCTGGGCGTGCGCGCACGCCACGTCGTGGTTCTCGACCGGGCCGCTGATGTACGGCGCCCAGAGTTCGAGTCCGAAGGTGCCGGCGGGCCGGCCCTCGGTGGCGGTGAAGAAGAGGGCAGGGCCCTCGAAGCGCCTCGGTGTGTACTTCCGCATCAGCCGGGCCTGGCCGGCGAAGTTGTCCACCATCGCGTCGATCGTGGCGGGTTCCAGCGAGCCGAGCGGGCTCCCGCTGCGACGGAACTCCTCGCGGACGGCGCTCGCCTCGACCGCGCCCTCCCGGCCGAGGCCCTCCTCGCCCACTCCCATGTTGGACAGCAGCGCCCGGAACACGGTGTCCCGGTCCGCGTTGTCGAGGTCGTCCAGCGGGGCGAGCGGGAAGGCGTCGAGAATGGCGAGGAGCGCCACCCGCTCCCCGGCCTCCTGGAGCTGGACGGCGACCTCCTGCACCACGTTGCCGCCGAAGGACCAGCCCATCAGGTGGTAGGGCCCGGCCGGCTGGACGGTGCGCAGCTCGCGTACGTAGACGGCGGCCATCGCCTCGATGCTGTCCGGGAACGGCGCGCCGCCGTCCAGGTTCGGCGTCTGCAGCCCGTACACCGGCTGGCCGGGATCCAGATGGGGCAGCAGGCCGGCGTAGGACCAGGCGAGTCCGCCCGCCGGGTGCACGCAGAACAGCGGGGGCCGGCTGCCCGTGGTCCGCAGCGGCAGGAGTGTCGCTAGCGCACTGTCCTGCGCCCCGTCGAGCAGCCGTTCCGCGAGCCGGGCCACCGTCGGCGCCTCGAACAGGCTGCGGATGCTCAGCTCGACGCCGAGGGCGGCCCGGACGCGTCCGGCCAGCCGTGTCGCGAGCAGCGAGTGGCCGCCCAGCGCGAAGAAGTCGTCGTCGATCAGGACGCGTTCGACGCCCAGCACCTCGGCGAACAGGGTGCACAGGACGTCCTCGCGAGGGTTGCGGGGGCTGCGTCCGGCGGCGTCCGTCACACCGAGGGGCACCGGGCGGGTCAGCGCGTCACGGTCCAGCTTCCCGTTCGGGGTGAGCGGGAGCCGGTCCAGGGCCTGCCAGCCGGACGGGACCATGTAGCCGGGCAGGTGCCCGGCCGCGTACTCCCGCAGCGCCGCCAGCCGTTCGGGGTCCGCCGGGCTCCGGTCGCCGTCCGGCAACGGGGTCAGGACGACGTGGGCGTCGAGCCGGGCCCCCGCCGCGCCGTCCTGGTGGGCGACGACGGCCGCCGCCACGACCTCGGGATGGGCGGTCAGCACCGTCGCAGCCTCGTCGGGTTCGACCCGGAAGCCGCGCACCTTGATCTGTCCGTCGCTGCGGCCGGTGAAGAGCAGGGAGCCGTCCGGCGCGCGCACGGCCCGGTCGCCCGTGCGGTACATCCGGCTGGACGCGGGGCCGTACGGGTCCGGAACGAAGCTGCGGGCGGTCTCGGCCTGCCTGTTGTGGTAGCCGTGCGCGAGGCTCTGTCCCGAGAGGTACAGGTCCCCGGGCACCCCCAGCGGCACCGGGCGCAGTCGTTCGTCGAGCAGCGCGACCCGGGTGCCGGCCACGGGTCCGCCGAGCACCGGGCGCACGGTGTCGGAGATCCGGGCGACCAGCGTGTCGACGGTGGCTTCCGTCGGACCGTAGAAGTTCCAGCTCTGCACGTCGGGAATGCCGTGCAGCGTCGTCCACAGCGCGGCCGGGACGGCTTCGCCGCCGAGGATCAGGACCGTCGGACGATGCTCCGTTCCGGCCGCGAGCAGTCCCGCCTCGAGAAGGTGGCCGACATGGGTGGGAGTCGACTCCAGCACGTCGAGTTCCCGGGAGCGCACGACGTCCACCAGGGCCTCGGAGTCGCGCCGGGTGCCGTCGTCCAGCAGGTGGAGCTCATGACCGTCGATCATCCACAGCAGGGGATCGAACGACGCGTCGAAGGACAGGGCTGCGGTCAGCGCGACCCGCAGCCGGCGTCCGCCGCGTGCCCGGACGGCGGGTGCGAAGACCTGGTGGCGGTGGTGGTCCAGCAGCCGGGCCAGCGAACCGTGTCCCACACGTACGCCCTTGGGGCGGCCGGTGGACCCCGAGGTGTGGATCAGGTACGCGCCGTCGCCGGGGGCCGGTCGGGCCGTGGGCGGGGGAGTGCCCGTGGCCGGTTCCGGCTCCGCTCCGTCGAGCAGCAGCGGGCGCCACGGTCCGGGCATGCGGTGCCCGGTCGCTCCGGCGACGACGACCAGCGCGGGCCGGGCGTCCTCCAGCACCGCCTCGATCCGCCCGTCCGGGAGGCTCGGGTCGAGCGGTGCGTAGACCGCGCCCGCCTTCAGCACCCCGAGCAGCGCGGCGACGGAGTCGACGGACCGGGGCAGCAGCACCGCGACGCACGCACCCGGACGGACACCCTCGGCGCGCAGCAGGGCGGCTATGTGATCCGAGCGGGCGTCGAGCCCCGCGAAGCTCGCCGCGCCGTCCGGGGCGCTCACCGCGATGTCGTCGCGGCGAGCGGCGACGGACTGGGCGAACCGGTGCAGGACGGTCATCGCCTCGCTCGCGCCGCTGCCGTCGCCGAGGGCGAGCAGCCGGGACTGCTCGGACGGGGGCAGCAGGGCCAGATCGCTCACCCGGGTGTCCGGCGCGTCGACCGCGTGCGCCGTCAGAGCGAGGAACCATTCGGTGATCCGGTGAGCGGTGGCGGTGTCGAAGAGGTCCCGGCCGAACTCCAGCGTGCCGTCCAGGTACGCGTCCTCGCCGTCGGCGCCCCGGCGCTCCGTGAAACTGAACGACAGGTCGAACTTGGCCCCGGCCGTCTCGACCTCATGGACCCGCGTACGCAGTCCCGGCAGCTCCGCCCGGGGCGGGCGGGTGTTGTTCAGGGTGAGCATCACCTGGAACAGCGGATGGCGGCTGAGCGAACGCGTCGGCCGCACCTCCTCCACCAGGCGCTCGAACGGGAGGTCCTGGTGGGTGTAGGCGGCGAGATCGGTGTCCCGCACCCGCGCCAGCAGTTCGACGAAGGCCGGGTCGCCGCTCACGTCGGCGCGCAGCGCCAGGGTGTTCACGAAGAACCCCACCAGCGGCTCCAGCGCCTCGTCCGTCCGGCCCGCCACCGGGGTGCCGATGGTGATGTCGTCGCCGGAGCCGGCCCGGTGCAGCACGGCGGCCAGCGCGGCGTGCAGCACCATGAAGGTGCTGGAGGCCGACTTCGCGGCCAGCCGCCTGAGGCCCGCTGCGGTCGCCCCGGGCACCCGGAAGGCCACGGAACCGCCCCGGCCGCTGGGCACGACCGGCCGGGGACGGTCCGAGGGCAGCGGCGTCTCCTCCGGGGCGCCCGCCAGCTCCGCCTTCCAGTAGGCGAGTTGGGTGGAGAGCGGTGAGCCGGGGGAATCGGTGTCCCCCAGCAGGTCGCGCTGCCACAGCGCGTAGTCCGTGTACTGCACCGGCAGCGGTGCCCGGCCGGGCGAGCGTCCGGCCGTCCGGGCCGCGTAGGCCTCGGCCAGGTCCCGGGCCAGCGGCCCCATCGACCATCCGTCGGCCGCGATGTGATGCACGACCAGGAGCAGGGTGTGCCGCTCGCCCGAGGTCCGGAACAGCTCCGCGCGCAGCGGGATCTCGCACACCGGGTCGAACGGCCGCCCCGCCGCCTCGCGCAGCACCGTCCTGAGGTCCTCCTCCGCCACCGTCCGGACCGGCATGGCGGGCCGGGCGTCGGCGGGGGCGAGCACGGCCTGGAAGGGTTCGCCCTCGTGCGTGCCGATGAGGGTCCGCAGGCTCTCGTGCCGGGCCACCAGGTCCGTCACCGCCAGGTGCAGCGCCGACCGGTCCAGGACGCCGTCCAGATCCACCGCGAAAGCGATGTGGTACGAGGCGCTCTCCGGGTCCAACTGGTGCAGGAACCAGAGCCGTTGCTGCGCCGGAGACAGTGCGGGCCGGGCAGGACGCGCCGCCGGTCGCAGTGCGGGCCGTGCTGCCCCGCCCGCCCCGTCCAGGCGTTCGGCGAGCGCCGCCGGGGTCGTCGACTCGAAGAGCGCCCGCAGCGGGAGCTCCACCCCGAAGGCGGCCCGGATGCGGCCGACGAGACGGGTGGCAAGCAGCGAGTGGCCGCCCAGCTCGAAGAAGTCCTCGCCCCTGCCGACGTGTTCGTGGCCCAGGCACTCCGCGAACAGGGCGCACAGGATCTCCTCGCGCGGCGACCGCGGCAGCTCCGCCGCCACCGCTGCCGCGTCCCGGCGGGCCGGGGCCTCCCCGTCCCTGGGCAGGGCCCGGAAGTCCACCTTGCCGTGCGGGGTGAGGGGCATCGAGCCGAGGTGGGCCACGGTCGCCGGCACCATGTACGTGGGCAGCCGTTCCGCCAGGAAGGCGCGCAGCTCCCGGGCCGAGGGACGGCTGCCGTCCCTGGGGACGACCCAGCAGTCCAGCCGCCCGCCGCCGTCGGCACCCGGGCTCGTGGCGACCGCGCACCGCTCCACATCCGGATGACCGCTCAGCACGCTCTCGACCTCGCCGGTCTCCACCCGGAAGCCCCGGACCTTGACCTGGCCGTCGGCCCGCCCCACGAAGACCAGGAGCCCGTCGCGCCGGCGCACGAGGTCACCGGTGCGGTACATGCGGGAGCCGGGAGCGCCGTACGGGTCGGGGACGAAACGGGACGCGGTGGCGGCCGGCAGGTTCTCGTAGCCGCGGGCCAGGCCGGCCCCGGACACGTAGAGCTCTCCCGTCGTCCCCGGAGCGACCGGACGCAGCCGTGCGTCCAGTACCCGGGCACGGCTGCCCGCGACCGGACTTCCCAGGTGCGGGCGGGTGCCGGGGGCGACCCGTCCCATCACGCTGTCGACGGTGGTCTCGGTGGGCCCGTAGAGATTCCACACGGTGATGTCGCGGAGCGCGGCCAGCTTCTGCCAGAGCCGCTCGTCCAGGGCCTCGCCGCCGAGCGCCACCACGTGGGGGCGGCGTCTGCCGGGGGCGAACAGGCCGTTCGCCGCCAGCTCTCCGAGGAAGGACGGGGTGGTCTCGACGACGTCGACCGCGCGGTCGTGGACCAGCGCGGCGAGCGCCTCGGGATCGCGCCGGGTGATGTCGTCCACCAGGTGGAGTTCGTGACCGGCGATCATCCAGAGCAGCGGGTCCCAGGAGGCGTCGAAGGTCATGGCCGCCGTCAGCGCGACGCGCAGCGGACGGCCGTCGTTGAAGGCCTCCGCCGGTTCCATGAGCCGCTCGCGGTGGCTCGCGTACAGATTGGCCAGGGCGCCGTGCTCCACCGTGACGCCCTTGGGCAGCCCGGTGGACCCCGAGGTGTGCAGCACGTACGCGGCGTCCCCCGCCCGTGGCGCGGGCGGCAGCGGGTCCTCGCGGGCGTCCCCGAAAACCGGCCCGTCCAGGAACAACCGGGGCGTCGCCGCGGGCAGGGCGCTGTCCGTACCGGCCGTGGTGAGCAGCAGCCGGGGCGCCGCGCTGTCGAGGATCAGCTGGTTGCGGGCCGCCGGGTGGGTGAGGTCCAGCGGTACGTACACGGCCCCGGCCCTGAGGACGGCCAGGAGCGCCACGATGTGAGCGCCGGTACGGGGCAGGGCGACGGCCACCCGGTCGCCGTGGCCGGCCCCCGCCTGCCGGATGCGCCGCGCGAGGTGCTCGGCGCCGGCCAATAGTTCACCGAAGGTGAGCCGCCCGTCGGACGCGACCACGGCGGTGCGGCCGGGCTGCAGGGCGGCACGCGTGGTGAGGACGTCCAGCACTGTCCAGTCCTGGGCGGGGTGCGTGCCGGCGGCAGAAGACCCCGCCGACGGGCGGGTGTGCGCTTGCCGCGGCAGTTCGTCGAGCGCCTCGGCGCGCTGGCCGGGGGTGAGGAAGCAGACGTCGTCGGCGGCCAGGTCGGGACGCGCGAGCAGCGCGGTGAGCAGCCGGGAGAAGTGCTCGGCGAACCGCGCGGCCGTGGTGGGGTCGAAGAGGTCGTGACTGAACTCCAGTTCCCCCTCGATCCCGGCGGGCGCGCCCGCGCCGTCGAAGCGCTCGGCGAGGTCCCAGGTGAGATCGAACTTGGCCCCGGTGCCTCGTACCGAGGTCTCGTGGCTGACCGTGAGGCCGGGCAGCAGGGGGCGGGGGACGGGAGTGTTGTTGAGGCTGAACATGACCTGGAAGAGCGGGTGGCGGGAGGCAGAACGTTCCGGCGCCAGCGCCTCCACGACGCGCTCGAACGGCAGGTCCTGATGCGCGTAGGCCGCGAGGTCGGTCCGCTTCACCCGCGCCACGAGCTCCCGGAAGCTCGGCGCTCCGGAGGTGTCGGCCCGGAGCACCAGGGTGTTGACGAAGAACCCGATCAGCTCGGCGAGGCTCTCGTCGGTGCGGCCCGCCACCGGGGTCCCGATCGCGATGTCATCGCCCGCGCCCAGCCTGGTCATCAGGGCCGCGAGCGCGGCGTGCAGCACCATGAAGGCGCTGGCCCCGCTGTCGGCGGCCATACCGACGAGCGCACGGTGCGCGGCCGGGCCCACGACGACCGGGACGCGCCCGCCACGCCCCGACGACCTGGCCGGACGTGCCCGGTCCGCGGGGAATCCGGACTGCTCGGCCAGGCCCTGCAGCGCCGCGCTCCAGTGCGCGAGCTGGCGTCCCGCCACGCTGTCGGGCTGCCGGGAATCCCCGAGCAGGGACCGCTGCCACAGGGCGTAGTCGGCGTACTGCACCGGCATCGGCTCCCAGCGGGGCGCACCGCCCGAGGCACGGGCCGTGCAGGCCGCGGAGAGGTCCCGCAGCAGCGGGCCGAGCGACCAGCCGTCGGCGGCGATGTGATGGAGGACCAGCACCAGCACGTGCTCATCGGTGCCGGTGGGGAACAGCTCCGCGCGCAGCGGGAGTTCCCGGTCCAGCGCGAAGGGAGCGGGGTCGGGCCGTACGTCCCGCGCCTCGCAAGGCTCCCGCACCACCAGGAGGGAACCGGCGGCGGGCGGTGCGAGTACCCGCTGGCGGACCCCTTCGGGATCCTCCGAGAAGACCGTACGCAGGCTCTCGTGCCGGGCGACGACGTCATCGAGCGCCGCGGACAGGGCGCCCCGGTCCAGCGTGCCCGACAGCCGCAGGGCGAGCGGCATGTGGTACGCGGTGCCGGCGTCGCCCATCGCCTCCGTCACCCACAGGCGCTGCTGGCCGAACGAGGCGGGCAGCCGCTCCGGGCGGGGCAGCGCCGCGCCAACCGCCGGGCGTGCGGGCGGGGCGGAGTCCAGCAGCGCGACGAGCCCGGCCGGGGTGGGCGCCTCGAACAGGGCCCGGATCGGCAGCTCGACGCCGAACTCCGCCCGGATCAGCCCCACCAGACGGGTCGCCAGCAGCGAATGGCCGCCGAGCAGGAAGAAACCGTCGTCCCGGCCCACCTCCGGCAGGCCGAGGCACTCGGCGAACGCGGCGCACATCCGCTGCTCCTCCGCCGTGCGCGGCGCGCCGCCCCGCACCCCCACGGGACGGGCCGGGGGCAGCCGGCCCGGGTCCAGCTTGCCGTTGGGAGTCAGCGGCAGCCGCTCCACCGTCGCGTAGGCGGACGGCACCATGTGACCGGGAAGCACCCGCGCCAGGGCGTCGCGCACGGCTTCTAGGTCGAGGGCGGCACCGCCGCCACCGGCGGGCACCAGATAGGCGGCGAGCCGACCCTCGCCCTCCCGCACCGCCACCGGCGTCACCGCGGCCCCGCTCACACCGGGCAGCTCCCGCAGGGCCGCCTCGATCTCGCCGGTCTCCACGCGGTGGCCGCGGATCTTGATCTGGCCGTCGCTGCGGCCGAGGAACTCCAGCATTCCGTCCTCGCCCCAGCGCACGAGGTCCCCGGTGCGGTACATCCGGTCGCCCGACGGCCCGAACGGGTCCGGCAGGAAGCGCTCGGCGGTGAGTCCGGGCCGTCCCGAGTACCCGCGGGCCACGCCCTCGCCGGACAGGTACAGCTCACCGGTGCCGCCGCGCGGCACCGGGTGGAGCGAGGGATCGAGCACGTAGGCGCGGGCGCCGGAGACCGGCCGTCCGATGACCGGGGTCGGGCCGGCGATCCGGGTCGTCACCGCGTTGACGGTGGCCTCGGTCGGTCCGTAGAAGTTGAAGACGAGGAGGTCGTCGCGCTCGGAGAGCTCCCTCCACAGGGCCTCGTCGACGGGTTCACCGCCCAGGGCGATGACGCGGGGCCGGTGGGCCGGGGCGGTGAGCAGGCCGGCGGTGAGCATCTGGCGCAGATAGGTGGGTGTCGTCTCGATGGCGTCGATGCGCTCCCGGACGAGGTGGTCCACCAGCGCCTGGGGGTCGCGCCGGACGTCGTCGCCGACGATGTGCAGCTCGTGGCCCGCCGCCATCCACAGGACCGGGTCCCAGGAGGCGTCGAAGGAGGTGGCCGCCGTCAGGGCGACCCGCAGCCCGCGCCCGTAGGTCTCCTCAGCCAGCGCGTGGGACTCCTGCCGGTGGTGTTCGAGGAGATTGCTGAGCGAGCGGTGCTCGACGACGACACCCTTGGGACGCCCGGTGGAACCCGAGGTGTAGATGACGTAGGCGGCGTCCCGGCGCCCCGGGCCGACCGGCGTGCTCACATCGGGCTCCTGCCGGACCAGGGCCGGATCCACCAGCGGCAGCGCCCGTGCGGGATCGATGAGGTGCGCGGACTCCGAGTTGGCGATCAGCGCGGCCGGTGCCGAGTCCTCGATCATGAAGGCGAGGCGTTCGGCCGGGTACGAGGGGTCGAGCGGCAGGTAGGCGGCTCCCGCGCGCATCACCGCCAGCATCGCCACGACGAGTTCCGTGGAACGGGGCAGGCCGACGGCGATCCGCGCGCCGGGCCGCGCCCCGGCGGCGGCCAGCACCGCGGCGAGGGCGTCGACCCGGCCGTCCAGCTCCGCGAAGGTCAGCCGGGCACGGCCGGAGACGACCGCGGTCGCGTCCGGGGTGATCAGGGCCTGCCGGGCGAGCTGTTCGGGCAGGGTGACCTGCGCGGCACCGGCTCCGTCCGGAGCGGCGCGGTGCGGCGCGGCGAGACCGGGCACCAGACGGCGCTCGGCGTCGCTGAGGAAGTTCAGCGAGCCGATCGTGCGGGACGGGTCGTCGGCGAAGTCCTCGATCAGCCGGCACAGCCGACGGTGATGCCCCGCCAGTTGCTCGCGGCTGTACCTGGCGGAGTTGCCGTGCAGGTCGATGTGGAGACCGCCGTCCGCGTACGAGGCGTGCACGGCGACGGCCAGGTCATCCACCGGCCCGATGGACAGGTTGTGCAGGGTGGCCCGGTGCGGGCCGAAGCTGAGGCTGTCGTCGAAGGCAAGGATGTTGACCGAGGGACCGCTCAACGGCACGTCCGTACCCGCGATCCCGAGATCGCGCCGGAGCTCCTCCGTGGCGTAGCGCTGATGCCGCAGCACCTTGCGGGCCTCCGCCGACGCGCGCCTCGCCACGTCGGCCACCCGGTCGGAGGGGGCGAGCGCCAGCCGCAACGGCAGGATGGAGCTGAGCATGGCCGGCGTGGCACGGGCCAGTGGGGTGCGCCGGGCGGTGACCGGCAGACCGATGACGGCTTCGCCCACGCCCTGGCTGCGGTGCAGATAGACGGCCAGCGCGGTCATGAAGAACGTCGGCCACCCCACCCCCGACTCCCTCGCCGCCGCCCGCAGCCGCGCCGCCCGTTCGGGCAGCACCTCCGCGCGCACGCGCAGCGACCCGCGTCCGGACGCGGACCGGTCGGCGTCCGGCCTGACGGGGGTTGGGGAGCCCGACAGGTAGCGCGTCCAGAACTCGCGGTCGGCGGCGTGCTGACCGGACGCGGTGTAGGCGTGTTCCTCGTCTGTCAGACCCATGAGCGCGCCGCGGGTCACGGGCGACGGCTCGCCCTCGGCGGGCGTGGCCGCCGAGGTGTACGCCTCCGCGATACGGGCCAGGGCCAGGGCGGCGCCGTAGCCGTCGAGCGCGAGGTGGTGCACCTGCTGGTGGAAGAGGTGACGCGTGTCCGTGAGGCGGTAGAGGGTCAGCCGCACCAGCGGGCCGGCCGTGACGTCCGCGGGCTGCCGCAGCGCCGCCTCCATCCGCCGCAACGCCTCACCGTGGGGGTCCTGGTGGCCGGAGAGGTCGATCAGCGGGACGTCGAGCGGGGGCCGGCCCGTGGCGCCGGGGCGGTGGACGCGTTGGAAGGGGATGCCGTCACGCTCTCCGAAGGTCACCCGCAGCGCTTCGTTCCCGTCCGCCACCCGACTGACCGCGGCCCGCAGGACGACCGGGTCCAGCGGCCCCCGGACATCGGCGTACTCGGCCACGTTGTACGCCGCGCTGTCCGCGTCGATGCGTTGCGCGAACCAGATGCCACGCTGAGCCGAGGTCAGCGGAAGGTCATCGTGCGAAGTCGTGTTGTGCGGTGCGTCGGTCACGCGTTCTCACCTCTGTGGAAGGCCTGCGGAGCGGGACGGCTCGCGGCGGAGCGCCGGGGCAGGACGGAATGAGGACGGGGCAGCCCCGTACGGGCGGGTGGTTCCGCGGCGGGCGGCTATCTCATCGCCTGCGCCCTCGGCGCGCGCCGGCGCACGTTCACGCATCGCTGCTGTGAACCAAGTCTCTGACGCACCAGCACAGCGCCGCACACCTCCGGAATGCCACCGTCGCCCCAATTGGGCTGTCACAACAGTCGTTCGAAGTCACATACGTGTTGGATTGGTGGTGTGACGCGTGACACAAGGCCGTGGGCTGTGCTTTGCGCTTCACAAGTGCGTATCAGTCGAATGAGTAATGAATTCGAGCCACCGGGCAAGCCGGGAGCCCCGCAGCTTCGAATCGCCCACGTCGAAGGTCGACTGCTCACGAGATCTCTGGAGCGTCCATGAATATCCCCACAGCAGTTCCGCGTTGGTGTGCGGCCCTGGCAGCCGCGGGAGTTTTGGTGATCACGTCGGCGGCCGGAGCTGGAGCGGCGGGCGCACACGGGCGGACGGCCCCGGGCGACGGTTCCATACGGGCGGCACAGCCTGCCTGGACGCCGCTTGCCTACCGCGGTGTACAGGGCGGCAACCTCTGCCTGCTGGCGCGCTGTTCGGTCGGGGACTCCGCCGGGGGCGGCAACGCGGGGCCGAGCAATACGCAGGGCTTCAACCTGTGCCTGCTGGCGCTCTGCACCGTACGCCCCTGACCGCGCACCGGTGGCCCGGGAGGTCCGTGGACCTCCCGGGCCACCGGGGTCGTCGCGCCGCGCCCGGCCGGTTCCCGCCGTGCCCGCGGCACGGTGTCACGGGACCGGCCGGCGCGTCATGGACGGTGCGTCACGGGCGAGCCGGCTGGAGCCCCGCGTACACGCCGCCCCTGTCCAGCAGCTCGTGGTGCGAGCCCACCTCCGCGATCCGGCCGCCCTCCATCGCCACGATGCGGTCCGCGTCCCGGATCGTCGAGAGACGGTGGGCGACGACGAAGACGGTCCGGCCGTTCACCAGACGGGACAGGGCCTCCTGGACGAGGGCCTCCGAGTGGTTGTCGAGTGCGGAGGTGGCCTCGTCGAGCACCAGCACCCGGGGATCGCGGATCAGCGCCCTGGCGATCGCGAGCCGCTGCCGCTGCCCGCCCGAGAGCCGTGCGCCGCGCTGGCCGACGACCGTGTCCAGACCGAGCGGCAGATCCCGTACGAACTCCAGCGCGTTGGCGTCCTCCAGGGCGCGCGTCAGCGTGGCCTCGTCCGTGTCGCCCATCCCGTACGTCACGTTGTCGCGGATGCTCCCCTCGAACAGGATCGACTCCTGCGGCACCACCGACAGGAAGCGCCGGTAGCTGCGCAGGTCGAGCCCGGCCATGTCGGTCCCGTCGAGCATGATGCGGCCCGAGGTGGGCCGGATGAAGCCGATGAGCAGGTTGAGGACGGTCGACTTGCCCGCGCCCGAGGCGCCGACCAGCGCGATCGTCTCGCCCGGCCGTGCGGAGAGGGTGAACCCGTCGACCGCCGGGGCCGCGTCGTCGTAGGCGAATCCCACGTCCTCGAAGTCGATGCGGCCGGTGACCCGCTCCACCTGCGCCTTGCCGGCGTTCTGCTCCAGGTCCGGGGCCTGCAGCACCTCGCCCGCCGAACGCACGGACTCCAGGCCCTTGGTGAGTACGGGGGCCAGGCCGAGCAGCGTGGTCACGGAGCCGGTCAGTACGGTGAAGAAGGAGCTGAGCATCACCACGTCGCCCGCGGTGATCGGCATCCACCCGTGATAGGCGACCAGGGCCGAACCCGTCAGGCACAGCACGCCGAGCGAGTTGAGGATCACCCAGGCCAGCGAGCCGAAGCGGCCGTTCACGGTGTCCAGTCGGAGCCCGGCCGCGAACACCTGGCGCAGCGAGCCGTCGACCCGGCCCAGCGCCGTCCGCTCCAGGCCGTGGGCGCGGGTGATGGGGATGAGTGTGGTCATCTCGCCCACCCGGGAGGAGAGCTGCTCCACCTCGCGGCGGAAGGACTCGTTGTGGCTGCGCAGCCGTGCGCGCAGCTTCATCACCAGGAACCCGGCGGCCGGCACCACGACGAGGAAGACGGGCAGGAACGCCGGTACGCGCAGGCCGATGACGACCAGGCCGCCGACCAGGGTCACCACGGCGCCGAGACCCATGTCCGCGCTCTGCTGCATCATCTGTTCCACGGACTCCACGTCGCGGACCACCTTGGCCTGCAGCACGCTCGAACTGACCCGGGCGTGGTAGCCGATGGACAGCTGCTGCATCCGGCGGCACAGCGCGGAGCGCAGGGTGATGCCCATCCGGCGGATGCTGCCGCCGAGGAGTCGTACGTACCACTGGTGGAGCGGATAGTTGATGACGAGGATGAACAGCAGGATGCCGGTGGACTCCCAGAGTCCGGACTCCGGGCCGTGCTGGACGACCACGTCGAGGACGGTCGCGGTGATCAGCGGCAGCAGCCAGATCGGGCTGTGCTTCACGACGAAGACGAGGACCGCCAGCGCCAGCCGGCCGCGGTCCGGGTGGAACAGATGGCCGAGGGTGCGTACCGGGTTCTCACCGCGGTAGCGGTGGTCCAGGTGGTCGAAGGGTGTGAGCGGTTCTGCGGGGACGGGCGCAAGCGCTTTCGGCATGGAGTCCATCCCACCGTGCTCGCGCCGTGCGCGGCAACCGAGTTCCACGGACAGGACAGTCGGCTGCCGCGCACGCGGCCGGTCCACCGGGTACGGGCCCCGGCCGGTGTCACGGGACGCGGAGTTCGCGCGGCGATGCCTCGGGTTCGGGGGCCGGGGCGGGGGTCTCGCGGCCGGACCGCCCCAAGGAGGCGATCGCGCCGGTGATCAGGCCCGCCAGCAGCCCCCAGAACGCGGATCCGATGCCGAGGAGCGTCACCCCGGAGGCCGTGGCGAGGAAGGTCACGACGGCCGCCTCCCGGGACGACTTGTCGGCCAGGGCCGTCGACAGGGAGGACTCGATGGTGGCGAGCAGGCCGATTCCGGCGATCGCCAGGACCAGTGCGTGCGGCATCGCGGTCAGGAGTGAGGCGACGGTCGCGCCGAGCAGGCCCACGCAGAGATAGAAGACGCCCGCCCAGACCGCCGCCAGAAAGCGCCTGTCGCGGTCGGGATGGGCCTCCTCGCCCGTGCAGATGGCGGCCGTGATGGCGGCGAGGTTGAGGCCGAACGCGCCGAACGGCGCCAGTACGGCGTTGGCCGCCCCGGTCCAGGTCATCAGCGGGGACACCGGTACGTCGTAGCCGGCACCCCGGATCACGGCCACCCCGGGCAGGTTCTGGGAGGCCATCGTGACCACGAACAGCGGGGCTCCGACGCTGACGAGCACCTTCCAGTCGAACTCCGGGGTGACGAAGACCGGGGTGGCCAGTGCGAAGCGGACCTTGTCCGGCTGCCAGCCACCGGTGAACACCGTGGCCACCACCCCGGCGCCGAGCGCCAGCAGTACCGCGTACCGGGGGAGCAGGCGCCGCCCCAGCAGATAGAGCACGAACATCGGGAAGGCGACCGCGAAGCTGCCGTGCATCGTGCTGAACAGCCCCGTGCCGAACCGCAGCAGGACCCCGGCCAGAAGTGCGGCCGCCAGCGGTACCGGGATCCGGCCCATGACACGGCTGAACCAGCCCGTCACCCCGCTGAGGAGGATGAGCAGCCCGGAGAAGACGAACGCGCCGACCGCCTGGGGCATGGACACACCACTCAGGCCGGTCGTGAGGAGCGCCGCCCCGGGCGTCGACCACGCGGTGACGACGGGGGCCCGGTAGCGCAGCGACAGACCGACGCAGGTGCAGGCCAGGCCGACACCGAGCGCGAGCATCCAGGAGGAGATCTCGCGTGAGTCGGCCCCCGCCGCCCTCGCCGCCGTGAAGACCAGGGCCGCCGAACTGGTGACGCCGACCATGACGGCGATCAGTCCTGCGGCCACGGCCGAGAGCGGCGCGGCCGAGCGAATGCGGGCGAGCACGAACATGGTGAGCCACTTCCCCCGTGCGGTGCGGGCGCCGTCGACCAGCAGCGGGACCGGCGCACCGCGAGCGTGTTCCGTATACGGAACGTTCTGTTTATGGAACACTAGAGAGGCGGGCTGACACCCGTCAACCGGGAATGCGGGGTGGCTGGACGCCGATGGGACCGAACGAGGACGTCGGGCGCAGGCTACGGGCGCTGCGGCACCAACAGGACCTGTCCCTCTCGGAGTTGTCCCGGCGTTCCCGGGTGGGCAAGGGCACGCTCTCCGAGCTGGAGAGCGGCCGGCGCAACCCCACCCTGGAGACCCTCTACGCCCTCGCCACCGCCCTCGGCCGGCCGCTCAGCGCCCTCCTCGGCGACCCGGCGCAGCAGGGCGGACCGGGCTCCGCCCCCGGTTCCGGGACCGGCTGCGCCGAAGGCCTTCCCGGAGTCTCGGGCAGCGCCGTCACCGCGGTCCTGCTGGAGCGGTACGAGGACGAGGCGGCGGTCACCGATGTGTTCCGCGTGACGATCCGCGCCGGCGCCACCCAGGAATCCGAGGCGCACGTCCCGGGCACGGGGGAGAGCCTGATGGTGCTGTCGGGCGCCGCCGTCGTCGGCCCGCCGCACGACACCCGGACGGTCGGCCCCGGTGCGTCCGCGCGGTGGCCGGCCGACGTGCCCCACATCTACAGCGCACCGGACGCCGACGTGCACGGCATCCTCTTCGTCCGCTACCCGACGGCCCCGGGCTCCGGGTGAAGCCGGATGCGGCGGCCCTGCCACCGCATCCGCAGCCAGCGGTCGTGGCTGGCCACCACGACGGCGCCGGGTCCCGGTCCGAGCGCCTCCTCCAGCTCGTCGCAGAGCCGGGGGGACAGGTGGTTGGTGGGTTCGTCGAGCAGCAGGAGCTGCGGAGGCCGGGCCGTCAGCAGGGCCAGCGCGAGCCTGCGCCGCTGGCCGGCCGACAGCCGCCCCACCTGCTTGTCCAGGTCTGCCTCGTGCATCAGGCCGAGCGAGGTCAGCGGGACCGCCTCGGCCCGGCCGGCGCCCAGCGCGCGCTCGTAGGTGTCACGGACGGTACGGTCCGGCCGCGCGAACCGGGTGTCCTGCGTGAGCAGCCCGACCGTGAGCCCCGGGCGCCTGCCCACCTCGCCCTCCGGGGTGAGACGCCCCGCGAGCACGGCGAGCAGCGTCGACTTCCCCGCGCCGTTGCCGCCCGTGACCAGGAGTCGTTCGGCCGCCGCCACATCGAGCCTGTCGATGGCCAGGCGTCCCGGCACGCGCACCCCGCGCAGGGACACCAGGGTGCCGTCGGCCGAAGCTCCGGCGAGCCCCGGGTGCCGGAACCGCAACGGCTGCGGAGGTTCCCCGGTCCGCCGCCGCTCCAGCTCCGCCAGCCGGCGCGAAGCGTTGCGGACCCGGCGGGCGATCTGGCTCTGCACCCGGCCCGCCCGCAGGCCGTACCCCATCTTCTCGCTGTCGCGCGGACCTCGGTCCGGCGCGACCTGCCGCGCCGTCACATCGGCCGAGCGGCGCAGCGCCTCGATCTCCTCCTGCTCCTCGGCGTACAGCCGTTCCCAGCGCACCCGCTCCGCCCGCTTCACGGCCAGGTAGGCGCTGTAGCCGCCGCCGTAGCGCACGGGCCCCTCGACGGCCGGATCCAGGTCGATCAGGTCGGTGCAGACCGCGTCCAGGAAGGCCCGGTCGTGACTGGCGATCACGACCGGTCCCGGCATCCCGCGCAGCTGCTCCTCCACGAAGGCGGCGGCCTCGTCGTCGAGGTGGTTGGTCGGCTCGTCCAGCAGGAGGGCCGAGGGGCGCCGTACCAGAAGTGCGGCCAGTGACAGCCGGCCGCGCTGCCCGCCGGAGAGCGAGCCGAGCGTCCGCCTGTACGGCAGGGCCGCGAGTCCGAGCCCGGTGAGCAGGACGGCGGCGCGCCGGTCGGCGTCCCAGGTCCGCCGCTCCTCGGCCAGTTCGAGCCGGTGGCCGTACGCCGCCAGCAGTTCGGCGTGGCCGGGGGAGTCCTGCGGGGTGCGGGCCAGCTCCTCGGTGAGCCGGTCGATGGCCGCGAGGTCCTCCCGGGCCTCGCGCAGGGCGTCGTCCAGCACGTCGGCGATCGTCGCCGTGGCGTCGAACGCCATCTCCTGGTGCAGGAAGCCCAGGTCGGCGGGCCTGGTGACGCTGCCGCCGTCGGGCTCGTCCGTACCGGCGAGCAGGCGCAACAGAGTCGACTTGCCGACACCGTTCTCACCGATCAGGCCGATGCGGTGGCCGGGCGCGGCGGTGAGGGACACCCCGTCGAGTACGCGCTTGGAGCCGAGGGTGCGGACGATGTCGTGTGCGAGCAGTGCGGTTGCGGGCATGGTGGCTCCTCCAACGTGATCGGTTCGCGGCCCGCCGGGCGGTCTGCCTCGGGCGCGGGCCAGGACGGCACGTCAGCGGTTCACATCTGCGGAGTCCCGGTCTCCACCAGCTCGCCGTCCGCCAGCCTCAGCCACCGGTCCACGCCGATCCTGCTGAGGAAGGGCTCGTCGTGACTGACGACCACGAACGCTCCCCGGTACGAGCTCAGCGCGCCCTCCAGCTGATCCGCGCTCGTCAGGTCGAGGTTGTTGGTCGGCTCGTCCAGGAGCAGCAGCTGCGGGGCCGGTTCGGCGCACAGTACGCAGGCCAAGGTCGCCCGAAGGCGCTCGCCACCGGACAGCAGCCTGACGGGCAGGTGGGCGCTGTCGCCCCGGAAGAGGAAGCGTGCGAGCAGGTTCATCCGCTCCGCCTCCGGCCGGTGCGGGGCGGACACGGCGAAGTTCTCCGCCACCGTACGGTCGAGGTCGAGCAGGTCGAGCCGCTGCGACAGATAGGCGATCCGCCCGTCCAGCCGCCTGATCTCGCCTCCCTCAGGCTGGAGTTCGCCGTTGATCAGGCGCAACAGGGTGCTCTTGCCGGCGCCGTTGGCGCCCGTGAGTGCGATGCGTTCGGGGCCGCGGATCGTCAGACCGACGCCCTCGCCGGCGAACTGCTCCCGCCCGCCGAGGCGTACCCGTACCCGCTCGGCGAGCAGGACGGTACGTCCGGCGGGGACGACGGTGTCCGGGAGATCGAGGGTGATGCGCTGCTCGTCGCGCACCGCCCGGCCAGCCTCGTCCAGCCGGGCCCTGGCCTCACCGACCCGGGCGGCATGGGTCTGCCCGGCCCGGCCCGCGGACTCCTGGGCGCCCCGCTTCATGTTCCCGGCGAAGATGCGTGGAAGGCCGGCGCTCTTGAGATTGCGCGCGGCGTTGCTCGCCCGGCGCTCGGCGCGCTCGCGGGCCTGCTGCAACTCCCGCTTCTCCCGCTTCAGTTCCTGTTCGGCGTTGCGCACGTTCTTCTCGGCAACCTCCTGCTCGGCCCGGACGGCTTCCTCGTAGGCGTCGAAGTGGCCTCCGTAGAGGCGCAGTTCGTCGCTGCCGAGTTCGGCGATACGGTCCATGCGGCCGAGGAGTGCACGGTCGTGGCTGACGAGCAGCAGGGCGCCGCCCCACGCGTCGAGCGCGTCATGGAGCGAGCGCCGGGCTTCGAGGTCCAGGTTGTTGGTCGGCTCGTCGAGCAGCAGTACATCGGGCCGCTTCAGCAACTGGGCGGCCAGACCGAGCGAGATGACCTGTCCGCCGCTGAGCGTGCCGGTGCTCCGGTCGAGGGCGATGCCGGTCAGGCCGAGCCGGTCCAGTTGTGCGCGGGTGCGCTCCTCGATGTCCCAGTCGTCACCGATGACCGCGAAGTGGTCCTCGCCGACATCGCCGGACTCCACGGCGTCCAGGGCGCGGATCACCGCGTCGACCCCCAGTACCTCGGCCACCGTCAGGTCGCCGGTCAGCGGGAGGCTCTGCGGCAGGTAGCCGAGCGTGCCGCCCACCGAGACGGCGCCCGAGGTGGGCCGGAGCTCACCGGCGATCAGCTTGAGAAGGGTGCTCTTGCCGGACCCGTTGGGGGCGACGAGCCCCGTACGGCCGCTCCCCATGGCGAAGGACAGGTCATGGAAGACAAGGGTGTCGTCGGGCCAGGAGAAGGAGAGACCGGAGCAGATGATGGATGCGTCGGACATACGGGGGACCTCGCGTGTGATCCGGGACGGCACGGAGTGCGGCCCCGGGGGATATGGACAGAGGGAACAACGACATGGCCACATCGGCTGCGCTCCTGGGCGCCTGCCGGTGGCCGGTCAGCTCCGGGTATCACCCGGAGATGTCGTCGTCACCCGCCATGTCTGATCTCCTCCGTACACGCTGAACAGCGTGACCACATTAGCAGGCGGGCCGCCCCCGGCCCTGCGGACAACGCCGGACGGACCCCACCGGACGGGGCCACCGCGATCCGTCACCCGCCAGGGTCTTTCGTTTGGATCAGGCCGGATCAGGACGAGCCGATCTCGACCGTGCGCGCCCACGCGGGCGGCGCGTCCGGCACGTAGCCGGGATCGTCCTCGCTCCACGATCCGTGCGAGTGGCGCCGGGGAAACAGACCCACCACCGTCCGGCACGCCGGCCGCGCCGCGGGCCACGGCGTCTGCCCGTCCGTGAGGACCACCACGACGTCAGGACGGGGCCGGGCCCGCAGCGCCCTGGCGAACCCCGAGCGCAGATCCGTACCCCCGCCGCCGATCAGGGCAATGCCCTCGGCGCGGCACAGCGGGTGAGCGACTCCGGCGGCCGCGTCGCACGACAGGACGCTGACCAGGTCCCGGCGGCCGCCGACGGTGCGGGAGATGGCGGCGACCTCCAGGAGCGCGCTGCCCAGTTCGGCGTCACTGACCGAGCCGGAGGTGTCGATGATCACGGTGACCCGGGGCGGCCGGCGGCGGAGGCTCGGCAGCACGGCGCCGGGCACCCCGGCCGCACGGCGGGACGGGCGGCCGTAGGTGTAGTCCTGGCCGGTCCCGGGGCCCGAGGCCGCCGAGCGCACGGCCGCCCCCAGCAACTCCCGCCACGCCTGCGGCGGGTGGAACGCCTCCTGCGCCCACCGCTGCCACCCCTGCGGAGCGTCTCCCGGGCGGCCGGTGATGCCCTGGGCCACCCGGAACCGGACCGCGTCCCGTTGCTGGGCGCTGAGGCCGTGTGCGCCCTCCGGCCCCAGGTCCCACTCCCTCTCCAGCCCGTCGGCCCCGCTGCCGCAGTCCAGCCAGGCGAGGTCCTGCGTGTGCGGCCCGAGGCGGAACTGCCGCAGGTAGTCCTCCATGAGCTCCCCCTCGGGGAGCCCGAGGCTCCGCGGGGTGACTGCGCCCTCCGGCCGGGCCAGCCCCTCACCGAACACGTCGTCGTTGATCTCGCAGTCCGCGGCGATGTTCATCCGCAGCCGTTCACCCGGGCCGGTCAGCCCCCGCTCCCGCGCGACCCGGTCACCGCGCCCGTGATGGTCGCGCAGCAGGTGCGAGATCTCGTGCACCCACACCCCGGCCAGCTCCTCCACCGGGGTGGCCGCCACGAACGCCGGGGAGGCGTAGCAGCGCCAGTGCCGGTCGACGGCCATCGTCGGCACCCGCCGCGATTCGACGGTGTGCAGCGCGAACAGTGCCGTCGCCAGGTAGGGGCGGACCCGGGCGGCGTGCAGCCGGGCGGCGAAGAGCTTGTCGAGGTCCAGCGGCAGCGGCGCGGCCGGTGTCCGGCGCGTCTCCGGTGTCCTGGGCGTCATCGGCGGGCCTGTGCGGCGGCGGCCGTACGGGCCGCTGCCCGGTCCGCGCGGCGGGACAGCGAGACGACCCCGGCCAGCTGCTCGATGGCGGCGGGTACGTCCCAGTCCTCCTGGCGCAGCGAGGCGAGTGTGGTGGCGGGAACGACCACCAGATCAGGTGCCCCGGACTCCAGCGCCCGGACCAGAAGCTCCCACGCGGCGTCCCATCGGGGCCTCTCGGGGCGGTTGCGGACCGCGGCCACCACGCCGTCGAGCGCGGCCTGACGCAGGTCCCCGCGCTCGGGCAGGACGGCTCCGGCCGGGTCGGCGAGCAGGAGCTCGGGGTCGGGCAGGTCCATCCGGTCCAGGCTCGCCAGCAGCTCCAGCCCCGGACCGTCCCCGACCGTGCCCCGGACCAGTGCGGAGAGCACTTCCCGGGAGGAACCGGCCGCGGTCGCGAAGGCGATCAGTGACAGCGTCATGTCCCAGGTCCGGGGCGAGGGCCAGGGGCCGCCCCGGCGGGCCTCGTTGCTGGGCAGCCGGTGCACGAGGGCGGGGCGCGCGGACAGCAGCCCGCACACCGCGCGCCGGGCGAACTCCACCGCCTGCGGCAGTGCGCCGGGGGAGAGCCGCGGCAGCGTCGCACGGGGCCAGGTCCCGCCGAGCCCGCGCACGACGACCTCGTGGTCGTGGGCCCACTGGAGGTGGACGAACCGGTTGGCCAGGGGCGGGCTCAGCTCCCAGCCGTCGGCGGCCGAGGACCGGGGATTGGCGGCCGCCACGATCCGTACCTCGGGCGGCAGCCGCAGGGAGCCGATCCGCCGTTCGAGCACGAGGCGGAGCAGAGCGGCCTGCACGGCCGGGGCCGCGGTGGACAGTTCGTCCAGGAACAGCAGCCCTCGGCCGGCCCGTACGAGCCGCACGGCCCAGTCCGGCGGGGCCATCGGAACGCCCTGTTCCGCGGGGTCGTCGCCGACGATGGGCAGCCCGGAGAAGTCGGACGGCTCGTGCACGCTGGCGATGACGGTGGTCAGCGGCAGCTCCAGGGACGCGGCGAGCTGGGTCAGGGCGGCGGTCTTGCCGATTCCGGGCTCGCCCCAGAGGATCACCGGCAGGTCGGCGGCCACGGCCAGGGTCAGCGCCTCCAGCTGTGTGTCGGGGCGCGGTTCGGTGCCGGTGTCGCGCAGCAGGGCGAGCAGTTCACCTGCGACGTCGAGCTGGGGGACATCGGCGGCGGCCGGTCCGGACGGTTGGGCAGGGGCGTCGGGGGTGGCGAACGGTGCGTATGCGGGCATGTCTGATCACCTGTCGGTTGTGGGTTCGTGACGCGCGGATCGTGGCGTGCGGTTCGTGACGCGCGCGCGAGGCACGCGGGCAGGGCCGGGCCCTCAGGTCAGCGGAAGGTCGCCAGGCGTGGGCGAGGGGTACGGTCACCGGAACGGGGACGGGGCCGTGGGCGGGAACGGGGACGAGCCGGGAAGAACCGGCCGGGCGCGGACCCCGGTCCGCCGCCGATCAGGCCGGCCCTGAACAGTCCGTGGGTGATCCGCCGTTGGGCGGCGGCCGCCAGCTCGTCCCGCAGGGCGCCGCCCCGCAGCACCGCGTCGGGGCCGAGCAGACCCTCGACGACGGCCAGCGCACCGGTGATGTCGCCGTGCAGGAGCCGTTCCCGTACCCCGCTGAGGCAGTGCGGGCGGCGGTGCGCCTCGTCGATGGCCCGCAGACAGGGGAGCGGATTGCCGGTCAGGGCGACCAGCAGCTCCTCGCGGCGGATCTCGGCCGGATCGTGGTCGAGCGGCGCCAGCACCCCGTCGACCAGCCCGATCCGGTGCCGGGCGCCCCGGCACTCCACGAGGCGCGGTCCGCCCGGCGGGTCCGGATCACGGTGGTCGCCCGGCGGTGCGTGCTCCGGTGCCAGGGCCGAGGCGACCAGCGGGTGCAGCCGCCCGGCCTCGATCGCACCGGCCCGGAGCAGCTCCAGGTCGGGCGGCACCCAGGCCGCCGCGTCGGGCAGGACCGGCAGCGCGGCGGCGACCCCATCGGCGGGCGCCGCCGAGATCCGCAGCGCGGGCGGCCCGGGGCCGTCCCCGTCCACGGCCGGGTCCAGGAGCAGCCGGTGCCTGACCCCGCACCGTACGGTGACGGGGCCGACGGGCAGTCCCTCGGCCCGGAGCAGGATCCCGGCCTCGTCCGCCCACCGGTCGACGGCGAAGCGGTGCAGCCGCAGCGCCGGCACCGGGCCCGGGAGCGGCGGGTCCGGTACGGGACGCAGGCCGGCGGCCGGCCGGTCGGCCCCGGACCGGCTCCGCAGCTCGCCGGCCCTGCGCGCGTCCCAGAGGTGGCGGTGCAGATCGAGCCGGAACCGCCGGCTGGGGTGGGGATGCGGGTGCCGTCGTGCAGCGGCGTCGGCGAGGGAGCCGTCCCACAGCGCGAGGCTGATGCGCTGACCGCCGTCCGCCCAGGCCGGCGGCGTCCGGATCACGAGCTGGGCCGGGTACGGGCCGTCCGGGCCCCAGGCGTCGTACCGGGCCAGTGCCATGGTCAGGCCCGGACGCAGCAGGCCGTCGGGAGCCGTTCTCGGCAGGTGCCAGCGCAACAGGTCCGGCGCCAGATGCCGTAGATCGGCCCGGACACGGGCCGCGAGCTCACGGCCGTGCGCGTCCGCCACGGAACGCAGGTTCAGATCGACGTCGACGCCCGCTGCGGCACACGCCCCTGCCCAGTCCCCGGAGGAACGGCGGCCGGTCGCGGTCTCGATCATGGAGGACGGCACGGCGAACTCGCGCACGCGCAGCCAGTAGGAAGAACGGGAATCCCGGTTCGCGGTCTCGGTGAGCATCAGCACTCACCTTGCGCGGACGGGTCCCCCAATCTGTGAACAGAGTGAGTCATCATCGCGACGACCGTATAGCTCGCGACACCGGACCGCCACGGATTTTCTCGAACTGCCCGGAAACGGGGCGCGGTCGGGGACCGGCCCGGATTGTCCGGGGTCCTGTCGCGGCCCGGTCGGGGGCTCAGTCGGGCAGGGAGAGGCCCATCGTCACGCGCATCGCCGAGGACAGCAGCCCGGCCCGGACGCGGGTGGTCCGGTACATCCGGTCCGACCGGAAGGAGATGCCCAGCGAACCGATCTGGTCACCGCTGTACACGGGCACGGCTATGCATGTCGTACCGCGGGCGTACTCCTCCCGGTCCATGACGACTGGCGCCGCCGGCGTGGAGTCGAGCTGCCGCAGCAGCTCCTCCCGCCGCGTGATGGTGCGGGGGGTGAGATCGGTCAGCGTATGCCGGGAGAAGTACTCGGCGCGCGCCTGCTCGTCGAGTTCTCGCAGCACGCTCTTGCCGAGAGCCGTGGCGTGTCCGGCGTCCTGGAATCCGACCCAGAGATCCACCCGGGGGGCCCGGGCGCTGTCGACGATCTCCAGGACCCGGATCTCGCCCTCCTCGTACAGCGTCAGATAGACCGCGGCCGAGAGCTCGTCCCGCAACGACTTCAGGACGGGCCTGACGGGGGCCGGCAGCCCGCGCCCGCCGCCCGCGGCGCCCGGCGACGAGCGCTCGGGGGAGAGGGCGAACGTGCCGTCGGCCGCCTCGGTCAGATAGCCGTCGCGTGCGAGCGCCTTCAGGAGCCGTTCGACGGTGGCCAGGGGCAGACCCGCCTCCCGGGCCAGCTGCCGCACGGGGACATCCGCCGAGTGCGATCCCGCCGCCTCCATCACGCGGAGGGCACGCTCGACGTACGCGATGAGCTCGGGGCCGCCCTCGTCACCCATGCACACAAGCATGGACCCGGTGCCGGACGGCAGCAATACGACCGGTGCACGGCCCTGACCTGGGGCGCGTGCCGAGGCGAAGGGGCGCGGCGCGTTCCGGGACCGCTGCGGGGACCGGTCAGGAATGGAGAAGCGCGGTCACCGGGCCGCAGCTAGCGTGATTGCCAGACACCGGGCGCCCGGGCATCGGGCGCCGACCGTGCCCGCCGGCTCCGTACCTCCGCGCCGGCCCGGCGCGACCGTCCACATGGGGCCCCGCGCCCCACGAACCACAGGAGCGACCATGACCGGCTCAGCCGCCAAGGGAATCAAGACCGTCCTGCACCCCGTGTCCGACCTGGCAGCCGCCAAGGCGGTGTACACGGCCCTGCTCGGCGTGGAGCCGCAGGCGGACGCGCCCTACTACGTCGGCTACGAGGCCGGGGGCCAGCACATCGGTCTCGTGCCGGACGGGGGAGGGCAGGGCATGGCCTCGCCCGTGACCTACTGGGAGGTGCCCGACATCGAGGCGAAGCTGGCCGAGGTGACGGCCGCGGGCGCCACGGTGAAGGAGCCCGCGCACGACGTTGGCGGCGGACGCCTGGTGGCCACCTTCACGGATCCCGACGGCAACGTGCTCGGGATCCTGCAGGACACCTGAGTACGGCCGCTGAGCCGTCCCGCGCGTCCGGCACGGCGGGCGAGCGGCGCGGCCGCCCTCCCGCCGGGATGCGTTGGCCACGGACACGTCGGCCAAGTAGAACCATGCCTACAGTCCTCAGCCGGTCGACGGAAGACAGATGGCCGACAGCGGACAGATGGCCGACAGCAGACAGATGGAGAACCGATAAGCATGGCCACGAGTAAGGACGCGCGGTCGTCCGCACCGCACGCCGCCGACATCCACGATGTGATCCGCGTGCACGGCGCGCGCGTGAACAACCTCAGGGACGTCAGCATCGAGATCCCGAAGCGGCGGCTCACGGTCTTCACCGGTGTCTCGGGCTCGGGGAAGACCTCGCTGGTGTTCAACACGATCGCGGCGGAGTCGCAGCGGCTGATCAACGAGACCTACAGCGCCTTCGTGCAGGGCTTCATGCCGACGCTGTCGCGGCCCGAGGTCGACGTCCTGGACGGGCTGACCACCGCGATCATCGTGGACCAGCAGAGACTGGGCGCCGATCCGCGCTCCACGGTCGGCACGGCCACCGACGCCAACGCGATGCTGCGGATCCTCTTCAGCCGCCTCGGGAAGCCGCACATCGGCCCGCCGGGCGCGTACGCCTTCAATGTCCCCTCGGTCCGGGCCAGCGGTGCCATCACGGTGGAGCGCGGTGCCAAGAAGGCGGTGAAGGCGACCTTCAACCGCACCGGCGGCATGTGTACGCGCTGCGAGGGACGGGGCACCGTCTCCGACATCGACCTCACGCAGCTCTACGACGACTCCAAGTCCCTCGCCGAGGGCGCCTTCACCATCCCCGGCTGGAAGTCCGACAGCTTCTGGACCGTCCGGGTCTACGCCGAATCGGGACTCCTGGACCCGCACAAGCCGATCCGCAGGTTCACCAAGAAGGAGATGCGGGACTTCCTCTACCGGGAGCCGACCAAGGTCAAGGTCGAGGGCGTGAACCTCACTTACGAGGGTCTGATCCCCAAGATCCAGAAGTCCTTCCTGTCCAAGGACAAGGAAGCCCTGCAGCCCCACATCCGCGCGTTCGTGGAGCGGGCCGTCACCTTCACCACCTGCCCCGAGTGCGACGGCACCCGCCTCAGCGAGGGCGCCCGGTCCTCGAAGATCAAGCGGATCAACATCGCCGACGCCTGCGCGATGCAGACCAGCGACCTGGCCGACTGGGTCCGCGGTCTCGACGAGCCCTCGGTCGCACCCCTGCTCACCGCGCTGCGACAGACGCTCGACTCGTTCGTGGAGATCGGGCTCGGCTACCTCTCCCTCGACCGGCCGACGGGCACGCTGTCGGGCGGCGAGGCCCAGCGCGTCAAGATGATCCGCCACCTGGGCTCCTCGCTCACCGACGTCACCTATGTCTTCGACGAGCCGACCGCCGGGCTGCACCCCCACGACATCCAGCGGATGAACCGGCTGCTGCTGCGCCTGCGCGACAAGGGCAACACGGTGCTCGTCGTGGAGCACAAGCCGGAGACGATCGCGATCGCTGACCATGTCGTCGACCTCGGCCCCGGCGCCGGTACGGCGGGCGGCACCGTCTGCTTCGAGGGCTCCGTCGAGGGCCTGCGGGCCGGGGACACCGTCACGGGGCGCCACTTCGACGACCGGGCCACCCTCAAGGAAGCGCCGCGCAAGCCCACCGGCGCGCTGGAGGTCCGGGGAGCGGACGCGAACAACCTGCGCGGCGTCGACGTCGACATCCCGCTCGGGGTCCTCGCCGTGGTCACCGGCGTCGCCGGTTCCGGCAAGAGCTCACTGATCCACGGCTCGGTCTCCCGACTGGACGGGGTGGTGTCGATCGACCAGGGCGCGATCCGGGGCTCGCGACGGAGCAACCCGGCCACGTACACCGGGCTGCTCGACCCGATCCGCAAGGCGTTCGCCAAGGCCAACGACGTGAAGCCGGCCCTGTTCAGCGCCAACTCCGAAGGCGCCTGCCCCGGTTGCAACGGCGTCGGGGTCGTCTACACCGACCTGGCGATGATGGCGGGCGTCGCCACCGTCTGCGAGGAGTGCGAGGGGAAGCGGTTCCTGGCCTCGGTGCTCGAATACCGCCTCGGCGGCCGCGACATCAGCGAGGTGCTCGCGATGCCGGTGGCCGAGGCCGAGGAGTTCTTCGGCGCCGGAGAGGCGCACACGCCCGCCGCCCACCGCGTCCTCGGCAGGCTCGCGGACGTCGGGCTCGGCTACCTCAGCCTGGGCCAGCCGCTCACCACCCTGTCCGGCGGTGAGCGGCAACGGCTCAAGCTGGCCACGCACATGGGCGAGAAGGGCGGCGTCTACGTCCTCGACGAGCCCACCACCGGCCTTCACCTCGCAGACGTCGAGCAGCTGCTCGGCCTGCTCGACCGGCTCGTGGACTCCGGGAAGTCCGTCATCGTGATCGAGCACCACCAAGCGGTCATGGCACACGCCGACTGGATCATCGACCTCGGTCCCGGCGCCGGTCACGACGGCGGTTCGCTCGTCTTCGAGGGCACCCCCGCCGATCTGGTCGACGACCGCTCCACGCTCACCGGCGAGCACCTCGCCGCCTACGTCGGATCCTGAGGGGGAGCGCCGAAGGGCGGCCGCCCCGATCGACGTCGCCGCTGCGTTCAGCGCTTCGGTGGCTTCGGTGGCTTCGGGAAGGCGGGGTGGCCGCCGAGGCGCTCCACGTACTCCCGGAGCCGGGGACGGCCGCCAAGGGTGCCGGCCGGGCCGAGATGGACGAGCGCCACCCACAGGTCCACATCGGCAGCGGTCAATTCCTCGCCCAGCGCGTAGGGCCGGGGGGCGAGCGACCGATCCAGCAGGTCCAGGGCCACCGACCGCTGCGTATGACTCGCCCGGGGCGTGACATCCCGGTCCAGCATCTCGCGGAGGGCCTCGATGTCCGCCGCGAGCTCCGGCGGCCGCAGCGCCGACGGGCGGGCCTCGTCATGGCCCGAGAGCAGGCCCGCGAGATCGCGGAGGATGTCGGGCGTGTGGTTGCTGACGACGCGTCCGCTCCACCGGTCGCACAGCGCGGGCGCCGTCAGCGGACCGTCGTAGTGGTGCAACGTGGCCTCGTACGCGCTGCGCAGCGAGGCGAGCGCCTCGGGTGCCCCGGCGGGGTGCCCCAGGAACGTGGTGGCGACCGAGTCCTCGAGACCGAGCAGGGCTAGAGTGATCGAGATACGCATCGACCGGAGCCCGGTCCTGGCCGGGGCGCCACCCACAGCCGCACCCACAGCCGCACCCTCAGCCGCATCCGTTCCCCGGTCCGCTCTCGCGGCCCGTCAGGTGTCCCGCCCTCCGTCGTGACCGTGAAGCAGCGGCGGGCCGCCGCGCACGTCGGCCATGCTCCGCAGGAAGGCGGCGCTGTCGGCGTCCGCCGGGTAGTACGACTCGATCGAGAGCTCGTCGAGCGTGATGTCGTGCGGGGTGCCGAACGTGGTGATCGTCGAGAACAGCCTCAGCTCACGTCCCCGGAACCGGAAGATCATCGCAATCGCCACCTCCGAGGCCGCCGTGGGGGCCGGCTCGTCCGGCTCACGCTCCGCGAAGAACTCGTCGTACAGTGCGCCGACCACCGGATCACCGGTGCGGGCGAGCTGACGCGACAACCGCGCGCGGAAGAACGAGCCGACTTCGGTGAGGTTGACGATCCGGGAGGCGAGCCCTCGCGGATCGAGCCCGAGCCGCACCATGTTGACCGGAGCGGCGAGCAGCGCGGGATCGACGCCTTCGAGGAACAGCCCGACCGGTGCGTTGGACAGCACGATGTTCCAATGCCGGTCCACGACCAGCGCCGGGTACGGTTCGTGCGCGTGCAGTACCTGGATCAGGGCGTCCCGGACGGCTGACATGTCCGGCTCGTCGAGCGGCCGCTCGCCGTACCGGGGCGCGAAACCGGCTGCCACCAGCAGACGGTTGCGGTGCCGCAGCGGAACGTCCAGCTGTGCCGCGAGGCGAAGCACCATCCCGGCGCTCGGCCGGGACCTGCCGGTCTCCACGAGGCTGACGTAGCGGGGTGATACGTCGGCGGCAAGCGCGAGATCGAGCTGGCTCAGCCGTCGGCTGTGACGCCACTCGCGCAACAGGGTGCCTACCGTTTCCACAACGCCGACCCTAAGGGCTGTCCCGGAGACGTTCCATGAACTGGGAGTTCATCGACACCGCCCGAACGCGTCGCGAAACTTGGCGGCATGAGCACTGACAACAGGGAACTGGTCCTGAAATGCCTGGAGTTCTACGGAAGGGGCGACCTCGATGCCGTATCGCCGCTGCTGTGCGACGACTACGCCGATCACGGGCTGCCGTTCCGGACCTCCACGAAAGCCGAATGGATCGAGGCGGCGGGGAAGCTGCCCCACGCGGAGCTGCGCATCGACATCCGGAGCGTGGTGGCGCAGGGCGGCTTCGTGACGCTGTTCTCCCACCGGTGGCTGCCCGGAGGCGCGCTCGACATCGCGGTGGCCGACATCTTCCGCATCCAGGACGGCCTGATCGCGGAGCGCTGGGAGGTCGTCGAGCAGATCCCGGTGAACGCTCCGAACCCTCTGGAGACACTCTGACCACGGCGGCGGCGCCGGGCGGGTGCCGGCGTCCTTGGCGGTGAGGGGGAACCGGCCCAGGTCAGGTGCCCTGGTTCCCCCGCAGCTCCTCCACGGCGGCCCGCGCCGCGGCCCCGATCACGGCGTCGGCGCGCGGCAGCCTGCTGTCGGCCCTGGCCGCCTGGGTGAACACCACCGCGGTGTAGGTGCTGCCGTCCGCGAGTTCGACGACCCCGGCCTCGTGCCGGAGCGAACCGAAGGTGCCGGTCTTCCCGTAGACGGTGACGTCGTCGTAGGGAAACCCCGAGGCGAGCCGGTGCGTCCACGGCTGCCTGCGCATCACCTCCCGCATGAACGCGCAGCCCTCCGCCGAGGCGGCCTCATCCGTCCAGACGGCCCGCAGCAGCCGTGCCAGGTCCGCCGGGGTGCCGGATGCCTTGAAGGCCGGGTCGTACACGCCCGCCGGTACGACGGTGTCGTTGTCGGCTACATGGGCCAGGGCCGCGTCCAGCGACGGCGCTCCCGTCTCCGCGACCAGCCGGCTGAACGTGCTGACGACACCGCCGCGGACATGGGTGTCGGGCATGCCCAGCAGGCGGCAGACGGCATCCACCGCATCGGCGCCGACGGCCCGCAGGACGGCGGCGGCCGCGGTGTTGTCGGAGACGGTCATCATCAGCGCCACCAGATCACGCAGGGACATGGTGACGGGGTCCTGGAGGATGGAGACGCCCGTCGGGCCGGGGACCCGGTCGGCGGCATCCAGGGTCACCCGGTGGCACGGGTCCAGCCGTCCCGCGTCCGCGAGGCGGCAGAAGGCGGCCATGAGCGGCAGCTTGTAGACCGACCCCAGGGGCAGCTGTTCGCCGGGATCGATGACCACGCGGGCGGCCGGGCGCCGCAGCTCCGCCACGTGCAGCCAGCCCCGGACGCCCGCGTCGTCGAACATGCCGCGAATGGCGCGCTCCACACCGCCGCCCCGGCGCGACCGGCTCACGGTGCCACCTTCCGGGCCAGGGCGTCCTCCAGCAGCTGCGCCGTCCCGGCGGTCTCCAGCGCACCCGGACGGCGGGGGTCCCAGGCGACCCGCAAGCGCAGGGGCAGCGGCGGGTCCGTCGCCGTCCGGCGCTCCACGCCGGACGCCGTCAGCGCCTCGTCCGCCGTGACGAGCACCGCCTGGCCCGCCGCCACGAGGGCGAGGGCGGCGCGCTCGTCGGAGACCACCACGGTCTCCACGCGGCGGCCCCGGCTGGCCAGGGTGTCGACGAATAGGTCATGCGCGGCGGGTGCCTCGGCACGCGGGCGCACCGCGACGGGCAGGCGTGACGCGGCCGTCCCACCGCTCGCGTCGACCCCGGCGGGGGACAGCACCCAGGTCGGCAGCAGGATCACCCGGCCCGCGGCGAGACCGTGCAGCACGGACGGGTGCCGGATCACGGCGATGTCGACCCGTCCGGCCGCGACGTCGGCGAGGAGTGTGGCAGTCGACGCCGTCACCATGCCGATCCTGGCGCGCTCACCCGCCCGGACCGGGGCCGCCGCCGCCTCGGCGGCCAGCGGCGCCGGCACCTCCGGGGCAAGCCCGATCCGCAGCCGCCGGCCGTCGGCCTGCTCACGGGCACCGGTCTCGCGGAGCTCCGCGAGGGCGGCCAGGGCGCGGCGGGCGTGCGGAAGCAGCAGTGCCCCCTCCTCGGTGAGGAACACCCCCCGCTCACGGTCGAACAGACGGACCCCGAGCAGCGACTCCAGTCTCCGCAGGCCCTGCGACAACGGTGGCTGGGTCATGCCCACCCGCTGGGCGGCCGCACCAAAGTGCTCCTCGTCCGCCAGGGCGACAAAGATTTCCAGATGTCGTTCGGTGAGCAATCCGTACCTCCTGGCATGCGGTGATATGGCTTGTGAATGAGGAAGATGCCGAGATGGTATTCGACATGCGGCCCGGCGTCGGACTTGACTTCGGACAGCCCACGTCCCCGGAACAGAAAGCCCGTATGCCATGCAGACTCGAACTTCGCTGTCCCGTCGTGCCGTACTGGCCGGACTCGCCGCCCTGCCCCTCGCCGGATGCGCGGGCGGCTCGGACGACGCCTCGCCCGCCTCCTTCAGCTCGCCGGCCGCTTCGGGCCCGGCCCCCGCCGACCCCCGTACCGAACGGGCCTTCCGTGAACTGGAGCGGAAGTTCGACGCCCGGCTCGGGGTCCACGCGCTCGACACCGGCAGCGGCCGGACCGTCACCCACCGGCCGGACGAGCGATTCGCCTACGCCTCCACCTGCAAGGCGCTGCTCGTCGGCGCCGTACTGGACAAGAACTCACTGCGGCAGATGGACCGGCTCGTACGCTACGGCCGAGGCGACCTCGTGAGCGCCTCACCGATCACGGAGAAGCACGTCGACACCGGGATGACCCTGCGCGAGCTGTCCGACGCCGCGATCCGGTACAGCGACAACACCGCGGCCAACCTCCTCTTCCACGAACTCGGCTCCCCCCACGCCCTGCAGAAGGCCCTGCGCTCACTCGGTGACGAAGTCACCCGCTGCGACCGCTACGAGACCGCGCTCAGCGATGCCACCCCCGGCGACCCCCGCGACACCAGCACCCCCCGCGCCCTGGCCACCGACCTGCGCGCGTACGTCCTCGGCAGCACGCTCCCCGCGGACAAACGGGCCGTGCTGACCGACCTGCTCAGGCGCAACACCACCGGCGACCACACCATCCGCGCGGGCGTTCCCGACCACTGGCAGGTGGGCGACAAGACGGGCACGGGCGGCTACGGCACCCGGAACGACATCGCCGTCATCTGGCCTCCCGGCGCCGCCCCGATCACCCTGGCCGTCCTCTCGCGACGCTCCACCAAGGACGCCGAACGGGACGACGCCCTCATCGCCGGAGCCGCGAAGGTCGCCATCGGGGCGATCGGGGCGCTCGGGTAGCCGCCCGTAAATCGCGTGGCCCGGCCTGCTCGGCATGGCGCCGCGCGGCAGACGGCGGCTTGATGGCAGGCCCTAGCATTGGCATCTTCACCGACCGCTGGAGCGAGCCCCATGCCATTGCCACGCCTTGGAGTCGTCATCGTCACGATGGGCACCCGCCCCATCGAACTGGCCGCCCTGCTCGCCTCGGTGGAGAAGCAGGACGTGCCGGCGGCGAGGGTGGTCCTGGTCGGCAATGCGACGCCCCTCACCGACATCACGGCCGACGTGACCAGGATCCCGCTCGAGGAGAACCTGGGCTGCCCCGGCGGCCGCAACGTCGGGCTCAGGGCGCTGAGTGAGTCGGGGGAGGTGGATGTCGTCGTCGAACTGGACGACGACGGCCTGCTCATCGCCGAAGACGTGTTCCGCCGGGTTCAGCGGCTGTTCGCCGACGACCCCGGGCTCGGCATCGTCGGGTTCCGGGTCGCTGACGAGCACGGGGTGACGGAGCGGCGCTGGGTGCCCCGGCTGCGCGCCGGCGACCCGATGCGGGGTGGTGCGGTGACCGCCTTCCTCGGCGGCGGACACGCCTTCTCGATGCCGATGCTCGGCGGGATCGGCCGGTGGCCGGCGGAGTTCTTCTTCGGGCACGAGGAGTCCGACCTGGCCTGGCGTGCGCTCGACGCGGGCTGGACGATCCGCTACGAACCCGAACTCGTGCTCCAGCACCCGAGGACGTCCCCGGCCCGGCACGCGACCCACTACCGCTTCACCGCCCGCAACCGGGTGTGGCTGGCCCGCCGACGCCTCCCGGCCGCGCTGATCCCGGTCTACCTCGGGGTCTGGATCTCCCTGACCATGGCACGGATGCGCTCGGCCGCCGGTCTGCGGGCCTGGTGGGGCGGGTTCGCCGAGGGACTGCGGACGCCGTGCGGACCGCGCGAGCCGATGAAGTGGCGCACCGTGTGGCGCATGACCCGGCTGGGCCGGCCACCGGTCCTCTGAACGGGCAGTGTCACCGGGTTCCGGCGGGGGAGTGCCGACCGCCGCGGGCGCCGTTCGGGCACTCCCTCGGCCTTGATCGGGCAGGAGTCCGGGCGGACGCGACCCGTCCGTGCGGCTTGACCAGCCGATACGGCCTCGGCGAAACGGGCACGAACGGGCACAGGTGACGTTGTGAAGAGCCTGGTCGCAGCGGGTCCCTTGCTTGTACAAACGACCCATGAGCCCGAACGGGGCCTGAGTCGCAGCGAACGCAGGGAAGTATGTCGTGGACACCGACGAGCGCCGACGAGAGATCCTCAAGATTGCCCGACGCGAAGGATCGGTGGACGTAACCGCACTGGCCGGGGCGCTCCAGGTGGCCAAGGAAACCGTCCGGCGTGATCTGCACATCCTGGAGGAGCACGGTCTGGTGCGCCGCACCCACGGCGGCGCCTATCCCGTGGAGAGCGCGGGCTTCGAGACGACGCTGGCCGCCCGCACCAGCCGTCTCGTCCCCCAGAAGTCCAGGATCGCGGCGGCCGCGGCCGACCTGCTCGGCGACGCGGAGACGGTCTTCGTCGATGAGGGCTACACGCCCATGCTCGTCGCGGAGGCACTGCCCCGGGACCGGCCCCTGACCGTGGTCACCGCCTCCCTCGCCGTGGCGACCGCTCTCGCCGACGCGGAGAAGGCCACCGTGCTGCTCCTCGGCGGCAGGCTGCGCGGTTCCACGATGGCCACCGTCGATCACTGGACGACCCGGATGCTCGCCGGATTCGTCATCGACCTGGCGTACGTCGGGGCGAACGGCATCTCCCGCGAGTACGGGCTGACCACGCCCGACCCGGCCGTGAGCGAAGTGAAGGCCCAGGCCATGCGCAGCAGCCGTCGCAGGGTCTTCGCCGGCATCCACACCAAGTTCGGCGCCGTGAGCTTCTGCCGCTTCGCCGAGGTCGGTGACTTCGAGTCGATCGTCACCGACACGGGTCTGGCCTCCGCCGAGGCCCAGCGCTACTCACGTCTCGGCCCACAGGTCATCCGCGCCTGACGCACCCCCGCACGGTCGCGCACCGCCTCCGCCGGCCGGGCGGCCTGACATGGCCAGTACAAAACGCAAGCAGTCCCTCGATGACGAGTGATCAGGAGAACCACATGCTCCACCTTCAGCAACGCCGAAGCAGGCTGAGTGTGCGACTGGGCACCGGCGCCGCCCTCACGGCCCTGCTCGCCGGGTGCAGCGGCGCGGGCGGCGGCAGCTCGTCCGGCGACAACGACTCGATCAACGTACTCATGGTGAACAACCCTCAGATGGTGCAGCTGCAGAAGCTCACCGCGGCCAACTTCACCAAGGAGACCGGCATCGAGGTGCACTTCACGGTGCTGCCGGAGAACGACGTACGCGACAAGATCACCCAGGACTTCTCCAACCAGGCGGGCCAGTACGACGTCGCCACCATCAGCAACTTCGAGGTGCCGTTCTACGCGAAGAACGGCTGGCTGCACCCGCTCGACGACTACACGGCCAAGGACAAGGCCTTCGACCAGAAGGACATCCTGAAGCCGCTCCAGGAATCCCTTACCGCGCAGGACGGCAAGCTCTACGCCGAGCCGTTCTACGGCGAGTCCTCCTTCCTCATGTACCGCAAGGACGTCTTCGCCGAGAAGAACCTGAAGATGCCGGCCAAGCCCACCTGGCAGCAGGTCGCCGACCTGGCGGCCAAGGCGGACGGCGCCAGGAGCGGCATGAAGGGCATCTGCCTGCGCGGCCTGCCCGGCTGGGGCGAGGTCATCGCACCGCTGACCACCGTCGTCAACACCATGGGCGGCACCTGGTTCGACAAGGACTGGAACGCCAGGCTCGACTCTCCCGAGTTCAAGAAGGCCGTCCAGTTCTACGTCGACCTGGTGAAGAAGCACGGCGAAGCGGGCGCTCCCCAGTCCGGCTACGCCGAGTGCCTCAACAACATGACGCAGGGCAAGACGGCCATGTGGTACGACGCCACCGCAGGCGCCGGATCGCTGGAGGCCGCCGGCTCCCCGGTCAAGGGCAAGGTCGGATACGTCGCCGCGCCCGTCGAGAAGACCGACACCTCGGGCTGGCTCTACACCTGGGCCTGGGGCATGCAGAAGGCCTCCAAGAAGACCGACAGTGCCTGGAAGTTCATCTCCTGGGCCTCCGGCAAGGACTACGAGAACCTCGTCGGCGAGAAGGTCGGCTGGCCCGACGTGCCCGCGGGCAAGCGCGCCTCGACGTACTCCAACAAGGACTACCTGAAGGACGCCTCCGCGTTCGCGAGCGTCACCCAGCAGGCCATCGCCGGCGCGAACCCGCGTGACCCCGGAACCCAGCCCCGGCCGACCGTGGGTATCCAGTTCGTCGACATCCCGGAGTTCACCGACCTGGGCACCAAGGTCTCGCAGGAGATCAGCTCCGCGATCGCCGGCCGCCAGTCGGTGTCCGACGCCCTGAAGGCCTCGCAGGCACTCGCCGAAAAGGTCGGCAAGGAGCAGAAGTGAGTACCTCCGTATCCACCCCGGAAGTCTCGCCCGCCGGAGCACCCGGTGACGCAACCGCACCCCGCAAGGCCGGAAAGGGCCCCGGCCGGGCCCGGGTCTGGGCCACCCGCGCCCCACTGCTGCCCGCCCTGATCTTCCTGATCGCCGTGACCCAGCTGCCCTTCGTTGCAACGGTCGTGATCTCGTTCTTCGACTGGAACTCGCTCTCGCCCGACTCGCGCAGCTTCAACGCGTTCGCCAACTACGGCCAGGTGTTCAGCGATCCGAGCCTGCGCGACTCGGTGTTCACCACGGTCTGGCTCACGGCGGGAGTCGTGATCGTGAGCGTCGTGCTCGGGCTCCTCCTCGCCCTGCTGCTCGACCGCGCGTTCATCGGCCGGGGATTCGTCCGAACCCTGCTGATCACCCCGTTCCTCCTGGTGCCCGTCTCGGCGGCGCTGATGTGGAAGCACCTGCTGTACAACCCCGAGTACGGCCTGCTGAACGGGGGCTGGGCCTGGTTCACCGGACTGTTCGGCGTCGACAGCCCCGCTCAGCCCGACTGGATCTCCGACATGCCGCTGGCCGCGGTCGCGACCGCGCTCATCTGGCAGTGGACCCCGTTCATGATGCTCATCCTGCTCGCCGGACTGCAGAGCCGGTCCGCCGAGCAGATGGAGGCCGCACGGCTGGACGGCGCGAACGCCTGGCAGATGTTCTGCTACCTGACACTGCCGCACCTGCGCCGGTACCTGGAACTGGGCGTACTGCTCGGCTCCATCTACATCGTGCAGAACTTCGACGCCGTGTTCACCATCACCGCCGGCGGACTCGGCACCGCGAACCTCCCGTACACGATCTACCAGACCTTCTACCAGGCTCACGAATACGGACTGGCGTCCGCCGCAGGCGTGGTCGTGGTGATCGGCACCATCGTCGTCGCGACCCTCGCCCTGCGCGTGGTCTCGTCCCTCTTCAGTGAGGAGGCGAACCGCGCATGAGTACCCTGACCGCTCCGCAAGCCGCCCCCACCGTCCGCGCCGACCACGCACGGGCCCTGCGCAGGGGCAGGCGACGCTCCACCGTCCTCGGGCTGGTCGCCTGGATCGTCGGCATCGCCTTCTGCGCCCCCGCACTCTGGATGCTGCTCACCTCCTTCCACTCGGAGGCCGACGCCGCGACCAACCCCCCGTCGCTCGGCGCACCCCTCACCCTCGACGGCTACCGGGTGTTCTTCGGCGCCGGCGGAGGCGCGAGCCCCTGGCCGCCGCTGATCAACTCCGTGACCGCGTCGGTCTTCTCCACGCTCTTCGTGCTCGTACTCGCGCTCCCCGCCGCGTACGCGCTCTCCATCAAGCGAGTGGAGAAGTGGACGGACGTGATGTTCTTCTTCCTGTCCACGAAGATGCTGCCGGTCGTGGCGGGGCTGCTGCCGGTGTACCTGTTCGCCAAGAACACCGGAATGCTGGACAACATCTGGTTCCTCGTCATCCTCTACACGTCGATGAACCTGCCGATCGCGGTCTGGATGATGCAGTCGTTCCTGGCCGATGTGCCGGTGTCCATCATCGAGGCCGCCCAGGTCGACGGGGCCCGGCTGCCCACCGTGCTGGCCAGGGTGGTGGCGCCGGTCGCCGCACCCGGGATCGCGGCCACCTCGCTCATCTGCTTCATCTTCAGCTGGAACGAGCTGCTCTTCGCCCGGGTGCTCACCGGGGTGACGGCCCAGACCGCCCCCGTCTTCCTGACGAGCGTCGTCACCAGCCAGGGGCTCTTCCTCGCCCAGCTGTGCGCCGCGTCCGTCGTCGTGTCCCTGCCGGTGCTCGCCGCCGGCTTCGCCGCCCAGGACAAACTCGTCCAGGGCCTTTCTCTTGGAGCTGTCAAATGAGGGCTGCGATCATCGAATCCGTCGGCAAGGTGTCGGTCGAGACCGTCCCCGACCCCACCCCCGGCCCCCGGGACGTGGTCGTCGCGGTCAAGGCCTGCGGACTCTGCGGCACCGATCTGCACATCCTCCAGGGCGAGTTCGCACCCGCGCTGCCCATCATTCCGGGGCACGAGTTCGCCGGTGAGATCGTGGAGACCGGCTCGGAGGTGACCGAGCTGGTTATCGGGGACAAGGTCGCCGTCGATCCGTCGTTGCACTGCCACGAGTGCCACTACTGCCGCAGCGGACGCGGGAACCTCTGCGACAACTGGAACGCGATCGGGGTCAGCAAGCCCGGCGGGGCCGCCGAGTTCGCCGTCGCCCCGGTGGCGAACTGCGTCAAGCTCCCCGACCACGTCGACGTGCGCACCGCGGCGCTGATCGAGCCGCTCTCCTGCGCCGTGCGCGGCTACGACGTGCTCAGCTCCACGCTGGGCGCCAAGGTGCTCATCTACGGTTCCGGCACCATGGGGCTGATGATGCTGGAGCTGGCCAAGCGCACCGGCGCCGCGTCCGTCGACATCCTGGACGTCAACCCGGACCGGCTGACCACCGCCGTCAAGCTCGGTGTCTCGCGCTCGGCCGCCTCGGCGGACGAGCTGGAGACGGTACGGGGCTGGGACGTCGTCGTCGATGCCACCGGTAACGCGGGCGCCATCCAGGACGGCCTCGGCCGGGTCGCCAAGGGCGGCACGTTCCTGCAGTTCGGCGTCGCGGACTACGCGACGACCGCCGTCATCGAGCCCTACCGGATCTACAACCAGGAGATCACGATCACCGGCTCGATGGCCGTGCTGCACAGCTACGAGCGGGCCGCCGCGCTGTTCGCCGGGGGAGTCATCGACCCCGCGGTCTTCATCAGCGACCGGCTGCCGCTGGAGCAGTACCCGGCAGCCCTGGAGCGGTTCAAGGCCGGCCAGGGCCGCAAGATCGTGGTCGAGCCGTGACCGGTGGCCCCGATGCCGTCCTGGTGATGGGCGAGGCGCTCATCGACCTGGTGCCGTCCCCGGACGATCCGGGGACCCACCGGGCGCAGCCCGGCGGCGCACCCGCCAACGTCGCCGCCGGGCTGGCCCGGCTGGGCACGCCCAGCTGGTTCGCGGGAGGGCTCGGCGGCGACGGGTTCGCCCGACTGATCGAGGAGCGGCTGGTCTCCGCAGGAACGCGGCTGGACCTGTGCGCCCGTTCGGAGCTGCCCACCGCACTCGCGGTCGCCGACCCGGGCCCCGACGGCACCGGCTACCACTTCCACCTGCAGGACACCGCCACCTTCCGGCTGCCGGAGCGCACGGCCGACGTGGGCCGCTTCGGCGCCGTGTACGCGGGCGGACTCGCCGCGGTCGTCGCGCCCGCCGCCGAGGCCGTGGCCGCGACCGCGCGCGCCGCGGCCGGGCACCGCGTGCTGGTGGTCGACCCGAACGTGCGCGGGGACCGCACCCTGGACAGCGGCTCCGCCGTACGGCGGCTGCGGGAGCTGTGCGCACTGGCCGGGATCCTCAAGGTCAGCGACGAGGACGTGACCGCGCTCTGGCCGGGGGTGTCCCCGGAGGACACCTGTGAGCGGCTTGCCGCGGAGAACCGGCTGGTGGTCCTCACCCGGGGCCCGGCGGGCAGTACCGCCTTCGGCCGGGAGTCCGGACGGGTGTCGGTGCCCGCGGTGCCGGTCGAGGTGGTCAACACGATAGGCGCCGGGGACGCGTTCATGGCCGGGACGCTCAACTGGCTGAGCGATGCCGGGGCGTTCCGCGACGGCGGCGCGGTGCGGCTGTCGCGCGAGAGGGCCGCCGAGATGCTGACGTTCGCGTCGCGGGTGGCGGCCTCCGTCGTCGCCCGGTCGGGCACGGAGCCGTCGCGCCCCGGGGCCGGCCTCGGCCGCTGAGCCCGCACAGCACGTTCGGCGGGCGCGCCACTGCCGTCGCACGCCCGCCGGTCACTCTCCGGACCTGCCGGAACGGCTCGAATGCCCGCTCCGGCGCGCGGCGAACCTTCACCGGCTCTAACGTCACGACAGGTGCATATTCGTGTACTTTACGTGAGCATTTTTGCCGTGCAGCTGGCCGGCTGAAGGTGCTGCCGCCGGTGCGGGATCCCGTACCGGCGGGACCGAAGGAGAGACCTTGAAGAAGATAGCCGCGTCGCTGCTGGCCGCCCTGACCATGGCCGGCTCCACCCTGGCGATCGCCCCGCCGGCCTCGGCCGGTGACACGGGGTCCGGCCACGCGGGAAGCGACGTCTTCACGACGACGTTGAACCCGGTGCCCACGAACAACGTCACCGGCTCCGGCACCGCCAGGATCCGCCTCGAAGGCAACAAGGCCACGGTGACGGTCGACGCCAAGGGGCTCCTCGCGGGCGTTCCGCACGCGCAGCACATCCACATCGACGGGCAGGGCCGCTGTCCCACGGCGGCGGACGCCGGTGTGCACAACGGCAAGAAGTCGATGAGCACGTCGGACGGCATGAAGGCGTACGGCATGATCGGTACGTCCCTCACCACCAGCGGCGACAACACACCGGCCAGCGCGCTGGCCGTCGACCGCTTCCCGATGGGGTCCTCGTTCCACTACGAGCGCACCCAGATGGTCACCGACGACGTGGTCAAGAGCATCCGTGCGAACAACTCGGCCATCGTCGTCCACGGCATCGACTACGACGGCAGCGGCAAGTTCACAGACGTACTCGGCGCCAGTGAGCTCGACCCCAAGCTCCCGCAGGTCGCCACCGCGCCCGCGCTGTGCGGTGTGATGCGCGCTCAGATGTCCGGTGGCGTCGCCGCCGGCGCGGGCAGCACCCAGGGTCTGCAGCACACCGGCCTGATGTCGGCGGGTGCGGCCGCCATCGCGGTCGGCGGAGCCGGCTTCCTCGTGATCCGTCGTCGCAAGGCCAGCGGTCAGGCATGAGCACCGTGGCACCGGGGCGTCGGTGATGCGAGAGACCCCGGCCCCCGGGACGGGCGGCCGCAGCATCTGGACCGCTGCGGCCGCCCTGTGCGTACTCGCCGGCGCGCTGGCCGTGGGCGTGGCCGTCCACCAGCAGGCCGGGCCACCGCCCCGGCCGCGCACCGTGGTGAGTGTGTCGCCGCCGCCCCCGGCCGGCCGTGCGACGGCGCCACAGGACGGCATGCCCAGATCGGTACCGACCGCGGTCCGGATCCCCGCCGTGGGGCTGAACGCCACCCTCGTACCGGAGGAACTCGACGGCGACGGGCAACTGCCGCTGCCCCGGGGCAGGGACCGGGCGAGCTGGGTCGGTTCCTCCGCCACGCCGGGCGAGCGCGGCACCGCCGTGCTCGCGGGACACGTCGACACCACCTCCGGCCCCGCGGCGTTCTACAGCCTGGGCGCCGTCAAGCCCGGTATGGCCGTGTCCGTCGCACGCCGTGACGGGACCACCGCGCACTTCACGATCGACGCGGTGGCCGTCTACCCCAAGGACGAGTTCCCCGACTCCACCGTCTACGGCCCCACTCCCGGCCCGAGCCTGCGCCTGCTGACCTGCACCGGCTGGGACCCGGGCGCGCGCGAGTACCGGGAGAACGTGGTCGTCTACGCCACCCCACGTCAGAAGCCCGCCCCCGGGTGACGTTCCGGACGGGGGCGGGCCTGTGGTGGTGGGTATCGCTGCTCTGACGCGGACGGAGGCCGGGCGGTGGGGCGTGGTGCTGCCCACGGGCCGCGGATCAGCGCCTGCGCGACCTGCCGGCCCCCCATCCGGTGCCGATCCCGCCCACGTGCAACGCCAGGGCCGTCAGGCCGAGCAGCATCACGTTCACGGACGAGAAGACGTCGTTGGTCGCGATGTCAGCGGCATTGATCAGGAAGGCGATGAAGAAGAGGACGGCTGCGACTATTCCGAGCATCGGTGGAACTCCTGTTCTCGAGTGGTGAACCCCATGTGCCCCCGTTCGCGGCTCCCATACGAGAGATGTCGTGCTCAGACCAATCCATCGCGCCGACGGCGCCGAATAGACGACATCAGCGACCGAACGCGGTTCCGGTTCTGTGACCGGACCGCCGGAAGGGGATGCGTCTTCGTGAATGCCCGCCGTTCAACCCGTCTCACCGCTCTGCTGGCTGTGCCCGCCGCGCTCACGCTCTGCGCGGCCGTGCCCGCCATGGCGCACGACGGCCATGTCGCCGGCAGCGCGGCGAAAGCCGCCGACGGCGACACGTACCAGATCGACCTGAACCAGTTGAACAGCTCCGGCGCCAGTGGCACGGCCCTGGTGAGCGTGGAGGGCGACAAGCTCACGGTGAAGATCGAGGCCGAGGGCCTGGTCCCCGGCCAGCCGCACGCGCAGCACATCCACGGCTCGACCGACGGCCATGACTTCCGCTGCCCGGACATGAGCGCCGACAAGGACGGTGACGGCATCGTCAGCACGGCCGAGGGGCTGCCGGTGTACGGGGACATCAACATCTCCTTGACCACCAAGGGCGACACGTCCAAGAACAGCGGCCTCGCCGTCGACCGGATGCCCGTCGCGGACAAGGACGGGAAGCTGAGCTACTCCCGGACCATTCCCGTCTCGCACGCCGTGGCCGAGCACATCAAGGATCTCCACGTCGTCCAGCACGGCATCGACCCGAACGGCAACGCCAAGTACGACTTCGGCAAGGGCAAGAGCGAACTCGACCCGAAGCTGCCGCAGGAGGCCACGGCTCCGGCGAGCTGCGGCATGGTCAAGGGTGCCGCGGTCGGCTCCATGCCCGTGGGCGGCGTCGAGACGGGCAGCGGGAGCACCGCGGGTGTGGAGTCGCCCGGTCTGTTCGCGGCGGGCGGCGCGGCGCTCCTCGCGGCGGGCGGGCTGTTCGTCGTACGGCGCCGGACGCGCACGGCGGACGCCCGGCACGACGGCTGAGGCGCGCCACACCGACGGACGCGCCGTCGGATGCCCGTAACAGCCGGACGCAGGGACAGGTGAAGCGATGAACGAGATACCCGACGAAGGCGCGCACCGCACGAGGGCCCGGCGGCGCAATGTCACGCTCATCGCCCTCACCGCCGCCCTGCTCCTGACCGGTGGGCTGCTGCTGGCTCTGGGAACGAGCCGGCAGCAGCCCGCTCCGCCCCCCGCCGCGGACAGGGGGAGTCCGGCCGCCACCGGACAGCCCCCGGTGCGACAGGGGGCGAAGCCCGCGACGCCGTCGGGGAAACCGGACACCGCCGCACCGTCCGGGAAGCCGCACACCGCGGCGCTGCCCGCGTCCCGGCCCGTCGGCATCACGATTCCCTCGCTCAAGGTGACCTCCACCCTGGAGGAGCTCGGGCTCGGCAAGGACCGCGCCATGGAGACCCCGCGGGACCCGGACAAGGCGGGCTGGTACCGCCCCGGGGCCACGCCCGGAGCCGTGGGCCCCGCCGTGATAGCGGGTCATGTCACCTGGAACGGCGCGCCCGGGGTGTTCTTCGGGCTCGGCAAGCTCCGTCCCGGTGACCGGATCAGCGTCCGGCGCGCGGACGGGCGGACCGCCGACTTCACCGTCGACCGGACCGCCGTCTACCCCAAGGACCGGTTCCCCACCGTCGAGGTCTACCGCAACCTCGACCACGCCGGGCTCCGCCTGATCACCTGTGGCGGCGACTACTCCAAGGACGACAGCCACTACGCCGACAACGTCGTCGTGTACGCCACCCTCACCGGCAGCCACGGTCCCGCATAGGCGGGCACGGCGGCACGGGCCGGGGAGCGCGGGCAGCCGGGCCCGTGCCGGCGCGGGCGGCCGCGGGCGGCGCTTCACCCGGACAGGTGATACCGGTACCGAATCCGCTCCGGCTCCAATCCGCAGGCGCCCCGTCTCCGAATGACTGTCGGAGCGGGGCTCACGGCGAGAGGTCCGCCTCGGCCGCTCGGGGCCGGGCCGGAAACCACCCGGCAGGGCCCCGGGCGGGCATCGCCCCACATACGTGCGCCGGACCCGTCAACGGGGACGAAGCCACCGCACAGGACCGCGTTCCGGAGCCGACCAGGTCGGACCCGGACCCCGGGCCGAGGAGCCGGAACTCCTTCGGTGGCCCCGTGGTCCGGTGCGCAGGTCCCGTGCCGGCTCGACAACCTCCACTCGTGAGCCGGAGCGGGACCGGCGGTCCGCCGGTGCCTGCAGCCGGCGGACCGCACCCGCCCGTCCCCGCCCCGCTCGGCGCGGTCCGGCCCCGGTGTTCAGCTTCCCCAGCCGCCGCCGACCGCCCTGCTCGACAGGTACGAGTCGCGCAGCGCCGCGCGCAGCCCTGGAACGAGCCCGTCGTAATGCGCGGCGAGCTTCTTCAGCGCCGCCTTGTGTTCGCGGCGCTCCTTGCCGGTGAACACGCTGGACACCTCGGCCTCGGCCGCGAACACGGCCATGGTCAGCTCGTCCACCGGGACCGACGCCGGATCATCGCCGAGGAGTACGGCGTCGCGAACCCGATCCTGCAGGGCGCGCACCTGTTGCGGGTCGTTTACCTGGACCCGGTCGACCGAGACCAGGCCGAGCCGCTTCTCGCGGTGGACCGTGATCGCGCCCGCCCCGGCGAGCTGCTCCCGGACCGGCTTCTCGGCGGTGTGGGCCTTGTTGTGGACGAACTGGAGCCAGCGCTTGGGCTTCTCCGTGGGCAGGTCGTGCCAGACGTCGGCGAGGAAGGGGTCGCCCGGCGGCTTGGCGGCGCGCCGGACGGCCTTGCCTCCCTCGGCGCGGACCAGCCCGCCGACGGTCAGCCCGGTCAGCGCTCCGGCGCGCAGCAGCTGGCCGCGCCCCTGGAGATTGGTGAGCTCGAACTTCTCGGCGTCCACGGTGTAGCAGAGCAGGTAAAGGTTCTGGGGCAGTGACTGGGCCATTTCTCTTCCTCTGCCTTCCTCGTCGTTCGTCGTGTTGACGGGGGCGTCCGCCGGCCCGGGTGTCCGGTCGCGCGCCCTCAGGTGACCGGGCCGCCGACGGCTCCGCCGGTGGCCGTGCGGATCGCGTGGGCGTAGCGCAGCGAAACGGCCGTCACGTCCTCGTACTCGGTGAGGCCGGCTCCGGCGAGGACGGCGGCGCCGATCTCCTCGTCCAGCACCCGCAGGACCGCGGCGGCCGAAGCGGCGTACAGCCGCACCTCCGGATCACCGGCGGGGCGCCCGAGGCGGTCGCCGATGATCACGCACATCTCCCGTTCCGTCTGGTCACAGGCCATCAGCCAGGCGGTGCGGAGCGCCGGTTCGGTGTCGGCGAGCCGGATCATCTTCATCGCGAGCGTCTCGTCCGCGATGTCGACGGGCGGCGTCCCGTGACGGAGCCGGGTCAGTTCCGCGGCCAGATGGTCTTCGAGTGATCTCTCCCGGGGCCAGTCGCGCAGCACGCTCAGCAGGGTGACGACGCCCTGCGCGACGATCGGCTCGGCGCAGCTCTCCTTGCTCCGGAAGTGCCGCCAGAGGGTGCGGGTGGAGAGGCCGACCGCCTGGGCGATCTGGTCGCCGCTCGTCGCGGCCACTCCCTGTTCCCAGAACAGGCGTGCCGCCTCCCGTGAGATCTCCAGGCGCAGCCGCAGCCGACGCCGCTCGCTCATCCCTCCCGTGCCGCGCGTCTTCGTCGGCATGGCACCGCATCACCCTCCCGCGTCGCACTCTCGCGCTGTCTTCGAGAGACAGTGTGTCACTTAGTGACAGAGGCGGAAAGGGTGTCGTGTCGAAGCGCTTGCGTCCGGGGGCCCGAACTCCTGCCCGGGACACGCGCGCTGTCACGGCGAAAGTCGGCCACTTTGCGATCCGCGCAGGTCGTTCGTGCTGCGGGAGACGTGGGTGCCACCATCGACGGGCTGGGCCGGATCATCGGCCGTGGTGCGGGGAGCGGTGGCGGATCACCGCTGGATGCGCCGCCCCGCCGCCCCGCCCCTGCCTCTCCGTCGGCCCGCGGTCCTCGGTCGAGTGCGGTGTCGATTTTCAGACGAAACGATAAATCTCCCGTTTCGGACGGCCCCGCGCTGGTCGATATTGTCCCGGAAGGCCTGGTTCATTGCTTGACGGGGCTGAGCACACCACTCACGTTCAGGACTTCGTGGCACTCCTGCGCCCGACGCCCGGTGGCCGGTGTACCCGGCTTCGCACAGGTCACGTTGACGGTCACGGTCTCGTTCTCGGTGATCTTGATAGGGGTGACCCAGTGGTAGTCCTGGTTGCGGAAGGTCTCCAGCGCGATCGTGGTGATCTTCCGCTTGCCGAACGTGATCGTGATCACCCCTTCGTCGCCCTGGAAGTTGGCGACGACGATGTCCGTGATCCCGAAGACGTGGTCCTCGGGCACCTTGTACGTACCCGCCTCGCTCTTCCCGCCGGACGTCTTCAGGTCGATGGTGGCCGAACTCTGCTGGCCGCCGCCCGCCGGGGTGCCGTCGCCGCCCGTGCCCGGCGTCGTCCCGGGGCTCGCTCCGGGCTGCGCGCCCTTGTCCCCGCCGGACGGGTCGTCCTTGCCGCCGCCCGAACCGGTGCCCGGCGACTGGCTGTCCTGCGCCCCGCCCGGATTGGGGCGCGCCTGGACCTCCTTCGTGGCGGCCTCCTTCGCCGCGCTGCGCACCGCGGGACGCACCAGCGTGAACCAGGCCAGGAGCAGCGCGAGCAGCGCGGCGAGCACCGCGAGCAGCCACTTCGGGAAGATCGGGATCTGGACGAACTCGGCGTTCAGCGGCGGCCGGACGACGGTCTCGTCACGCCGTGCCTCCTCCTGGGCGGCGGGCTCTACGGACTCGGCGGCGTCCACGGTGAACGGCCACACCACCGGGGAGCCGAACCACACCGGCTTGCCGGTGCGGACCCGCAGCCGGACCTCCGCCGACTCGCCGGGCTCCAGCTTCGGCTTCGCCGGGCTGAAGGCGAACCGCAGCTCCTCACCCGCCTGACCGGGGGCGAAGCCCACCTGCGCCGGGGTGTTGCCGAGGTTGCGCACCGCGAGGCGGTAGCGGCCGCGCAGCCAGCCGCGCCGGCGACGCGGCGCCAGCTCGGTGTGCAGCTCGTGGAACTCCTCGACGGTCACGACGGTTTCGGGCACCCGTACCGACTCCGGGTGCTCGGCCGGCAGGACGCGCACGCCCAGCGGTGTCTCACCGGGCCGGATGTCCGGCGAACGCGGTGGGTCCAGACGGATCGTCACCGTCTCGGACGTGCCGGGATAGAGGGAGACCCGCGGGGGCTCCACGGTGGCCCAGGGAGCGCAGTCCCCGACGACCTCCAGGCTGTACGCCTCGACGATGTCGCTGTCGTTGTGGACGGTCAGGCTGGTGGTGGCGGTGCTGCCCGGCGCAACGGTCACCGCCGGGATGTCGAGGCCGGGCGCGCTGGGGCCGGAGGGGGATGCGGAAGGCGTCACACCGCCACGGTAGAAGCGCGCCGCGCCCGCCACGAGGAGCGCAAGGGCAAGACCCGGGCAGTCGCGGTGCCCGGGAAGTCAAGACCAACTCCACCATTTCGGTGAGCTGTTGACCGGACCGTCCGGTCCCGCCGTCGGCCGCCCGCGCCCGCGACGGCCGTTGACCGCCCCTCGGGTCACCCGCTCGTACGTCCTCGTGCCCACGACCCTCTGCTCACGAACCCTCCACACTCCCTCCGTTCACGAACCCCCCGTCCGCGAACTCTCACCTCACGAACCCTCTGCTCACGAACCCTCTGCCCACGGACTCATGAAACAGGAACTGCACCCATGACCTGCCCAGAGCAGTACCGTCCGGCCGTGTCCGTCACCACACCCCGTCTGTCCAGCCAGGCACCGGCCGTGCACCGGACCTCCCAGACCGACCGCCCGGACCAGGTGACCGTCGCCGTGTACGCCGCCGATCCGGTCCTGCACGTCGGTGTCGTCCAGCAGTTACGCCGGCGGCCCGAGATAAGTCTGCTCGACGACGCCGATGCGGAGCAGGCCCAGGCCTCGCTGGTCGTCGTCGACACCGTCGACGACGACGTGGCGGCCCTGTTGCACCGGCTGCGGCACAACACCGCCACCCGCACCGGCCTGGTGGTCGGTACCCTCGGCGCGGGCGCGCTGCAACGCGTCATAGAGTGCGGCGTCTCGGCGGTGCTGCGGCGTGCCGACGCCGGCCAGGACCAGCTGCTCCACCTCGTCCTGGCGATGGCCAACGGCGAGGGCGTGCTCCCCGGCGACCTGCTCGGCAAGCTGCTCACCCACGTGGGCAGCCTCCAGCGGTCGGCGCTCGACCCGCGGAGCCTGTCGCTCTCCACGCTGACCACGCGCGAGGCGGACATGCTGCGCCTGGTGTCGGAAGGCCTGGACACCGTGGAGATAGCCCGCAAGACCGCCTACTCCGAACGGACCGTGAAGAACGTCCTGCACGAGATCATCACCCGGCTGCAACTGCGCAACCGCGCCCACGCGGTCGGCTACGCACTGCGCAACGGGCTGATCTGACGGCGGCCGGGTACGCCGGCACTGCCCGAAAGCGCACCGAACGTTTCCCCCGGGTACGTCTCCGCCGCCCTGCCGCACCGTACGCGGACCCGGCAGGGTGGCGGGGTACAGCCCGAAACCGCACCAGACAGCGAGGTGGACCGTGATGCGCACCGCCGGCCCCGGTGGGCGGTTCCGCCCGGGAAGACTCGGGGCGTCGTTGCTGCTCCTGATCCCCCTGCTCGCGGTGACAACGGCCTCGGGGGAGGGCAGCGCCGAGCCCCGGGCGCAGGCGGCCGACGCCGCCGCCACCCGGATCGCCTACGCCGGCACCCACCACCGCAGCCTCGGCCAGGTGGAGAGCGACACCCACAGCGCACCGCTGTTCGGCGAGGGCCCCGCCCACTTCGACCTCCAGCCGTCCGCCCTCGGGGACCAACTGGTCTTCGCGAGCCGCCGCGACGAGAAGGCGCCGCAGGTCTACCTGCGGACCGCCGACGGTTCGGTGCGCAAGCTGACCAGCGGCCGGTACGCCGGGCACCCCCAGCTGACGCCCGACGGCCGGTCCGTCGTGTTCGACTCGGCCGAACCCGGTGGCCCGGACGGCCGCAAGCAGCGCGATCTGTGGATCGTGCGCACCGACGGCACCGGCCTCACCCGGCTCACCGACACACCCTGGGACGAGGAGTGCCCGACCGTCTCCCCCAACGGGCAGCGCCTGGCGTACTCCGGCGGCGACGACGCGGCGGCCGGCATGCAGATCTACGTGCGGCCCCTGACGGGCGGCGCCGCGACCCGGGTCACCGACCCCGTCAACGGCGCGGCCACCGAGCCGGCCTGGAACCCGGTCGACGACCCCGCGCACCGCGACCTGATCGCCTACACCTCGGCCGGGCCGCCGGGACCCCGGCTGCGGGTGACCGACGGGCGCACCGACGGGCCGCTGCTGGGTGGCGTACAGGCCGACTGGCGTACCCACGGGGCAGCGTGGCTGCCCGACGGGAACGACGTGCTGTTCCTGAGCCCCGACCGCACCTGCGACTGCGAGGGCGACTGGGACCATGTGTTCCGCGTGACCACGCACTCCGCCGGCACACCGGTACTGAAGCTCAGCGAGGACCGCGAGGTCGAATCGCCCACCTGGACCGGCACGGTCGACGACGGCGGTGTGGTGGTCGAGCGCGTCTCGGCCGCCGGTCCGCACGAGGTGACGCTCCAGGACGCCCGTTCGGACGGATCCGACCCCCGCGACCTGGGGGTGACCATCCTCAACGAGGACCCGGCCGCCGACACCGACACCGATCCGACGCACGACCCGCTCTTCCGGCCCACCACCGGGGACCCGTGGACCGAGCGGCAGAACTACACGCCCGACGGCCGCAGGATCGTGGTGACCCGCTTCGAGGGCGACGCCGGCAACCGTGTCGAGCGGATCTGGATGGTGGACGCCGACGGCTCCAACAAGGCGTACATGAAGCTCGACGGGCGCGGACCGAACGACTGGGACACCGACCCGACGTTCTCCCCGGACGGCAAGTACCTCGCCTTCACCCGGACTTCGCCCGGCGGCGTCGGCGACGCGGCGGGGCCCAGCAGCATCCTGATCGCGGACGTCGCGACCGGCGAGATCCGCGACCGGATCACCGCGCCGGCCGGGCAGCCGCAGGGCGGTGACGCCCAGCCCACCTGGTCCTCCGACGGCACCACCCTGGCCTTCACCCGTAACCAGGTGATCGGCGGGGGCGGCGGCAACAAGCACATCTGGACCGTGCCGGTCAACGACCTGAACGCGCAGCGGGACCTGAGCGCCACGGCGTGTCCGGGGGACTGCGAAGTCATCGACGACAGCCCGGCGTTCTCGCCGGACGGACTCAGCATCGCCTTCAACCGCAAGAACGGCGGCGGCCGGACCGACGAGCACAACGGCATCCTGCTGACGTCGCTGGCGGACGGCGGCTGCCAGGTGCTGCTGCCCGAGGCCGCCCACAACCTCCCCGACGGCTGCCGCCAGGAGCTGCCCGACACCTCGCTCACCGGCCCCTTCCAGCCGCGCGACGCCGCCTGGACGGCCGACGGCACGGGCCTGGTCATCAGCTCCCGCGAGGCGCTCCCGGCCAACAGCCCCGAGAAGCTCTACCTCCTGGACATCGCGACCTGCGCCCTCAGCCCGCTGACCACCGGCCTGCCCGGACGGCAGAAGGAACCCAGCGTGCAGCAGTCCGTGGACCTCGCGGTCCACGCGCCCGGCAACGTCCCGGCGGTGGCCGTCGGCCGCTCCAGGACGATCACCGTCGACGTGGTGAACAACGGCCCCGCCGCGTCCCCCGGCACCCGGCTGACCATCGCCCCGCCGCCCGGCGCCCGGATCAGCGGGCTGACCTGGCCCGGGGGCACCTGCGACGCCGCCTCCCTCCAGTGCGACGTCGGAGTGGTGCGCCCCGGCGAAACGGTCCCGGTGCGCGTCACCCTCGTCGGGGTCACCCCCGGCGACGCACCGTTCGACTGGTCGGTCACCGGCTCCGTAATCGATCCGCAGCCCACCGACAACACCGGCCGCACCGTGGTCCCGGTACGCGAGGACACCCCGCCCCCGACGACGCCACCGCAACCGCCGACACCCACCCGGGCGCCCCCCACCACCGAGCCGCCCCCCACCACCGCACCGCCCACAGCGCCGCCCACCGTGCCCCCGGCCCCGCCCGAGCCGGCGGCCGGTCCCGGGGTACGCGTCACGGCGCAGCCCAACCCCGGTTACGTCGGCGGACGGGTCGTGGTGACGTACACCGTGCGCAACGGCCGCGAGGCACTGGCGACCGGGCTGCGGCTCAGGGTCGGCCTGCCCCGGACGATCCCGAACAGCGGGCCCCCGGCGGGCTGCGACAGCTCCTGGGTGTGCGCGCTGCCCGACCTGGCGCCGGGCGCGAGTACCGTCGTCCGCGTCGTCCTGAGCCCCGACAAGGCGCTGACCGGCAGCGCCACCGGCCTGCTCACCACCACCGGCACCGACGCGGACAAGAGCGACAACACCGCCCGGCAGCCACTGCGCATCCTCCAGCCGCGCATCGTCGCGGTCCCGCCGATCGGCAAGCCCGGCTTCGTCACCTCGGTGCGCGGCAAGGACTTCCCGCCGGGAGCGCCGGTGCGGTTCACCTGGAAGCCCGGCATCACAGCGGCGGCCGCGCCGACCGTCCCGAAACCCGACGGCACCTTCATCGGCCAGCTGCTCATCCTCGCCAAGGACGAGACGGGACCGCGCGTCATCACGGCCAGGGGCCCCGGCTTCTCGGCGGTGAAGACCGACTTCCTGGTGGTCATCGGCAACTGGCAGCCGCCCGGCGAGATGACCCGCCGGTGATCCACGAAGTCGACGAGGCAGTGCGCCGGCTGCTCGGTGAGTCCGGCCTGGAGGCATCGGGCGTCGAGGTGGTCTTCGACGCCCCCACCAAGGACTGGGCGGCCCGCCGCAACGCCCCCACGGTCTGCGTCTTCCTGTACGACATCCGGGAGGACGCCACCCGGCGCGGAAGCGGCGCGGGAGAGGTGTACGACGCGGAAGGACACCTGGTCGCACGCCGCACCCCGCCGCGCTGGTTCGAGCTGACCTACCTGGTCACGGCGTGGGCGAGCCGCCCGCAGGACGAGCACCGGCTGCTCTCCCAGGTGCTCGCCTGCCTGGTGGCGACCGACACGCTGCCGGCCCGGCTGCTCACCGGCACACTCGCCGAACTCGGCCTGACCGTCAGCCTGGACACCGCTGGGGGCAGGCTCGACGCACCGTCCGCGTCGGACGTGTGGTCGGCGCTCGGCGGAGAGCTGAAGGCCTCGCTGGGGGTACTGGTGCGGGCACCGCTGGCCGGAGTGAGCACCGTCCTGGCACCCCCGGTCACCGAAGGGCTCGTCGTGCGCTCCGCGGCCCGCAGCGAGGAGGGGGAGGCGGTGCCGGGACGGCGGCTGCGCTATACGGGGACGAGCGAGGCGGGCCCGGACGGCTTCGCCGGACCGCGCGAGCGCCGCCCCGCCCCCGCGCGCCGCCGCAGGGGAGACCGCCAGCCGTGACCCGTACCGTCGAACCCGCAGTCATCGCCGAGCCTTCGGGCAGGTGCGGCACCGAGCCCCCCGTCCCCGCCGGAGAGGCCCACCTCTGGGCCCGGCTCCGCCTGGTCGAGCAGCGGGTACGGCAGGCGGTGGAGGACCGCCGGGCCGCCGACCCCGACCCCGACGACCCCTACCGGGGCCAGTACTTCACCCCCGAGGCGATCACCCGCATCCTGGACGAACCGGGCGGCCTCGGTGCACCGGCGCAGGAGCCCTGGCAGCCGCCTCCCGGCTCCGTCCTCGAAGGCCTCGCCGTGCGGTTCGGCCTCTCGCCGCTGGACCTGGACCTTCTTCTGATCGCGGTGGCGCCCGACCTGGACGCGCGGTTCGAGCGGTTCTACGGCTACCTCAACGACGATCTGACGCGCCGTCGTCCCACGGTCGGGCTCGCCCTGGAGCTGTGCGGGCTGGCCGGCGCGGCCGCCGCCCGCTTCCGGCTCGCCCCCGGAGCACCGCTCGTCGACGGCGCTCTGGTGCGGGTCACCGAGCCGGAACGGCCACCGCTCTCCCGCGTCCTGGCGGTCCCCGACCGGGTGTCCGGGCATCTCCTGGGCAACGCGCACCCCGACGTTCTGCTCGCCGGGGTGCTCGGCGAGAGCGGTGAGGACCCGACCGCCGACGCGGCGGAGATCCGGCGGGCCTCGGCCGCCGCCCGCACCGGCACCGGCCTCGTGCACCTGCGCAGCCGGGGCGGCGACGCCGAGGGCCTGGCCACCGCAGCCCTGCGCGCGGCCGGGCTGCGGCCGCTCGTTCTGGACGCGGTTGCGCTGGCCCGGCGCTCCGGCGAACTGCCCGAACTCGCCCGGGTGGCAGCCCGCGAGGCCCGGCTGACCGGCTCCGGGGTCGTACTCGGCCCGGTGGAGGCGCTGCCCGCCGAGCCCGTCGAACGGGCCCGGACGCTGGGCGCGTTGTGCGCGGCGCTGCGGGGAATCCCGCTGCTCACGCACGGCACCACCGGCTGGGACCCGGGGTGGGCCGCCGACGCCCCCGTCGTCCTGACCGTGGCGGCGCCGTCTCCCGAGCGGCAGGCAGCGCGCTGGCGGCACGCCCTCGACCGGGCCGCCGGTGAGGGCTCCATGACCGGCGACGCCGATGCGCTCGCCAGGGCCGTCGCCGCGCACCGTCTGGACTCCGGGCAGTTGCGCCGCGCCGCCGACGCCGCGGTGCGCACGGCCACCCTGGCCGGCGGGCCGGTCGGCCCCGACGATCTGCAGAGCGCCGTGCGTGCCCAGAACGGCGCCGGGCTCGAACGGCTCGCCCGCCGGGTGGAGCCGGGCGTCGGCTGGGACGACCTGGTGCTCCCGCCGACCACCCACCGGCGGCTGCGCGAACTCGCCCTGCGGGCCCGCCACCGCGAGCAGGTGCTGGGGCAGTGGGGGATGCGGCCCGGCGGCGGCCGGGGACGTGGCGTGATCGCCCTGTTCGCGGGCGAGTCGGGCACCGGCAAGACCATGTCCGCCGAGGTCGTCGCCGCAGACCTGGGCATGGACCTGTACGTGGTGGACCTGTCCACGGTCGTCGACAAGTACGTCGGGGAGACCGAGAAGAACCTGGAACGGATCTTCACCGAGGCGTCCGCGGTCAACGCGGTCCTGCTCTTCGACGAGGCCGACGCGATCTTCGGCAAGCGCTCGGAGGTGAAGGACGCGCACGACCGGCACGCCAACATCGAGTCGGCGTACCTGCTCCAGCGCATGGAGTCGTTCGACGGGATCGCCGTGCTGACCACCAACCTGCGGGCCAACCTGGACGAGGCCTTCACCCGCCGCCTGGACGTGGTGGCGGACTTCCCGGTGCCCGACCCGGGCCAGCGCCTCGCCCTCTGGGACCGGTGTCTGGGCGACCGGCTGCCCCGCGCCGACGACCTCGACCTCGTCTTCTGCGCGGACCGCTTCGAACTCGCCGGGGGCTCGATCCGGGCCTGCGCGGTGACCGCGGCGTACCTGGCGGCGGAGTCCGGCACGCCGCTCACCATGCGCCAGGTGGTGACCTCGGTCGTGCAGGAGTACCGCAAGCTCGGGCGGCTGGTCCTGGAGGGCGAGTTCGGCCCGTACATGACCGAGGCCGCCGGCGCCTGAGGCGCGCGTACCGCCTGGCCCGGACGGTCAGCGCGGGGCGTCCCGGAAAGGCAGCGGCCTTGCCCCCGGCCAGGTCCGCGAGTCCCTGTCGCCGAGGCGGGCCGGCAGCGAAGACTCGGCCTGGACACAGGTGACCCGTAAGGACGCGAAGGAGCGAGTATGCCGACGTACCTCACCCCGGGTGTGTACGTGGAGGAGGTGCAGTCCGGTGCCCGACCGATCGAAGGGGTCGGCACCGCCGTCGCCGCGTTCGTGGGGTTTGCCCGGAACGGACCGTTCCACGCACCGACACTGGTCACCTCCTGGGACCAGTACACCCAGCTGTTCGGCGGATTCGCGGAGGGCACCTACCTGCCCCACGCGGTCTACGGATACTTCGCCAACGGCGGGGGCGCGGCCTACGTGGTCCGGATCGGCGGACCCGCCGAGGGCGCATCCCCGGCCGACGGCGCCCAGGGGGCGCAGGCCAGGGCGGCGGAGCCGGTCGAACTCGGCGGCTTCCTGATCGCGGCCAGGCCGGGGATCACCGGGGTGTCGGTGGAGATCGCCGACGCGGACGGCGAGAACCCGCCCGAGGACCGCTTCAAGGTCCTGGTCCGCCAGGGCGACAAGGTCGTGGAGACCTACGAGGCCTCGACCCGCAAGAACGTCAAGGGATACCTCGTCACCCAGGCACGTTCCTCCAGCCTGATCGCGGTCACCGAGCAGCGCAACGCCACCCAGAGCCGGCCCGCGGGCCAGACCGTGGCAGTGCCCGACGCCCCGGCCGCGCCCGCCGCGTCCGGCTCCGGCGAGGTCGCGCGCCTCGACGCGTCCGAGTACGTCGGCGACGCCGCAGCCCGTACGGGGTTCGGCGGCCTGGAGGCCATCGACGAGATCACCATGGTCTCGGTGCCGGACCTGATGAGCGCCCACCAGCGCGGTGACATCGACGCGGAGGGCGTACGAACGGTGCAGCTCGCCGTGATCGCGCACTGCGAGCAGATGGGCGACCGGGTGGCCATCCTGGACAGCCCGCCCGGACTCTCCGCCCAGCAGGTGCGCACCTGGCGCAACGACGAGGCAGGCTACGACTCCCGCTACGCCACCCTCTACTACCCGTGGGTGCGGGTCTTCGACCCGGCGGCCGGACGCAACACCACCGTCCCGCCCAGCGGTCACATCGCGGGCGTGTGGGCGCGCAGCGACGCCGAGCGCGGCGTGCACAAGGCGCCCGCCAACGAGGTGATCCGCGGCGCCGTGGATCTGGAACTCCGGCTCAGCAAGGGCGAGCAGGACCTGCTGAACCCGATCGGCGTGAACTGCGTGCGCGCGTTCTCCGGCCGGGGCGTGCGGGTGTGGGGCGCCCGCACCCTCTCCTCGGACCCGGCATGGCGCTACCTGAACGTGCGCCGGCTGTTCAACTACCTGGAGGAGTCGATCCTCCTGGGCACCCAGTGGGTGGTCTTCGAGCCGAACGACGACCGCCTGTGGTCGAGCATCCGGCGCAACGTCACCGCGTTCCTCACCGAGGAGTGGCGCAGGGGCGCGCTGTTCGGCCGCACCGCCGAAGAGGCGTTCTACGTGCGGTGCGACCGCGACAACAACCCGCAGGAGTCCATCGACCAGGGCCGGGTCATCTGTGAGATCGGCGTCTCGCCGGTCAAGCCCGCGGAGTTCGTGGTGTTCCGGCTGGCTCAGTTCTCCGACACCACCAGCCTCATCGACGAGTGACCCGCGGGTCAGCAAAGAAAGGTGACAGACAGCCATGGCAGAGGGCGATGCTCTTTCCACCCACGTCTTCGGCGTGCAGCTCGGCGGCTACCTGGTCGAGTCGATTCAGGAGATCAGCGGGCTGACCGTCGAGGAGGAGGTCGTCGAGGTCCGTCAGGTCAGCGCGGAGGGCAAGCAGATCATCCGCAAGCAGCCCGGCGCCCGGCAGGCCGGTGAGGTCACGATCACCCGCGGACTCGACCAGAGCAGCGAGTTCACCTCGTGGATCAAGGAGACCCTGAACAAGGGCGCCGTGGACGCCGCGCGGCAGAACCTCACGATCGAGATCAAGGACTCCGAGGGCAGCACCGTCCGGCGCATCCAGCTGATGCAGGGCTGGGCCTCGAAGTGGGAGGGCCCGTCGCTCAAGGCGGGCGAGTCCGCCGCGGCCACCGAGTCCGTCACGATCGTCTTCGAGGAGATCGTCGTCGAATGAGGCGTCGTACGGTGTCCGCGGGCAACCTGGAGGAGATCCTCCAGGCGACGGAGCCCGCCCAGGTGCCGGAGCAGGCGGCGGCCGCCCCCGCCGCCGCCCCGGCCCCCCGGGAGGACCACAGGCTGCGCACCGAGTTCGAGTTCGAGCTCCCGCGCGGATACGTGGACGAGGCGGGCACGGTGCACCGGCACGGATCGATGCGCCTGGCGACCGCCCGTGACGAGCTGCGGCCCCAGATCGACCTGCGGGTCAAGGAGAACCCGGCGTACCTGAGCGTGGTCCTGCTCAGCCAGGTGATCACCCGGCTCGGCGCGATCACCGATGTGCACGCCGGGGTGGTGGAACGGATGTACGCCACCGACGTGGCGTTCCTCCAGGACTTCTACCGCCGCGTCAACAGCGAGGGCCACACCCGGGCGGCGGTGACCTGCCCGCACTGCGAGGGCGGCTTCGAGGTCGACCTCTCGGGTGGGCGCCTGGGGGAATCGTGACGTACGCCCTTCCCCGGCTCCGGGAGGAGATCGCGTACATCGCCTACCACTTCCACTGGCAACGCGAGGAGATCCTCGACCTGACGCACGGCGAGCGCCAGGAGTGGGTATCCGAGATAGCCCGAATCAACACCCGTGTGAACGAAGGCGGTTGAGCGCATGGCATGGCGGGACAGGCTGCGCCGCCGGACTGCCGGTCCCGACACCGCGGACCGCCCCCGGTCCGCGGAGCGCGCCGCGGCGGCCGGTCCCTTCGGCGACGGTCCGGACCGGGGCGCACCGGCCGATCCGGCTGCCTCCGTGCCGGGCGACTGGGACGGCGGCTGGCGCGGCGCCCCGCCGCAACAGCTGACCGTGGCCCGCGCCCCGCTCGGCGTCAGCGACGGGCTCTCCTTCCGCGACGGCCTCGCGAGCTGGCAGAACCCGTCGTTCGACGCCGGCCTGGGCCATGCCGTGCTGCCCACCGCCCCGACCGGTCTGGTGCGCGGCGTCACGCCCCCCGCCGCCCCGCAGCCCACCCGCACCGGCCGGGGCCCCCTGCTGCTCCGGGCCCTGCGCACGGAGCAGCCGAACGGGGCGGATGGCGGCTCACCCGGACTCGGTGCCCCGGACGTGGTGAGCGCGACCGGCGGTACGCGGGCCCCGGCCGCCCGGACACCGCAGATCTCGCGCCGGACCCGTCCGGGGGCGGCGACGAGAACGGCGAAGGCGACAGGAACCGCGACGTCGGGTACGGGACCCGGCCTCGGCCCGGCGCCCACAGCGGCGGCCCGACCCGACGGCAACAGCCCTTCGGTGGAACGCCGTTCGGCTGATCCGTCTCGGACCCGCGGCCTCACATCCACGGATTCCCCCGCCACACCTCTTCCGCCGGATCCAGTCGGCCGGAGGGCGGCGGACCCGGCCGCCGGCCCGGTCGTGACGCCCACGGACACGGGCGCCACCCCCAGCCAGGCCGCTCCCCGCATCCCGCTGGTGCGACGCGTGTCGGTGGTCCCGGGCGCGGTCGCGGACGCAGCCGTGGCCCGGCCCACTTCCGGCGCACGCGCCTCGCGGACACCACCGGGAGCGTCCGGCCCGGCTCCGGAGCGAGCGTCCCGGCCGGCCGCCGGTTCCGGCAGCCGTACGTCATCGGGACCGGCCGTCCAGCGCGCGGCGCAGGGGGCACCCGAGTCACCGGCCACGAGGCGAGCCGGACAGCCGCAGCCGCCCCGCGCCCCGGGGAACGAGGTGTCCCGCGAGGCTGTACGGCCCCGTCCGGTCGGGCCGCTGCCGACCGTCGCCCGGCGTCCGGCCGGGCCCGCGCGCCGGCTCCCGGCCCTGCGACCGGCCACCGTGCGGGCTCCCGTGAACCGGGCCGCCCCGGACGCACCTGGGCCCGACTTCACCGCAGGCCCGTCCGCCGGGGCCGGGACGCGCCCGGCGGAGCCCGTACAGCGAGCCGCCGTTCGCGCGCCACTCGGCGCACCGATGAGTGAACTGCCCTCCACATCGCAGCCGTTGACGCCGGACGCCGTGGCGGTTCCCCCGACCGGACCCACCACTCCCACCGCACCCGCACCCACGTCCGGTCCGGCGCTTCCCGTGGTCCAGCACCACTTGGAGACCACCTCCCATACCCCGGCCCCCGGTGCCCCGGCCCCCGGTGCCCCGGCCCCCGGCACACCGACCGCCCCCGCGAAGAGGACGGATACCCCCGCTCGGACTCCGATCCGCCGCCCCGGGGCACGAGCGCGCGGCGGCCTGGGCGCGCCGTTGTCCGAGCTGCCCCCCAGCGCGGGCCTGCCGGGCGCCACCGGGTCCGGTCCGCGCCCTCGCCGCACGGCACCCGGTCCCGACGTTCAGCGTGCTCCGGCCCGACAGGACCGGACGTCCGGGGCAGCTCCGGCGCCACCCACGACGGATCGGAACCGCTCAAGCGCCACGGAAGCGCCGCTGCTTGGTACAGGGGAAGGTGCACGGGCAGGCGCACAGGGCGGCGTTGCGGGAGCGGCGGGATCCGCAGGGAACACGCGCCGCCGGGAATCGGCCTCGGGCGGTTCCGGTTCTTGTCCCGGCTCTGCCTCTGGCCCCGGCTCTGCCTCTGGATCCAGCTCTGTCCCTGGCTCCGCCTCCGGGCCCGGCAATGCGGTCTCCCGTGCCCTCGCGGCAGGAGGCCTGAGCGTGACAAGCAACGCAAGCCCCACAAGTATCGATGGCCCCACAAGTAGCTCCGGCATCGCAGCTGCTTCGCCCCTGAGCACGGTCAGCCCGCGCCCCGTCACCGTGACCCGGACCGGAGCACACGCCGCCCCGGCGTCCGCGCCCCGCACCCTCTCGCTGCTCGCCGCCCGTCCCCTCAGCCTGAACACCCTGGCTCCACAAGGCGTGGCAGCCCCCGCCACCCCCCGAGCCGGTGGCCCTCCGGTGGTGGCGGCGCGCTGGCCCGGCGCACCGGCTCCGCACCGGAGCGGCCCGGCACAGCCGTCGCCGGGTCCGTCCGGGACGCCCCGGGCCACGCCGCAGATCCAGCGGGCGGCCACCGGACGCTCCGGTGCCCGGCCGGCGGAAGCGGGGCGCGGCGTACGGAGCAACGGCGCTCCGGAGTCCGCCCGGCGCGTCCCGGTCGTCCGGCCCGCGTCGTCCCTCCGGGGCCCGGCCGGGGGAGGAGCACCGGCAGGCCCGGCTTCGGCAAGTGCCGCGCCGGCAGGGCCCGTACCCGTACGCCCCCTGCCGGTGACCGCACCCCAGGCGCAGGCGCTCGCCGGCCGCCCCCCGGTCACACCGGCACCGGCGCGGGCACCCTCGGGCACCGTCCCCGTGGTCCGGCCCCGGGCCGGCACGCCGACGAGCCCGAGGCCTGCGACGGGCGGGTCCGGCCGGGCCGGGCCCCAGGTCCAGCGCGACGTCGCCGGGACGGGCGACGGCCCCCCGCCCAACGGCCCCGTATCCCACAGCCCGGCATCCAGCAGCCCCGTACCCAGCAGCTCCGTATCCAACGGCACACCGGCCGGGCCGGAGCCGGAGCGGCCGGGTAAGGCATCGTCCGCCGCCGGCAGGGACGCGGCCGGGCTACCGCAGGGCTCCGGTGCCGAACTGGACGAGCTGGCGCGCCGCCTGCTCGACCCCCTGGCCCGGCTGCTGCGCACCGAACTGCGGCGTGGCCGGGACCGTACGGGCCGTCCCTACGACGGACGCCGCTGAGACCCGAGAGCACCGAACGGATGACGGAGCAATGACAGACAGCATCTTCGCGACCAGCGTGTTCTTCCGGCTCGCTATCGCCGGGAACGACCTCGGGGCCTTTCACACCTGCTCCGGCATGGGCGCCGAGGTGGAGATGGAGAGCTATGCCGAAGGCGGCAACAACGGCTTCACCTGGCAACTGCCCGGACGCGTGACCTGGTCGAACATCACGCTCACCAGGCCGGTCACCGCCGACACGGCGAAGATCGGCCGCTGGCTCGACGAGACGCTGCGGCGGGTGGAGCCCAAGGACGGCGAGATCGTGGCGCTGAAACCGGACCTGACCAGGATCATCAGCTGGCAGGTGTTCGGGATCGTCCCGGTCCGCTGGCAGGGGCCGTCCTTCGATCCCGCCCGTTCGGAGGCCGCGGTGGAAACCCTGGAGATCGCCCATCAGGGGCTGCGTCCTTCCTGACCCGGCACCCTTCCCCGCCAGCCCTCGTACCCGCACCGGAAAGGAACTCCAGGCATGTCGCCAGCGGTGCGCTCCAGCCGGGCCAGAGCCCAGCTGATCCTCAAGGAGCCCCCGGCCTCGGTCGGCGCGAAACCCGGTGGGACGGTCGCGCAGCTCGACCTGCAGTTCAACCCCTCCACCCTGGAACTGCGCAAGACCGCCGAGTGGCGGCGCTCCCCGTCCCGGATGGCCGGGCAGTCGGCGCTGCCCGAGTTCGTCGGCAGCGGACCGCGCACGCTGAGCCTCGAAGTGTTCCTGGACGCCACAGCCACCCACGACAACTCCGTGGAGCAGGCGGTGGAGAAGCTGATGAAGGCCTGCGTGCCGACACCGGCCAGCCTGGGCCGCAAGAAGCCGGCCAGCCCATGGGTCAGGTTCGAGTGGGGCACCGCTCGGACGACCGCGTTCGACGGGGTGCTTTCAAGCCTGTCCGTGAGTTACACGCTGTTCGACGTGGACGGCAAGCCGCTGCGGGCCACCTGCGGGCTGTCCATCGAGGAGGCGAGCGTCGACACGGCGGGCCAGAACCCGACGTCCGGCGCCCGCACCGCCCGCAGTACGCACACGGTCGTGGCGGGCGACAGCCTCGCCATGCTGGCCTGGCGGGAGTACGGCGACCCGACGGCGTGGCGGGTCATCGCGGAGGCGAACGGAATCGACGACCCGATGGCGCTCGCGCCCGGCACCGAACTGGTGGTGCCGGCACTGCTGGACACGGACAGCGTGGAGGAACGGTGAGCACAACCGAGGCACAGGGCAGCCGGTCGTTCGCGGCGGACCCCGTCGTGGAGACGCCCGCCGAGCTCCCCAGGGTCTGGGCCGCCCAGCTGGTGAGCTGCGTGGTGGACGAGAACGTGGGCCTGCCCGACGCGGCGGTGCTCACCTTCCGCGACCCCGATCACGAGTTCCTCCAGGCGACCGGAATCACCATCGGTACCCCGCTGCGGGTCTCGGTGGTGACCGCCTCGGGCCAGGCGCGTGAGCGGCTGTTCGACGGCGAGGTGACGGCCCTGGAACTGGACGGGGACCGCACCGGCTCGTTCACGGTGGTGCGCGCGTACTCCAAGGCGCACCGGCTGCAGCGGGGCCGCAAGGTGGTCGCGTACCGGAACATGACGGCGGCCGCGATCGTCCGCAAGGTGGCCGCCGGGGCCGGTCTGGCCTGCGGAACCGTGCAGGCCGCACCGGTCACCTACCAGCAGCTCTCGCAGGCGAACGTGTCCGACTGGGACTTCCTGCAGTACCTGGCCGGCGAGAGCGGTGCGCAGGTGCGGGTGGACGACAAGGGCCTGCTCCAGTTCACCCGGCCGCAGAAGGCGTCCGGCGCGCCCGCGCCGTCGACCTCGGCCACCAGGAACCCGATGGTGCTCGAGTACGGCCGCAACCTCCTCGCGCTGCGGGCCTCGCTGTCGGCGGCGGACAGCGCGGCGTCGGTGGAGGTGCGCGGCTGGGACGTCAAGACCAAACGGCCCCTGGTGGCCCGGAACCCGTCGGTGGTCAGTGACACCGCGGTGCCCGGTCTGAACCCGTCGGCGAACGCCCGCTTCGGCAAGGCCAAGCTGACCGTCACGGACACCCCGTACCGCACCCAGGCCGAGACGACGGCGGTCGCGGACGCGACGGCCGCCCAGGTCAGCGCGGGCTTCGGGGAACTGGAGGCGCTGGCCGAGGGCAACCCCCGGCTGCGCGCCGGTAAACCGGTGGCTCTCGGCAACGTCGGGCAGGCGTTCTCGGGCCGGTACACGGCGACGGCCGTACAGCACGTACTGGAGCCGCACGAGGGCTACCGCACCACCGTCTGGGTCGGTGCGGGCCCGGACCGCTCACTGACCGGCCTGGTGACCGGCGGGCCTGACCGTGGCCCCCGTATGCCGGGTCTGGCGATCGGCGTGGTGACCGACGTACGCGAGCCGGACGGCGCCGAGCGTGGCGGGGTCCGGCTGAAGTTTCCCTGGCTGGACGAGAGTTACGTCACCGACTGGGTGCGCACCGTGCAGTGGGGCGGCGTCGGCGGGGGAGGGGTGGTGAGCGCGGAGGTCAACGACGAGGTCCTGGTCGGGTTCGAGCAGGGGCTGCTGGACAGCCCGTACGTCATCGGGGGGCTGTACAACGGCGTGGACCGGCCCTCACCCCACGACGTCCCGCTGATCGACCGGACCAGTGGCAAGGTCAACCGCCGTTCGGTGGTGTCGCGTTCGGGGCACCGGGTCGAGCTCCTGGACGCGCGGGCGCCGGGCCCGTCCGGACTGCGGCTGATGACCGCCGACGAGCGCCTCGAAGTACGCCTCGACGACCGCCTGGACCGGATCGAACTGACCGTGTACGCCGGGCGCGGCCGCCCCCTCAGCTCCGTCGTGCTCGACAAGGACGGCATCACGCTGGACGCCAAGCTGGGCAAGGTGAACGTGCGGGGCAGACAGGTGGACATCGACGGCACGGACGGAGTGCGGATCGGGGGCCGTTCCGTGCGCGTCAACGGTGTTTCGGATGTCACCGTCGACGGCGGTCTGCTGGGCGTCCTGAAGGCCCGGCTCATCCGGATCAACTGAGACCCCGCCACCTGCGCGGACCCACCGAAGCGCCCGAAGCGCTCGCAGCACCCTCAGTACCCGGCCCACCTGACCCACTCCGCTCACCTGACCGAATCCGCGACCGGCCTCCGGGCCCAGGACCTTCCGCAAGGAGTGCCGCATGCCAGCCGCAGCCCGTACCGGCGACCCCACCAGCCACGGCGGTGTGATCGCCACCGCGCCGCCCGGCGCCGCCGCCGCGGTGATGCGGGTGCTGATCGGCGGCCGTCCCGCCGCCGTCGTGGGCAGCCTCCACACCTGTCCGATCCCCCCGCACGCACTGCTGGGGCCGGCCAACGTGATCCTGCCCGACCCGGCCGCGCTCGCCACCGGCACGGTACTGATCGGCGGGCTGCCGGCCGCGCGGGCCGGCGACCGTACGGCGTGCTCCGGGAACATCCTGACCGGCGCCCAGAACGTCCGCATCGGGGGCATGTGATGAGCGAGCGGTTCATCGGGCGCGGCTGGGCGTTCCCGCTGCGCGTCGGGCCGACCGGCGGGATCGCCATGGTCGAACGCGAGCGGGAGATCGAGGAGGCGATCCGCCTGGTGCTCGGAACCGCGCCCGGCGAGCGCCCCATGCGCCCCGAGTTCGGCTGCGGCATCCACGACTACGTCTTCGCCCCCGGCAACGGCGCCACCGCCGGACGCATCGCGCAGCAGACCCGCGAGGCCCTCGAACGGTGGGAGCCACGCATCGCGGTGGACGACGTGGTGGTCGCCTTCGACGCCGTCGAGGACGGCACCCTCTACATCGACGTGCACTACACCGTGCGCTCCACCAACGACCGGCGCAACCTGGTCTTTCCCTTCTACACGATCCCCTCCGACGAGGAGACCGAGGAATTGGTCGCGGACTGATGGCTCTGGACTTCCCCAACCTGGACGACCGGCGGTTCCAGCAACTCGTCGACGAGGCGAAGCGGTACGTGCAGCAGCGCGCCCCGGAGTGGACCGACCACAACGTCTCCGACCCGGGCGTCACTCTCATCGAGACGTTCGCCTACCTCGTGGACCAGCTGCTCTACCGGCTGAACCGTGTCCCGGACAAGAACTACACAGCGTTCCTCGACCTGTTGGGCATCTGCCTGTTCCCGCCGGCCGCCGCCGGTGCCGACGTCGACTTCTGGCTGTCGGCCCCCCAGCCCGAGACGGTGACGCTCCCCGCCGGCACCGAGGTGACCACCGTGCGCGGCGAGACCGAGGAAGCCGTCGTCTTCACGACCACGGACGAACTCCACATCGTCCCGAGCGAGTTGACGAAACTCGTCACCGCGCCCCGGACCGGTGAGCAGAGCGACCGGACCAGGACGCTCGCCGAGGGGCTCGACGTGCCCTGCTTCCAGGCGACCCCCGAGCCGGGCGACGCGCTCCTGTTCGGTCTGCCGGCGCCGGTGCCGCGCTGCGTGGTCGCGGTGCGCATGGACAGCCGGGTGGAGGGCATCGGCGTGGACCCGCGCCAGCCCCCGCTGGTGTGGGAGGCGTGGGACGGCGGCGGCTGGCGCGAGTGCGAGACCGGCGCGGACACCACCGGCGGGCTGAACCGCCCCGGCGAGGTCATCGTCCACGTACCGGCCGGGCACACCGCGTCGGTGGTCGGCGGGACCAGGGCCGGCTGGCTGCGCTGCCGCGTCACCGAGCCCGGACCGGGCCAGCCGTTCTACTCGGAGTCCCCGACGGTGCGCGAGGCGGCCGTGTTCACGGTCGGCGGCACCATGTACGTCGAACACGCGGAGACGGTGACCGACGTGCCGCTCGGCACCTCGGAGGGCGTCGCCGGCCAGACCTTCCGGCTCGGCCGTCCACCGGTCCTCCTCGACGGCGAACCCCCGGTGGTGGAGGTGTCCTCGGGCCAGGGATGGCGCCGCTGGGAGTTGGTGGAACACTTCGGCCGCTCCGGCCCCGCCGACCAGCACGTCCGGGTGGACGCCACCACCGGCGAGTTCACCTTCCCCCCGGTGCTGCGAGAGCCGGACGGCACGCTGCGCCAGTGCGGCGCCGTACCGCCCAAGGGCGCCCAGCTGCGAGTGGCCCGCTACCGCACGGGTGGCGGCCCTGCCGGAAACGTCGCACGAGGCGTGATCTCCGTGCTGCGCAGCTCCGTGCCGTACGTGGCGCGGGTCGACAACAGGGAGGCCGCGCGCGGCGGCGTCGCCGGTGAGACCATCGCCAACGCCAAGCTCCGGGCGCCGGACGCGCTGCGGATGCAGGAGCGCGCGGTGACCGCCGAGGACTACGAGATCATCAGCCGCCGCGCCGCTCCCTCGGTGCGCCGGGTGCGCTGCATACCCGCCGGGGACGGTGCGGGCGCGGTGCGGGTCCTGGTCGTACCGGACGCGGTGGCCGACGAGGGAGACCGGCTCCGCTTCGAGCAGCTCATCCCGTCGGACCAGGTACTGCGGGCGATCACCGAGAGCCTGGACGAGCGACGGCTGATCGGTACCCGTCTCGTGGTGGAGCCGCCCGTCTACCAGGGCGTCACCGTCGTGGCGAGGCTCGCGGCGGCGCCCGGGGACACGGACCGGGTGCGCGAGGCGGCGCTCGACGCGCTGTTCCGGCTCCTCAACCCGCTGCACGGCGGCCCGGACGGTACGGGGTGGCCGTTCGGGCGGCCGGTGCAGTACGGCGAGGTGTTCGGCGTACTGCAACGCGCCACCGGCAACGCGCTCGTGGAGGAGATCCGGCTGTTCGCCGCCGACCCGACGACAGGACGCCGGGGTGCGCCGGCGGACCGCATCGACGTGGCCGCAGGAGCGCTGGTCTTCTCGTACCAGCACCAGGTGGTCGTCACCGCCATCGAACCGGAGGTACGGGGATGAGCCGCGCGGCCGTACCAGGTCTGCCCAGCAGGTACCCGATCGGCGAACAGCTCCCCGCCATGTACGCCGACGACGACTTCGCGCAGCGGTTCACCGAGGGGCTCGACACCGTGCTCGCCCCGGTGTTCGCGACCCTGGACAACCTGCCCTCGTACTTCGACCCCCGGGTGGCCCCGGCCGACTTCCTGGCCTGGCTGGCGTCGTGGGTGGGTGCGGTCGACGATCCGCGGTGGCCCGTGGAGCTGCGCCGTGAGGCGGTGGTCCACGCGGTCGAGCTGCACCGCCGGCGCGGTACCGGACGCGGCCTGGTGGACGGGTTGCGGCTCGGGCTCGGCGTGAACGCCGTGATCGCCGGGGACGGCGGTGCGGTGTGGTCGCGTACCGCCGGAGCCGAACTGCCGCCGGAACCGCCCGGCGAGATCCTGGTCCGGGTGTGGCCGGGCCGCGAGGCGACGGTGGACGTGGACCGGGTCAACGAGATCGTCCGGGCGATGTGCCCGGTGCACACCGTCTGCCGGGTGGAGGTCCTGCCCGGCCCGCCCGCCGATGAAGGGAGGTGACGCCGTGCGCGCGTGTCCCACCTGCGGGGCGTCCAACGGTTCAGCGGACGACTTCTGCGGTAACTGCGGCGCCTACCTGGGCTGGTCGGAGACCGAACCGGCCCCGAGCACGCCGCCCGCGAACACCCCGGCCCCACCGCAACCCACCCCGGAGGAAACCACCGCCCCACCGAGCACCCCCACCGCACCGAGCGCCACTGCCGCATCCACCACCCCACCACGCACCACGGTTCCACCCGCGCCCACGCCCGGACCGAGTCCGGCCCCGGCCGCACCCGCCCCCGAGGCGTCGGAGCAGGAACCCGTGCTGCCCGTACTCCCCGCGAAGCCGGTCGCGCCCCGCCCCGTCGTACGGCCCGTGGCGGCGCCGGAAGAGGCGGCCGGGGTGCCCTGCCCGGCCTGCGCCACGCCCAACCTGCCCGGCCGGCGGTTCTGCCGGCGCTGCGCCGCTGCGCTGAACCCCGCCGCGAAGCCCGCACCGCTGCCGTGGTGGCGGACCGTGTGGCCGTTCCGCCGCCGCCGGGCGCGGGCGAGTTCCGGCCGGGTGGTACGGGGCCTGGTGATTCTCGCGGTGCTGCTGGCCCTGTGCGCGGGCGGGCTCCTGCTGCTGCCTGCCGGGCGCGCCCTCATCGAGGACACCAGGGACAAGATGGGCAAGGCCGTGGCGGTGACCCCGGTCGGTATCGCCGCGAGCGCGGAGATACCCCGCCACCCGGCGAAGAACACCACGGACGGACTGAACAACCGCTACTGGGGCGCACCCGGGCCGCAGGCCTCGGTGACGTACACCTTCGGCAAACCGTTCCGGCTGGTCAACGTGCTCATCACCAACGGGGCGTCCAAGTCCGCGGAGGAATACGCCGGCCAGGGGCGCGCACTCCGGGTGGACCTGGAGGTGACCACGCAGGACGGCGACAAGCACACCAAGCAGATCACCCTCAGCGACAAACCGGGTGCGCAGCCGGTGCCCACCGGGATCAGCGACGTGAAGACGGTGCGCCTGGTCCTGTCCTCGCCGGCCGGTCTGACGAAGGGCCGTCACCTGGCCCTGGCGGAGGTGGAGTTCTTCCGGCGGAGCTGAACCGGAGCCGGAGAGCGCCGCCCCGTACAAACCGTCACCGTGTCGTCGGGGCGCTCTCAGCCGGCGCCGAGCTGTTCCGCCAGATCGGCCAGGCTCTCGGCGTAGAGGTCGAACCGGTCCGAGCCGTCGGGCGGATCACCCATGGGGCGGGCGACATAGGCGGTGCGCAGCCCCAGCGCCTGCGCACCGCGCAGGTCCCATGCATGGGCGGCGACCATCAGCAGCCGCTCCGGCGGCCGTCCGGACACGGTGACGGCCAGCCGGTAGACCTCGGGGTCCGGCTTGTAGCTCCGGGCATCCTCGGCGGACAGGGCCTGGTGCCAGCGCAGTCCGGCGTGGGCGTTGAGCCCGAGCAGGGCCGTGCGGCTCGCGTTGGACAGCCCGATCAGCGGGTACCGCTTCGCGAACCGGGCGAGGCCGGCCACGGAGTCGGGCCAGGGCGGCACCCGGGTGCCCGACAGTGCCAGCTCCTCCACGGCGTCCGGATCATCGGAACCGGCCGCGCCGGCGACCGCCTCGGCGGCCTCCCGGTCCAGGGCGTCGCTGGGCAGATAGGGCCGGCTGCCGTCGAGGACGCGGCGCTGTTCGCGGTCGATGTGCCGCTGCCACAGCGACAGGAGCCGTTCGACCCCCAAATCGTCCAGCGTCGGGTCCAGCCGGCGGATGCCCGCGCGGATCCCGGCGGGTTCGTCGACGAGTGTCCCGAGCACATCGAAGACGAGGGCATCGATCTCTGGCTGTGACATGAGGTGTCGTCTCCCGGACGAAGTGGTGTGGTCTCCCGGACCGAGCGGTCCCGTACAAGCGGCTGTTGGCCGAACAAGGCGCGGTGTCCGTTGGTTCCCGTTCCCGGCAGGTGCGCCGGCTCGAGGCAACATCGTGACGGGCCGCTCGCCGGCCGGGATGACGGAGGCGTCACCGCTCCGGGGCGGCCTCGGGCAGCTCGGGCTCCAGGCCTTCGGCCATCCCGCTCCGGCGACGGCCGGAGTCGGCGCGCCAGGCTTCGAAGGCCCAGGCGGTCGCCGCCACCACGGCGAGGCCGAGCAGCCAGCCGCCGACCACATCGCTGAACCAGTGGACGCCGAGTGCGACCCGGGTGAACCCCACTCCCAGCACCGAGAGCACCGCCACGCTCCAGCAGACGACCCGCCAGCCACGCGGCACCAGCGGCAGCAGCACGAGCAGCAGGACGGCGAACGAGGTGGTCGCGCTCATCGCGTGGCCCGACGGGAAGGAGAAGCCCGGCGCCTGGGCCACCGGGTCGGCCAGGGAGGGCCTGGCCCGCTCGACGACCGTCTTGACGAGCAGCCCCGTGAGTCCGCCGGCCACGGCTGTCACGGCGGACCAGGCGGCCAGCCGCCAGGCACGGCGATGGAGCAGCCAGATCGTCAGCAGCGCGACCGCGCAGCGCAGCGTCGCGGGGTCCCAGACCCGGTCGGACAGGAAACGAAGCGTGCTCGTCCACGCGGGGTGGGCGAGCGCCGTGCTGTGCAGCCGCCGGGCCGCGCCCGAGTCCACGGCGTGCAACGGGCTCCAGCGGCTCTCGACGAGCACGAGGAGAAGGGCGAAGGGGACCGCGGACACCGCGGCGACGGCGGCGGCGGCGAGCAGACGTACGCCGAACCTGCGGTCGGCGGCACGGCGCGGGAACCCACGAAGCCGCCCTGTACTGGCGCGCATCACATTCACGCTCCCGGATCGGACTTGACAGGACCGGGCTGCCTGGCGCGGGCCGCCTCCAGCTGCGCGGCGAAGGACAGCCCGAGGAAGAGGGCGATGGAGGTCAGATAGGCCCACAGGAGCAGCGACATGAAGGCGCTCAGCGGGCCGTAGACGGTGTCGAAGGACCCGCTGAGGGAGAGGTAGAGGCTGAGCAGCCAGGTCAGCGTCGTCCACAGCACCAGGTACAGGGCCGCCCCGAACGCCAGCCACGTGTAGCCGGGCTGGCGGCGACGCGGGGAGCGATGGAAGATCGCGCTCGCCGAGATGAGGGCGAGCAGCAGCCCGCACGGCCAGCGCAGCAGGTCCCAGGCGTGCCTGGCCCCGTCGCCGAGACCGTAGACGCTCACGGCGGCCGCGACGAGGTCGCCGCCGACCACCATCAGGATGAAGCCGAAGCCCAGGGGGATGCCGGCGGTCAGGGCCATCAGCAGACCCCGGGAGTACTTCTGGTGGAAGGGGCGGTCGCGTTCGATTCCGTAGATCCGGTTGGCCCCGCGTTCTATCTGGCACATCGCCGTCGTGACGTTCACCAGCGAGAAGGCCAGGCCGAGCCAGAGAGTGAGCTGGGAGCCGTCCCCGGCACGCCGCCGGCTCCGGTCCAGCGCGTCGTCGACCACTTCGGCACTCGGCCCTGCGGCGATGCGGTGAATGGTCAGTTCCGCCAGCTGCCCCACGTTCTCCGTGTGCAGTGAGGCGGACAGTCCGACGAAGGCGATGACGAGGGGAATCACGGAGAGGACGGTCTGCAGGGCGAGTGCGCGGGAGTGGCTGAAGCCGTCGGCGTAACGGAAGCGGACGAAGGAGTCCCGTACCAGCGGCCAGCGGCCGTAGCGGCGCAGGGCTGCCAGTGCCTCGTCGGCGGAGAGCTCGTCGCCCGTCATGTCGCGGGTCTGCGGGACCCGGGTCGCGGTGCCCATTCACTCGCTCCTGGCCGGCAGCAGCGCGCTCAGGGCTCCGGGCCTGACCTCGGCGATGAGCAGCCGGCCCGGTCGCACCGGGTCTCCGTCGAACTCGCGCGGCTGCGCCGAGGCGAAGCGGAGTTCGGCACGGCGGAAGGTGAAGTACTCCACCGGGGTGCCGTGGCCCGTGCTGTCGGCGGCCGGGAAGCTGCCTTCCCCGGACGGGCGGGGCGGCCTCGACCGGCCGCGCAGCAGTATGCCGCCGGCGCGCAGCCAGCCGCCGGGGCCGCGCGGGTCGAAGACGGCGAGATCCAGCAGTCCGTCGTCGGGTTCGGCGGCCGGGACGAGGGCGGCGCCGCCCTGCACCCTGCCGATGTTGGCGAGGAGGACCATCCGGGCGGTGCGGTGCAGGACCGGTCCGTTGTCGAGCCGGATCGACACGGACATCCGGGGCGCTCGCAGGCTCCTGACACCGGCCACCACGTAGGCGGGCCAGCCGATGGCGGACTTGGCGGCGTCCCCGGTGTTCTCCAGCATCGCGGCGTCCAGACCGGCGCCGGACATGGCGGTGAAGTGGGTGGCCGGGAGGGAGTCGCCCTCGATCCTTCCGAGGTCGACCGGGCGGACGCTGCCCGACAGCGCGGCGTCCAGGGCGGCCGCCGGCGTCAAGGGGAGACCCAGGTTCCGGGCCAGCAGGTTGCCGGTGCCGCACGGCACCACGGCCAGCGGAACGCCGGTGCCGGCCAGGGCGTCCGCCGCCGCCCTGATGGTCCCGTCCCCGCCGCAGACCACGACCAGCGACGCGCCGTCCCGGACGGCGGCGGCGGCCTGCCCGCCGCCCGGGTCGTCCGCGGTCGTGGAGACGAACTCCGCGCCGTGGTGGCCGTGCTGCTCCAGGATCAGCCGCAGGGTCTCGCGCTGCGTGTCGTCGGTCACCGTCGGGTTGACGATCACGACGGTGTGGCCCGCGACGTGCTCCGTGCGTTCGGCGGTGGCCCGCAGCGCGACCTCGGCGGCGTTCGACGGCGGGGGAGTGGGAGCGCCGCCGCCGCTCATCAGGGCGCGCCCGACGATCAGCAGCGACAGCGTTCCGTTCAGCAGTCCGCCGAGCACGTCGGTGGGATGGTGCATCCCCCGGTAGAGGCGTGCGACCGCGACCACCAACGGTATGAGCAGCAGCAGCCCGCCGACGGCCTTCCGCCAGGGGCCCCGCACCCGGGAGAGCACCAGCACGGCGAGACCGGCGTAGAGCGCGGTCGCGGCGCCCGTGTGCCCCGAGGTGTAACTGGACGTCGGCGGCGAGGAATCCAGGCGCTCCACCTCCGGCCGCTCGCGGTCCACGGAGACGCTGATGACCAGGAACACCAGTGCCTGGAGCGAGACGGAGACAGCGAGGAAGACCGCCTCGCGCCACCTCGGCAGCCGGGGCACGAGGATCAGGCCCAGACAGGTGAGCGCGGTGAGAACGACCACCGTGGTGGTGTTGCCGGCCTCCGAAGCGATGAACGACACGTCGTTGAGGGGTCCGGTGCGCAGCCGCTCGAACCCCTCGTTGACCCGGTCCTCGGCGGTCAGCGGCCAGATCCCACCGGCGGGGCCGGTGATCAGGAGTCCCAGTCCGACCATCAGCGCGGCCTGGCAGACGGCCATCGCGCCGATCAGGGCGGCGGCCCGGCCGCTGCCGCTCGTGAGAGCCGGAGAGTGTCCGGGCCGGGAGGGCGTGGGCGGTCGCGTGGTCAGGTCGACCGGTCTCTCCGGCAGGTTCGCAGGCATGGCACTCCCAGCGCTCGGCGTAGTGGGTCGGTGGTGACGGCGTCGATGCCGGCCGGGGCCCGGCCCTCCGCCGTCTGCCCCGAAATCCGCCGGTCAGCCATGCCCGCGGTGACTGCGCTCAGGGCGCTCGCCGCGCAGGCCGGTGCACCGGGGCGGCGGATCGCGAGTGCGGCGGAGTGCGGGTGTGCGGCTCTTCGAAGGGGGTACCCGGGACGACGTACCGGAGACCCGGTCCCGGTGGACAGGAGGACGGCCATGGCGGTTGCGAAGACGAGTGTGCTGGTGCTGGACTGCGCGGAGCCGAACGAACTCGCCGAGTTCTACGCCGCGTTGCTCAACGCGGAGGTCCAGGTCGGGCGGGAGCTCGACATCGTCGAGATCGTGGGCCACGACGGGGTGCGCCTGGCGATCCGCCGCGACCACGGCTATGCGCCTCCCAGCTGGCCGAGGCCCGACGACTCCCAGCAGGCTCATCTGCGGATCCTGGTGGCGCGCGAGGACATGGACGAGGCGGAGCGCGAGGCGGTCGGCCTCGGTGCGCGTCCCCTGGACACGAAGGACAACGGGGGCACGCGTGACACGCGCCTCTATTCCGATCCCGCCGGGCACTCCTTCACGCTGGCCACCCGGAACACCTGAGATCCGCCGCCCGCACCCGACATCCATCCGTGTGACCGCGTCCCGGTCCGCGCGCCGTGCGGAACGGACCTCGTGACCCCACCGGGACCCGCGACCGGCGCCGTGAACACACGAACCCACCCGTTTGCCAAGGAGTCCGCATGTCTTCCTCGATCGTCGAGACCGTCGATATCAAGGCCTCGGTGGCCATCAGCTGGGCGCTCTGGAGCGATGTGGAGCGGTGGCCCAGGTTCCTGAGCCATGTGCAGCGCGTCGACCCCCTGGACGAGCGTCGCTTCGCCTGGCAGCTCGCACTGCCGGGGGTCGACAAGGTCTTCGTCGCCGAGCTCACCGAAGTCGTACCGGAGGACCGGATCGCCTGGAGGACGACGGAGGGCGTCCATCACGCCGGCGTCGTCACCTTCCACCGGCTGGACCACGAGTCGAGTCGGGTGGCCCTGCAGATCGAATACGACCCCAAGGGATTTGTGGAGCACCTGGGAGCTCTCACCAACCTCGACTCGGTCCTGGCCAACTACGACCTCGGCGAGTTCCAGAAGCTGGCCGAGCGGACCGCCTCCGGCGACTTCGAGTGAATCTCCCCTGACGGGCCGGAGTGGGGATCGGTAGTTGCGGCGCGAAGGGAGATCTTCCGGGTGTCTGCCCGCCGGGCATGAATATCTGCGGCATGATGTGGCGTGTACAGAACAATGCGTACCCGTGTGGTGCGTCCCGACGAAGGGTGCCGCCGTCATGAACAGATCCACCTCCCGGGGTCTCGTCCGGGTGAGCCTCGCGCTGGCCGCCGCGATGGCGTCGACCGTGCTGGTCGCGCCCGCGAGCACAGCTGTGCCGGGGACCGCTGCCGAGGCTGCGCGGACGTCCGCCGCCGTGCCGGCCGGTACGGTGCTGACGCCCGCCGTACCGGCCGGTAGCGAACGCCGTTGCACCGTCGTGTACTTCGACTTGGGGGAGACCCTGGTGCACACGGCGGACGACGGCAGCACGAGCTACCTGCCCGGTGCGTCCGCCTACCTGCGCGCGCTGCGCGAACGCCACATCGAGGTGGGCCTGATCACGAACGTGCCGTCGTCCTGGGGCGAGACCGACGCCGAGCGCGCGGCCAGGCTGAAGAAGGAGGTCGACGCGGGCTGGACGGGCTCCGCGCCCTTCGCCTGGGACGATTTCGGCGACCGGATCCTCACCCCGCGCACCGAGGCGGAGCGCAAACCGGCACCCGTTCTCTGGGAACGCGCCGGCGCCGGCTCGGGCGGCTGCCGCCTCGTCTACGAGGCCGAGACCGCCGAGGAGACCGATGCCGCGGCCTCGCTCGGCTTCCTGGCCTACCAGGTCGGGCGGCCCCACCGGCCCGCCTACCTGCCCGTCCGGCTGATCGAGCTCCTCGCGCACCTGCCGCGGTGACCTCCGCGGCCGCTGTCGCCCCCGCTCAGGCAGGCGTGTCCCTCCTGCCCGCCGATGCGGGCGTTCGGGTGCCGGGGCCGGCCCCGCCCGGGTCCGCGGGACCAGCCGCTCCCGTGCCCGTCCGGCCGAGGCTTCGCTCGACCGTCCCGCTGCGCAGGACGAGTTGGAAGGCCCCGAGCAGCACCGCAGTCGCCAGGGCGCTGTGCCACAGCAGTGCGTCCAGGTGCCCTGCGGAGAGGTAGGCGCCCGCGGCAACGGCAGCCAGCGCGCACACCGCGCGGTCCACGATGCTCTCGACCGACAGCAGAGTGGCTCGCGGGGCGTGGGCGGGCACGGCGTCGTTCACCAGTTTGCGCTGGACCGGATAGGCGAAGCCGGTGGCGGCGGCGAACAGACAGAGCAGGGCGACGACGGTCCACGGGCCGCCCAGGGTGAGGCCCGCCAGGGTGCCTGCGAGCGCGAGGCTGAGAACCGACACCCAGGCCACCGGTGGCAGCCGGCGGCTCAGCCACTGCGGGCGGGCCGAGGCGACCGCCTCCGCCACCGTCATGGCGGCCAGCACTCCGCCGTGCGAGGCCTCACCGATGCCGTGGTCCAGCAGGATGGGCTGGAAGAGGTTGACCTGGCAGATCCGGGAGAGGGTGAACACGGCCACGCCCTGCACCATCACCAGGGCGAGCCATGGCGAGGAGGCTACGCAGCGCAGCGCGGAGCCCGCGTCACGCAGGGACGCCCCGCCCCTGCCGCGACGCCCGCCCCCGGTCGCGGCCGCCTTCCCCGCGCCGCCGGTGCGCGACGGGGTGGCGACCCGGGGGAGCGCCACCGCGCAGACCAGGGAGCCCGCGGCGCTCACCGCGCTCAGGACGTACGGCGCCGTGTGGGCGAGGGCCATCAAGGGGCCGACCAGCGGCCAGCACACGACCTTGGCCGCCAGCCCCAGGGCCCGTGCCGTGCCCTCCGCCCTCAGATAGTGCTCGTCGCACTTCTCTGCGCGCAGCCCGTCGTACAGGTAGGCGCTCGCCGCTCCCGAGGTGAGCGAGCGGCCCGCCGCGATGGCGAGGAAGTGAACGAGGAAGCCGGTGTACGAGGGGCTGAACACCGGGGCCAGGTTCGCCGCCGTCATGACGACGGCCCCGGCCCGCAGGCAGTTGCGGGTGCCGATCCGGTCGGCGATCAGCCCGGTCGGGATCTCGAACAGGCAGAATGCCACGTAGTAGATGCTCTGGATGCCGAAGATCTGCCCGTCCGAGAGCCCGGCCTCCTTCTGGAAGGCGTAGAACACCGGCATCCACCACAGCAGGTTGAACAGCAGCTGGAAGCCCTGGTTGAGCCTGATGATGCGGCGGGCGGTGGCTGTCAGGCCGGCAGCCGCGGCGGCCGGGCCGGTCCCGGGCCGCCACGGGAGGCGGGGCCTCACAGCGCGTAGGGGCGGATCTGGACCAGGCGGAGTTCGTCCCGGTCGGTCATCAGCCACTCGATGTCCAGCGGCCTGTCCACGTCGGACGCGCAGAAGTGGGACTGCAGAAGCCGTCCGGTCAGGGACAGATCGGCGAGCCGGGCCCGGGTGGCTGCGGGCAGCCCCTCGCTCCAGGAGCCGAGGGCGACGGTGCGGCCCCCTCCCTCGACCGTGTTGTACAGGTACTGCTGGGGCAGGACCGAGCCCTCGACGACCTGCTCGGGCGAGCCGGGGGAGCAGTTGAGGTAGACGTTGCGGAAGTCCTCGCGCCGCGTCGGGTTGCAGGTCACGAGCACACCGCCGAGGGAGGCGGGCACGTACTCCTGAATGATCACACCCATGTACGTGTCGTCGAGCGAGATGCCGGCCTGGTGGCGCAGCCGCACACTGCGTGGCGACAGGAGGGAGGCCCAGACCTGGCGTACCGCGTCGAGGAGTTCGCCGGGACCGCGCACGGTGGTCACGGAGTCGTAGACGCCTGCCGCGGAGAAGCCCGGCAGGTCCTCGGCGTTGGAGGAGGAGCGCACCACCAGACGGCCGCCCGCGGCCGGGGGCGCGGACAGGGACTGCTCGATCTGGCGGGTGACGGACTCGGGCATGGGCGTGTGGCGGATCAGGTGCTGGAGCTGAAGGCAGAGTGGGTCCAGCATGTCGCCGGCGTCGAGTTCGAGCGCCATCTTCAGCTTGCCGATGCCCTGCTGGAGCGCGGGGGACGAGGTGAGGAAGCGGTGCTGCAGTGCGAAGGGCAGGGCGACACCGTCAGGTGCCCCGACCGTGCCGGCCACGAAGGCGCCGGCTGCCGAGCGGAGTTCGGCGGCCGAGGGCGCGTCCAGGCCGAGCCGGGCCGCGAGGTGCCCGTAGAGGTCCTCGCGCGGCGGGCGGGGACGCCCGTAGAAGGCGGTGAGATCGGCTGTGCGGCTGTCGAGCACGTGGTGCAGTTCGCCGAGGTTGGCGGCCTTGGTGCCGTACCGGTCGCGGTCGGCGCTGCGCAGCCGGTACAGGGACATGACGGGTGCGTCCTGGAGGAACGGTGGTTCGAGGCGGATACGCTGCTGGTGCCAGGCCGGGGCCTGCAGCACCAGTTCGCCGGCCTGCGGTTCCAGGGCGATCTCGTCCTCGCGGACCCGGTAGCGGACCCAGGTGCCGTCCAGCCCGTCCCGCTCGACGAGCTGTTCCAGGTCGCGCACGACGGCGTTGGGTATGCCCCAGCCGGCGGCGAGGACGTTGGTGTGCGAGAGCGGTGTGATCGGCGCGGTGTTGAGGAATCCGGCGGTGCGGGGCACATCGTCCGGGACGCGGGGCATGGCGACGATGTCCGCCCAGCCGAGCCCGGCCGCCGCGGCCTCGTACTCCTCGGTGGTGCGGAAGAAGCGCAGCCGCCCGGTGGCGTCGCCCGGGTTGAGGGGCGTACGGGTCCTGTTGCCGAAGAGTTCGTGGCTGAGGACGCGTGGCACCCGGGTCGCGCTGATCGCCGTGAGCTCCTCCTCCTGGCCGTGGTTCGCGGGCTTGAGCAGGAGCGGCAGGCTGCTGTCGAGGCGCGCCCGGACGAACACGTAGAACGCTTCGAGCAGCGCGCCGTGCATGGTGTCGGCCTCGGTCGTCTCCAGGACGAGGAAGGTGCGCTCGTTGCCCTCCGATTCCTGCTCGGTGTGCAGGGACAGCACCCCGAGCAGGAAACGGCGCTCGGGGTCCATGTAGACGGAGGCGTTGAACTCGTCTAGGGAGGCGTCGAGTTCGGCGAGTTCCATGCCGAGGACGCGCGTGGCCGTGTAGTTGACGTGGAACGGGTGCGCGGCCGTGTCGAGCAGGTGCCAGGTGTTCTCGGCCAGGTCGACGACGACCTTGAGGTACGGGTGGCCGGCCAGCACTCCGGAGAGTGTGCGGAACAGCGGCAGCGAGAGGTTCCCGCCGACGACCGTCCGGTCCGTGGCGGGCTCCGGGGCTCCGGTGGTGAGGAGGGCGCTCACGCGGAGACTTCCTCGGGCAGTGCTGCGGGCAGGACCCGGGGCAGGGCGTCCACCAGGGCCTCGAAGTCGCGGAGCACGGTCTGCGGGTCGCGGGCGGACAGGAGGCACAGCGCCGCCATGGTGTTGGCTCCCGCGGCCGGGTCGTAGACGGGTACCGCGCTGCCGTCGGGGAGCGAACACTCCGCCACCACCGACAGCGCGCTGCCCCGGCCGAGCGGCGCGCCCGCCAGGACGGCCGGGAAGTCCCAGATCCGCCGGTCCGGCCAGGCCGCGCCCGCGCCGGTGACGGCGAGGACGACGAGGGACCCGGCGGCGCCGCGCGCCTGATCAGGGGTACGGGCGTCGGCGGGCCAGTCCACCGGGCGGCCGAGGAGGTGGTCGACCAGCATGCCCACGAGGTCGAGCCCGAAGACCTCCTCGATCTGCGGGACAGTCATCGCGCCGCCGAACCGGGCGGCTGTCTCGATCAGCCACATACGCCCCCCGGCGCCGAGCTTGATCTCGGTGTGCGTCCCGCAGTTCTTCAGACCGAGGGCGTCCACGGCCTGCCGGGCGAGGGCCACGACACGGTCCTGGGCGTCCTGTGGCAGGGGCGCGGGCGTGATGCCCGCGCGCTCGGTGAACGGCTCGACCGTCGGCATCCGGCCGCTGAGACAGACCGGGTGGAAGACGCCGTCGGCCACGACACCCTCGACGCTGACGTAGTCGCCCCAGCCGGGTTCCGCGAACCAGTCCGAGGCGGTGCCGCTCACTATCTCCTCGACGACGAAGTCGGCGTCGGCCTCGGCCACATGCAGTTCGGAGTAGCCCAACCGGGCTGACGCGGACATCACTTCGCGCGAACGACGCCAGGCGGCGGACACCTCGTGCGGGGAGCGGATGATCTGGTGCGCGGTGGAGCCGGCGCTCCAGGCCGCCTTGAGCAGCAGCGGGAAGGAGAGGGCGCCGGTGGCCTCGCGCAGACCGGCCTCGGTGGCGACCGGGCGGAACTCGGGCTGGGAGAGCCCGTGTTCCTGCCAGGTGCGCCGCATGAGCCGCTTGTCGCGGGCCAGGGCGGAGGCGCCCCCGGCTCCGGCGAGACCGAGTTCCTGGCAGGCCTCGGCGACGGCGACGACCGCGTACTCGGAGAAGGTGAGCACCGCGTCGGCGCCCACGGCCCGCGCATGCGAGGCGATCAGGGAGACCAGGTCGGTGCGATCCGCTTCGGCGGGCGTCACGACCGAGGCGCACAGGCTCGCCGCGGCGTCGGCCGCAGAGGCAGGAAGAGCGCTGAGCGCCAGCAGGTGTACGTGCGACTTCGCGGCCGCCCGGGACAGGACGTAGCCGAGCGGCGGACCACCCTTGGCATGCACCAACAGCACCTTGCTCACTGAAGTTCGTCTCCATTCGTTCGTGTCGTCACAAGTGCGCCGGCCGGGCAGCGCGCCCGGAACCCCGGCGGCCGACCGGGCGGAAGTGTCGGCCCTGCCCGTGACATGGTGTGTTCGCCCGTACACACAAGGGAATCAGGCGGCAGAGGGCCGCAATGCCCCCGAGAGCACCTACCGCTCAGGCAAATGCCAGAGTTGCGGGCCGCCTCGCACCGTCGTCCGGCTCCGCATGCGCCGATCGGTGTCCCGCAGGGGGTGGGCCCGCCGTTTCCAGGTCGGCCGAGAACCGGGCATGCTCGCGCTCCGCACGGGATACGCATGGCGATGGCACCCCGCGTCAGTCGGACGACCAAGAACGGAAGGCTCCTGTGGACGATTCAGGTCTGAAGGAAATGCTTGAGCATCTACGCGTGTCCTGGTGGGAGGTTGACGGTCAGTGGCGCGTTCTTGCGCGGGGAGGAGGCGCCTTCGCCGACTTACCCACAGCGCAGCGATTCCTCGACCGGATGCGCCAGGAACTGCCGGCTCCGGGGCGTACACCCGCGAACGGCTGCCGTCAGGCCCTCTTCGACGGCCGCACCTTCGACGTGAGCTGGCACCTGGACGAGAACCGTGGCCGGGGCCGCACGCGCGGACTCGCGGTGGAGGTCGGCGCCCGGCCCGAGGGCCCGCGCCGGTACGCCGCGTTCGCCGACTTCGCCGATCTCGCCCCGGCCGCCGCCTTCATCCGGGACCGCGACGGGCGCTACCTGTGGGCCAACCACGCCTACGCCCACCTCTACGGCACCACTCCGGAGCAAGTCGTCGGCAAGTACATCGAGGACTTCGACGCCCATGCCGACGCCGTCCAGTTCCGCGCGCTCGATCAGGAGATCCTGGCCCGCGGCAGGCCGGTGCGCCACACACTCGGCTACCAGCGCTCGGACGGCACCACGGGTCAGGCGGCGGGACACCGCTTCCCCGTGCAGGAGAACGCCCAGACCTGCATCGCGGGCATCTACGTGGACATCACGGAACACACCCGGGCGATGGCGCAGCGCCGGGAGGCCGAGGAGAACCTGCAGGCGCTGCGCGACCACAGCGGCCTGCCCTGCGCCCTCCTGTCGGCGAACGGCCGCGTCGTTCAGGCGAGCGCGGCGGCTGCCGAACTGCTGGAGACCCGCAGGTCCGACCTGGTCGGCCGTCGCGCGCACACTCTGCTCGCCCCGACGCCCGACCTCGCCCAGCTGCACCGGAGATGGAACGGCCTGATAGCCCGCCGCGTCAGGCGGGTGGAGACGTCCGCCGTGCTCGTCGACGTCCGGGGGCGGCAGCGCCGCGCGCAGCTGCATCTGACGACGGTCGGCCGGTCCGCCGCCCGTGCCCGTAACGTCTGGGCCGTCGTCACGCACCAGAGCCTCGTCCACGAAGCCCACGCACCGCTCACCGCCGCACAGATCCGGATACTCGCCCTCCTCGCGGAGGGCAGCAGCAACGGTGAGATAGCCACCTCGATGAGGCTGTCCCGGCAGACGGTCGACTACCACCTCAGCCGGCTGCGGGAACTCCTCGGTGCCGCGACCAGACCCGCCCTCGTCGCCCGTGCCTACGTCCTCGGCATCCTGGCACCCCGCGCCTGGCCTCCGCGCTCCGCCACGGCCACCCATCCGCTCAGCCCCACCTGAGACGCGGCCCGGCCCGGTGCCCGGGGAAGCCCGGTCACTGGTGTGCGGTCCGGGTGTCCGTGTCGAGGCCCCAGCTGGCGAGCAGCCGCATCGACTCCTCGGACGCCGAACCGGGCGCGGGATGGAACGTGATCAGGGACATGTCCTGGTCGGCGGGCAGCTTCAGCGTCTCGTAGGACAGGGTGAGGTCGCCCACCAGCGGATGGTGCAGGCGTTTGGTGCCGTACCCCTTCTCCTGGACCGTGTGCGCGGCCCACAGCTTCCGGAACTCCTCGCTCTTCACGGAGAGCTCTCCCACCAGCGCGGACAGCTGCTGATCGTCCGGCCAGCAGCCCGCGCACAGCCGCAGGGCGCTCACCAGCTCGATGGCCTTGCACTCCCAGTCCACGTACAGGTCACGGGAGTTCGGGTCGAGGAAGACGATCCGCGCCATGTTCCGCTCCTCGGGCGGCAGCGCCGTCTCGTCACCGAGCAGCGCCCGTGCCATCCGGTTCGACGCGAGGATCTCCATCCGCCGTCCCAGGACATACGCGGGCACCGACTCCATGGCGTCGATCAGATGCTGGAGCTCCGCCCGCAGTCGCTGCGGGCGGGCGGCGGCCGCACGCTTCTTCTTCGTCTTCGGGTTGGCCAGGTGGGTGAGGTGGGCGTGCTCGGTGTCCGACAGCCGCAGCGCCCGCGCGATCGCGTCCAGCACCTCGCCGGAGACGTTCCCGCTGTTCCCCTGCTCCAGACGTGTGTAGTACGCCACGGACACACCGGCGAGCTGCGCCAGCTCCTCGCGGCGGAGCCCCGGCACCCGGCGGGCCCGCCCGAGGTTCGGCAGGCCCACGTCCTCGGGCTTGAGCCGGCCCCGGCGGATGCGGAGGAATTCGCTGAGTTCGGCGCGCTGGTCCATGTCCTCCAGTATCCGGGTACGGCGCGGTGGGCAGCATGACCCTGCCGGTAGTACGCACAGCAGGCGTAGGCACAGCAGTGACCTGGGTGTTTGCCGGGGTAGGAGGCAGACTGGAACGGCAACCCCCCACTTCTGAGGAGATCGCTTCCGGATGACTGTCACCACCGTCGCCGCATACGCCGCCCCTGCCCCCAAGGCTCCGCTGGAGCGCACGACCGTGCCGCGCCGGCCGGTCGGCGAGCACGACGTCCTCATCGACATCAAGTACGCCGGGATCTGCCACTCGGACATCCACCAGGCCCGTGACGGCTGGGGCAAGGGCATCTTCCCGATGGTTCCCGGCCACGAGATCGCCGGCGTGGTCGCCGAGGTCGGTCCCGGAGTCACGAAGTTCCAGGCCGGCGACCGGGTCGGGGTCGGCTGCATGGTCGACTCGTGCCGTACGTGCGACAACTGCAAGGCCGGCCTGGAGCAGTACTGCTCCGAGGGCAACGTCGGCACGTACAACGCCGTGGGCAAGGACGGCGAGCCCACCTACGGCGGGTACTCCACCCACGTGGTCGTCGACGAGAACTACACGCTGCGCATACCCGAGGGCATCGCACTGGACGAGGCCGCCCCGCTGCTCTGCGCCGGCATCACGACCTATTCGCCGCTCGCCCACTGGAACGCCGGCCCCGGCAAGAAGGTCGCCATCGTCGGCCTGGGCGGCCTCGGGCACATGGGTGTCAAGATCGCCCACGCGCTCGGCGCCGAGGTCACCGTGCTCAGCCAGTCGCTGCGCAAGGAGGCGGACGGACTGAAGCTGGGCGCCGACCACTACTTCGCCACCAGCGACCCGGCGACGTTCGAGCAGCTCAAGGGCTCGTTCGACCTGATCATCTCCACCGTCTCGGCGCCGCTGCCGCTGGACGCGTATCTCGCGCTGCTGCGGACGGACGGCGCGATGGTCAACGTGGGCGCGCCGGAGGAGCCGGTGTCGCTGAACCTGTTCTCGGTCATCGGCGGCCGGAAGACCCTGGCGGGCTCCGGGATCGGCGGGATCCGTGAGACGCAGGAGATGCTCGACTTCTGCGCGGAGCACTCGCTGGGCGCAGAGATCGAACTGATCAGCGCGGACCGGATCAACGAGGCGTACGAGCGGGTGCTCGCCAGTGACGTGCGCTACCGCTTCGTGATCGACACCGCCACCATCTGACGCCCGGCCCGCCCTGTGTCCCGCACCGGCCCGCAGGTGTGGGACACGGGGCGGACGGATGCCGTGCGGCGGCGGACCGGGGCCGCAGGCGGCCGGTCAGGCCTCGTGTACGGGCCGCGACCGGCCTGTACGCTGCGATCATGCAGCCGCCCGCCCCCTCCTCCCCGTCAGGTTCCGAGTGGCCGGGCCCGGTCGCGGACCCCGCCCGGCGCGGGCTCCTCACCGAGAGCATCGCCCGTCAGCTGGAGCACGACATCAGGTCCGGAGAGATCGCCGTCGGGACCAAGCTCCCCTCGGAGCGCGAGCTCGCCGCCCACTTCGGCTCCAGCCGCAACGTCGTACGCGAGGTGCTGCGGCGGCTGGAGGCCCAGCACCTGATCGAAGTCGCCCCGGGACGGGGCTCCTTCGTTCGGGAGCAGTCCTCCGGGCAGGCCAGGGGGTACGACGCGCTGTACCGGGCGGGCCGCCCCACCGTGCGCCAGCTCATCGAGGCACGGATCCCGCTCGAGGTGGAGATGGTCCGGCTGGCGACCGAGCGGGCGACAGACGAGGACATCGCGGCCATGCGGTCCGCGCGGGACGCCCTGGAGGCGGCCACCGACGTCGTCGTCAAGGCCCAGGCGGACATGGACTTCCACGACGCCATCGCGGTGGCGAGCAAGAACCCGGTCCTGCGGATCATGCTGTCCTCGATCAGCGGGATGATGTTCGAGATGATGCTCCGCTCGAACTCCGACCCGTCGATCGCCGAGGCCGGCGTGCCGCACCATCCGGAGATCTTCGAAGCGGTCGAGGCGCGGGACGTCGACCTCGCCTGCGTACGGATGCGGGAGCACCTGACGCTGGGGCTGCGCACCTACGGGGCGGATCTCGACCTGCGGGTCGACACCATGGCCCGCAACCACATCGAGACGCTGCTCGACCAGGCGGAGGGCCGCCGGGGCGGCAACGGGCCCGCGGAATAACCGGGCGACCGGTTCGGCCCTGACAGGTTCTCCCCCCAGGGGCTGGCCGACATGGCGCCTCTGCTGTTACGGTCCCGTCTAAACCAACTGGTCCTACCAGTTGGACCAGATGGATCGGGGCAGGTCCGGAGCGGGACGCGACGCGCAGCCCCGGCACCACGAGTCCCGGCACCACACCGCACAGAGACGAGGACAAGGATGTCCACGAGCAGCCAGCTCCTGAGCCGGCGCGCCTTCGGGAGGCTGGCGGCAGGAGTCGCGGGGACCGCCGGGGCGGGAGCGCTGAGCGCCTGTTCGGCCGGGAGCGGGAAGCCCTCGGCCGGTACCCCGCTGCGGATCATGGCGATCAACCATGTGTGGTCCCAGGCGGTCAAGCGCCGCGTCAAGGAGTTCGAGGACCGGATCGGACGGCGGGTCTCGATGACCCTGCTCACCGCCGACCAGCTGTCGAGCAGCTACAACGTCAAGCTGAACGCCTCCGGCACCGACGTCGACGTCATGATGGTCCGCGCACTCCAGGAACAGCTGGTCTTCGGCCACAACGGCTGGCTCGCCGACCTCAGCGACCGGGTCGAGGACGACGCGGAGTTCGGCTGGCCGGACTTCCAGAAGGCCCCGCGCGAGGCGTCCGTGACCGCCGGAAAGGTGCTGAGCGTCCCGGTGGTGACCGAACGCCCCGCGCTCTACTACCGCAAGGACCTGGTCGAGGACCTCGGCGGGCCGCCGCGCACCCTGGACGCGCTGATGGACGCCGCCCGGGAGCTCACCCGGCGCGACAAGGGCTTCTACGGATACGTCGGCCGGGGCCAGCGCAGCGGCGCCGTCTCCCAGTGGTCGAGCTTCCTCTACTCGCACGGCGGGGACTTCGTCATCGACGGGAAGTCCGGCATCGGCAGCCCCGAGGCCCTGGCCGCGTACGAGTACTACGGCAGCCTGCTGGCCAAGGCCGGGCCGCCCGGCGCGACCAACATGAGCCTCGAACAGGCGATGCCGATCTTCGCGCAGGGCAAGGCGGCGTTCTACATCGACGCCGACGCGATCTACAGCAGCTTCCTCGACCCCAAGGTGTCCAAGGTGCGCGAGAGCGTCGGCTTCGCGCCGTTCCCGGCCGGACCGGCAGGCGCCAGACCCCACAACATCCCGTCCTGGAGCCTCGGCATCAACACCTTCTCCCTTCTGCGCGACGACGCCTGGGAGTTCATCAGGTGGGCCGCGGGCCCCGGGATGTCGGCCGCCCTCCAGTCCGACGGGATACCCGGCGCCCGCTCCTCGGTGTGGTCCGACCCGAAGACGCTCGCCTCCTTCCCGCCGGACCTCGCCGAAGCCATGCGGCTCAACGCCGAACGCGGCCGCGGCTACGACCGGCCCCGGGTCCTCCAGGTCGGCCGGGCCCGCGACATCGTCGGCCGTCCACTGGTCGCGGGCATCCTCGGCGAGTCCGTTCCGCCGGTCGCACGCGACGCGGACGCGGAGTTCGCCGAGTTCCTCGTACGCGACAACCGCCACAAGGAGTCCTGATGTCCACCACCGAGGTCTCCGCGGCCCGCGCCACCCCCCGCCCGCCGGAGACGAGGGCGCCCCGCGCACGCCGGCCCCGCACCTTCGAACAGGCCAACCGGCGGCTGAAGTGGATGATGCTCGCCCCGGCACTGCTCTTCGTCGGCCTGATGATCGTCTTCCCGCTGGCCTTCACCCTCGACCTCAGCCTCACCGACGCCTTCGGCGCGGTGAACGCGGGCAAGAGCCACATCGGCCTGCGCAACTTCGCCGACGCCCTGGAAGACACCCGCAGGTTCTGGCCGGCCGCCCGCCGCACCCTGGTCTTCACCGTCGGCGCGGTGGTCCTGGAGACGGTGCTCGGGCTCGCCCTGGCGATGCTGATGCGGGGGCCGTTCCGGGGAATGCGCTGGGTGCGCACCGTCCTGATCATCCCGCTGCTCGCCACACCGGTCGCGATCGGCATCCTGTGGCTGCTGATCCTGGATCCCACCAACGGCATAGCCAACCACCTGCTCGCAGCCGTCGGCCTGCCCCGTCAGGAGTTCCTCGGCTCAGTCAGCCAGTCGCTGCCGACGCTGATGCTCATCGACGTGTGGCAGTGGACGCCGATGATGACGCTGCTGCTGCTCGCAGGGCTCACCACGCTGCCCGAGGAACCCGAGGAGGCCGCGCTGGTCGACGGAGCAGGTGGCTGGCAGCGGTTCCGCCACGTCATCCTCCCGATGCTCGGGCCCACGCTCGCCACCGCCCTGGTGCTGCGCGCCGTCGACGCGCTGAAGACCTTCGACATCCTCTACGCCACCAAGGGCGCCGGTGGCGGATCGGACTTCGAGGTGGAAACCCTCAACGTCTACGCCTACGGGCTGACCTTCGACTACCAGGAGTACGGGCTCGCCGCCGCCGTCCTGGTCCTGTTCACGCTCTTCATCATCGGCGTCGTGGTCCTGCTGCGCCGCCGTGGCGGAAGGAAGAACGCATGAGTGCCACCGTCTCCCGGGCCACCCGGCCCTCCGGCGCCCCGCACACCGCTCCGCGGGCCCGCAGGCGCCGGGGCGGGGCGTGGCTGCGCGGCACCGCCATCACGATCGTCACGCTCGTCTTCGCGCTGCCCCTCGTGTGGATGTTCGCCGCCGCCTTCAAAACCAACGTGCAGGTCACCGACCCGTCCGTCGGGCTGTGGTTCAGGCCCACCCTGGACAACTTCCGCAGCATCGTGGAAGCCGGACAGATCGTCCGGTCGATGGGCAACTCACTGCTGGTCGGAGTGGTGTCGACGGTCCTGTCCGCCGTCATCGCCGTACCGGCGGCCTGGGCGGTGGGCCGGTTCAACATGCACCGCACCGGCTCCCTGATCCTCGTCGCGCGCATCGTCCCGGCGATCTCGCTCCTCGTCCCCTGGTACTACCTGTTCGCGCGGATGGGACTCGTCGGCTCCTACACCGTGCTGGTGCTGAGCCACATGTTCGTCTCCGTCCCGCTGATCATGTGGATCATGATCAGTTTCTTCGCGGGGCTGCCGGTCGAACTGGAGGAAGCCGCCCGCACCGACGGACTGAGCGCCTTCGGCGCCTTCTGGCGCATCTCGCTGCCGCTCGCGGCGCCGGGCACCGCGACCGCCTCGCTGCTGGCCTTCGTCTTCAGCTGGAACAACTTCATGTTCGCGCTGGTCTTCGCCGACGACCGCACCCAGACCGTGCCGGTGACCCTGTTCAACTTCATCTCCTACGCGAGCACCGACTGGGGCGGGCTGATGGCTGCCGCCACCCTCATCACCGTGCCCGTCGTACTGGCCGCCGTCCTCGGACAGAAATACCTGGTCGCCGGGCTGACCTCCGGTGCCACCAAGGGCTGAGAGCCCGCCGCCCGGCCCAGGGCCGGCCCGCACATCCCCGACATCCGGAAAGAGAACACACGCATGAAGATCGTCGACGTCAAGGTCGTCGTCACCAGCCCCGGCCGCAACTTCGTCACCCTGAAGCTGACGACCGACGAGGGGCTCACCGGCCTCGGGGACGCCACCTTGAACGGCAGGGAACTCGCCGTCGTCAGCTACCTCACCGACCACGTCGCACCCCTGCTCACAGGCCTCGACCCGCACCGGATCGAGGACACCTGGCAGTCGCTGTACCGGGGCGCCTACTGGCGGCGGGGACCGGTGACGATGGCCGCCATCGCAGCCGTCGACGTGGCGCTGTGGGACATCAAGGCCAAGGCCGCGGGGCTCCCGCTCTACCAGCTGCTCGGCGGCGCCAGCCGCGAACGCGTCCGCACCTACGGCCACGCCAACGGCCGGGACATCCCCGAACTCCTGGACTCCGTACGGGCCAGGCTCGCCGAGGGCTACCCCGCCGTCCGCATCCAGTCCGGCATCCCTGGCCTCAAGGCCGTCTACGGAGTGTCCGACACCGACGACGACGGTGCGCAGATCCTCCACCAGCAGGCGCGCCCCCTGGTGGAGGACTGGGACACCGAGGCCTACCTGCGCCACATGCCCGCCGTCTTCGACGCGGTACGCGCCGAGTTCGGCGCCGAGCTGCCGCTCCTGCACGACGCCCACCACCGGCTCACCCCCGTCCAGGCCGCCCGGCTCGGCAAGGACCTGGAGCCCTACCGGCCGTTCTGGCTGGAGGACTGCACACCCGCCGAGAACCAGGAGGCGCTGCGTCTGGTGCGCCGCAGCACCACCACGCCACTGGCCATCGGCGAGGTCTTCAACACGGTCCACGACTACCAGTCGCTGATCACCGAGCAGCTGATCGACTACGTGCGGTCCGCCGTCACCCACTTCGGTGGTGTCACACCGCTGCGCAAGCTCTTCGACTTCGCCGCCCAGTACCAGATCAGGAGTGCCGTGCACGGGCCGGAGGACATCTCCCCGGTCGGCATGGCCGCCGCCGTCCACCTCGACCTGGCCGTCCACAACTTCGGCATCCAGGAGTACTCGGGCCACACCGCCCGCACCCAGGAGGTGTTCCGGCACTCCTACACCTTTACGGACGGGTACCTGCACCCGGGCGAGGCCCCCGGCATCGGGGTCGAGCTGGACGAGGAGCTGGCGGCCGCCCACCCGTACGCCCAGGCGTACCTTCCGGTCAACCGGCTCCACGACGGGACCGTCCACGACTGGTGATCCGCCGGGCATCGGGGGGTGTGGTCCCGCCGCGCGTCCGGGGCCTGCACAATTCGGGGTGTGATCGAAAACGACCCGTACCTGTGGCTGGAAGACATCGAGGGTGAGGCCGCGCTCGCGTGGGTGGCCGAACGGAACGCCGAGACGGCGGCCGCTCTGGCCACCGACGCCGGGTTCGCCTCCCTGAAGAAGGGGCTGCGCGAGGTGCTGGACGCCTCGGACCGCATCCCGTACACCGTCCGTCGCGGAGAGCACCTCTACAACTTCTGGCGCGACGCCGGGCACGTGCGCGGTCTGTGGCGGCGTACGACGATGGAGCAGTACCGCAAGGACGACCCCGAGTGGGAGGTCGTCCTCGACGTCGACGCGCTCGCCGCAGCGGAGGACGAGAAGTGGGTGTGGGCCGGCGCGCGGGTCCGGCACCCCGAGTACGACCGCGCCCTGGTGTCGCTGTCGCGCGACGGCGGTGACGCCGTCGTGGTCCGCGAGTTCGACCTCGCCACCCGGACCTTCGTCGAGGACGGCTTCCGGGTGGCGGAGGCGAAGACGCGGATCGGGTGGATCGACGCCGACACCGTCTTTATCGGCACCGACTTCGGTCCCGGCTCACTGACCGACTCCGGCTACCCGCGCACGGTACGCAGATGGCGGCGCGGCACACCGGTCGAGGATGCCGCCGAGGTGTTCGAGGCCCGGACACAGGACGTCGCGGCCGGCGGCTGGCACGACAGCACACCCGGCTTCGAACGCGACTTCGTCCACCGGTCGCTGGACTTCCACCACAGCGAGACGCATCTCCTGGCCGCCGACGGCACACTCGTCAGGATCGAGGTGCCGGACGACGCCGACGCCTACGCACACCGCGAGTATCTGATCGTGAGCCCGAAATCCGCCTGGCTCGGACACCCGGCGGGCGCCCTGCTCGCGTTCGGCTTCGACGCCTTCCTCGCGGGCGACCGCACCGCGCAGGTGCTGTTCACCCCGGACGAGCGGACGGCCCTGGCCGGCCACTCCTGGACCCGGCACCACCTGATCCTGGAGACGATGCGCGACGTCAGCACCCGTATAGAGGTGCTGACCCCGGCCCCCGGCGGCTGGACCCGCAGCCCGCTCGCGGACGTCCCGGCGCTGTCCGCCGTCAGCGTCGTCGACACCGACCCGGACGTCTGCGACGAGTACTTCCTGGACGTGTCGGGATTCCTGCAGCCGTCCACCCTGTACCACGGGGAGATCGGCGCCGGCTCGGAGATCCTCAAGCAGGCCCCGGCACGCTTCGACACGGCGGGCCTCTCCGCGGAACAGCACTTCGCGACCTCCGAGGACGGTACGCGGGTGCCGTACTTCGTGATCGGCCCCGACCGCTCCGGCCCCGACTCCGCCCCCGGGCCCGCCCTGCTCTACGGGTACGGGGGCTTCGAGGTCTCCCTCACCCCGTACTACGCGGCCTCCACCGGCCGTGCCTGGCTGGAGCGCGGCGGCACCTACGTGATCGCGAACATCCGGGGCGGTGGCGAGTACGGACCGAGCTGGCACCGGGCCGCGCTCGGCGCGCAGCGGCCACGGGCCTTCGAGGACTTCGCGGCGGTCGCCGAGGACCTCGTCGCCCGGGGCATCACCACCCCGGCCATGCTGGGCGCGGCGGGGGGCAGCAACGGCGGCCTGCTCATGGGCGCGATGCTCACCCGCTACCCGCAGCTGTTCGGCGCGATCGTCGCCCAGGTGCCGCTGCTCGACATGCTCCGCTTCCACGAGCTGCTCGCCGGCGCGTCGTGGATCGCCGAGTACGGCGACCCGGACGACGAGGGAGACCGCCCCCACCTGCGCACGCTCTCCCCGTACCATCGGCTCGGCGCGGATCAGGACTACCCGCCGGTGCTCCTGACGACCTCGACCCGCGACGACCGGGTCCACCCCGGCCACGCCCGCAAGGCGGCGGCGCGGCTGCGGGAACTGGGCCACCGCGTCCTGCTCCACGAGAACACCGGCGGCGGCCACGCGGGCGCCGGCGACAACGAACAGGCCGCCCACAACAACGCGCTGATGCACACCTTCCTGTGGCAGTACCTCACTCCACGGGTTCGGCCGGCCTCCGGCTGACGGAGCGGGCGTCCGCGGCCACCGCCGCGGCCACCGCCGCGGGCGCCGCCGCCCGGCCGCCGTCCGGCTCGACGTCCGCGAGGTCGCGGTGCCGGGTCTCCTTGGCGCAGACGACCGCCAGCACCGTGACGAGCGCCGCGGCGATGACGTACAGGGCGATGGGCGTCGAGCTGTCGTAGTCCGCGAGCAGGGCGGTGGCGATCAGCGGCGCCGGGGCGCCGGCCGCGACGGAGGAGAACTGCGCGCCCATCGACGCGCCCGAGTACCGCATCCGGGTCGCGAACATCTCGGAGAAGAACGCAGCCTGCGGCGCGTACATCGCCCCGTGGAAGATCAGTCCGACCGTGACGGCGAGCAGCAGGCTCCCGAAGCTCCGGGTGTCGATCAGCGTGAAGAAGGGGAACATCCACACCCCGACCCCGACCGCGCCGAACAGGTAGACCGGCCTGCGCCCGACCCGGTCGGAGAGCGCGCCCCACATAGGGATGACGGCGAAGTGGACGGCCGAGGCGATGAGTACGGCGTTGAGAGCCGTCTGCTTGCTCAGGTCCGCCGAGGTCGTCGCGTAGACGAGGATGAACGCCGTGATGACGTAGTAGCTGATGTTCTCCGCCATCCTGGCGCCCATGGCGATCAGCACATCGCGCCAGTGGTGCCGCAGCACGGCCACCACAGGCATCCTCTCCGCCGCCCCGGCCGCGGCCTCGCGCTCCGCGGCCCGTACGAGCGCCGCCTTGAACAGGGGCGATTCATCGACGGAGAGACGAATCCACAAACCGATGACGACCAGCACGCCCGAGAGCAGGAAGGGGATGCGCCACCCCCAGGACTCGAAGGCCGAGTCCGACAGCACGGCGGTGAGCGCGGAGAGCACCCCGGTGGCGAGCAACTGCCCGGCGGGCGCCCCGGTCTGCGGCCACGAGGCCCAGAAACCGCGCCGCCTCGCGTCCCCGTGCTCCGACACCAGCAGCACGGCGCCGCCCCACTCACCGCCGAGAGCGAACCCCTGCACCAGCCGGAGCACCGTGAGCAGCACCGGGGCCGCGGCCCCGACGGTGGCGTGGGTCGGCAGCAGCCCGATCGCGAAGGTCGCGCCGCCCATCATCAACAGGCTGAGCACCAGCAGCTTCTTGCGCCCGAGCCGGTCGCCGTAGTGCCCGAAGACCAGCGCGCCGATCGGCCGCGCGGCGAACCCGACGGCGTACGTGAGGAAGGACAGCAGGGTTCCGACGAGCGGGTCGGAGTCGGGGAAGAACAGCTTGTTGAAGACCAGGGCGGCCGCTGAGCCGTAGAGGAAGAAGTCGTACCACTCGATGGTCGTGCCGATGAGGCTCGCGGCGACGATGCGCCGGAGATTGGAGGCGGGTGGGGGAGCGGTTGCCGCAGAGGCCATGGACGCCACTTCCTCGTGTGCGATGGGGACGGGTACGTGTCGGCACACGGTAGAAACATGCAGGTCAGGCGCACATGTGGCGGGGTGACATAGTTCGGGGGCCGGCTATGCGTGCGGCCACCATGCCGGGTGCGGAGCGGCGGTTCAGGGGGTCGGAGGCGGTCGAAACGAGCGCTGTACGATGCGCGTAGTTCGTGGCGATTCGACGGTGCGGTGCTGACTCCGGTGCTGGTCTTGTGCTGACTACGCTCCGTTGCAATCGGGCATCTTGGGGCTGATTGGCCCAGGCCCTTTGCGCGGTAGGTGGTCTGACAGACCGACCCGGTTTTGCCGCTCGATTCTGCGAGCACGGACAAAGCGCTGGGCTTCCAGGTCTCCGCGCGGCCGATCCGCTCAAGGGTGATCAGGGAGTTCTGCGTGGGTTCGGTTCACAGCGCCCTCGATACTGCCCGCGCTCCAGTCCAGAGTGAGCCCGGCAACCACGGCGTCGAGGTCTCGGCGCAGATGGAGTGCGAATCCGGTGAGCCCGGGCAGCCGGCTGGCATCGACTGCGTCGATCCAGGTGAGGAGCGTGGTGCCGAGGCGGTCGGTGAGTGTCTCGCCGAAGTCGCGGACGTGTCCCGCAGCTGTGTTCAGTTCGGGACAGCGGGCCGGGACGCCCTTCAGACCGCCCCGGTCCTCCTCGGTCAGGGCCGTGGGATGTCGGATGATCCAGCCTGGCGCCGGCCCGCCCCGCCAACACGAGCCCCACTTGCTCCAGGGCGTGGTTGAGCCGCCTGGTGAACCGTGTGTGCGGGGCAGCCAGCCGGGGAAACGACTCGGCGAACGTCCGGCGTGGGCAGTCCACCGATCCGCAGATGAATCGCCGCACCGTCAGCTGGATCACAAAGCCCTGTTCAGCGAGCGGAAGATCCTTCAGCCTGCGCTGGTAACGGTCGTGGACCCGGTCCGAGAAGCATCCGCAGTCCTGACACCCAGAGCCAGTCGCGCGGCCTCTCGCCACCACCTCGACCGTGCCGAACGCGGCCCGTAACCGCCACGACCTCTACCTCGCTGATCCCCGCGAACACCAGTGAGTCCCAGAACAGCGCGTCGGTCTGCATGGCCAGCACCATCGCCGTCGACAGCCGACCACAGGAGGGAATGGAAGAAACCTGAGGGAGCATCACTTCCAGCTGTCAGGTGACAAGGCGTACGCCGTCTCGCACGAGCCATCACTCGCAATCGAACAACGGTGTCACGCTCCGCGACGGCTCCCCAGGATCTGCGCCAGAACCCTGGGCGGGGGCACTGCATCGACGCGCTTCGGGTCCACCGTGGCGGTTCGCAGGGCCTTCTTCTGTGCAGGCGAGATCATCTGGAACGTGACGACGAACGTCGACGTGCACGGACCGAACCCCTGGTCCTCTGCCTGCTTCGCGGCCGGCCCCGCCACTTCGCATACGGTGTTGATGCCCTCACGTCCCACAGCATGGAGGTACTGCTCGTACCGCTGGATCGCGCCTTCCTTCGTTCGGGGTGCGGACTTGTCGCCGGTCGGCTCAGCCGACGACATCTCGGTCCGAGGCGACACCGATGGTTCCTCGGGCCGCACCGATGCGGACGCCTGCGAGGGCTTCGCGGCCGAGAACGTGTTCTCCTGCGATTTCTCCTGACCGCACCCGCACGCTCCCAGCACCACGTACGTCGATACCGCCACGCTGACCAGCGTACGAACTCGCATCCAGGCCCCTCGATAACATCGGCGACGTAGGAGCTGACGCAGGGCTTGGGGGAACAGCTCCCGGGCTCGTCCGGACGGGGCGCACGCCGATCTCGAAGCGCCGGGCCTCAGTGGGTGTACGCCTCGGGTCAGGCGCAGTGGCACATCGTTCCCTGCACCCTCGTCGGCTTGTCACTCGCCCGACTCACGTTCGGCTCGCGGATCGTGGGGTGCGCTATTCTCCGCGCATGCGCGAACAGTTCACCGGCTGGCCGGAACAGGCCATGGACGTGTTGTGGCAGCTCCAGGGCGAACCGACGCACGCGACTCGCGAGCGCTACCGCGCAGAACGTGAACGTCTGATCCGGCAGCCGATGATCGCCTTGCTCAACGAGGTCGCAGATGCGGACTCCCGGTACGAGAACTTCTCGGTCTGGCACTACCGCACCAACTCCTGGTGGTGGCAGCATCAGAGCGCGGTGATCCGGCTCGGCCGCAAGATCGAGATCAGTCTCCTGTTCTCGCTGGACGGCTTGCGGGTCCAGGGCGCCTGGTGGTACCCCGATCCCGGCCAGGTGGACATGTTCCGCAGAGCCGTGGCCTCCGAGAGGAGCGGCCGCGAACTGTCCGCGATTGTCGAGGACGTGCGGAAGAAGGGCTATGACATCTCCGGGGACGTGATGAGACGTCCGCCGCGCGGCTATCCGGCGGACCACTCCCGTACGAACCTGCTGCGCCACCGTTCGCTGATCGCCACTCGGCCCCTCGGCTGCGAGGATTGGCTGCACACCCCCGAGGCGGTCGATCGGGTTCTCTCGGCCGCCTCCGACCTGGACACTCTGCTGATGTGGCTGGTCCGCCATGTCAAGCCTGTCGCCTGACGTCATCTCGAACCGGAGCGTTGAGTCACCATTGCCGGTAAGCGGACATGGAGAACGACGCCGATCGTGCGGCGATCCGCCGCCTGGCTGCCGACGGGCTTGACGTCGGGGCCGAACGGCTGCCGGGTTGAGCGGAGCCGTGGGAAAGCGAAGGACGGGAAACGCGGTTGGCCACAAACACCCAAGGAACTGCTCGATCGACGGAATCTCGGCGGTATCTCGGTGGAAGGCGCCTCGAAGTACATGTCCCACCCCGCCAGGGCACCATCCGGCCGCAATTTTCCCTCCTGAGCTTGCGCATACGTCCGATCGGCTCGGCTATCCCGGAGGTCACCGAGTTGTCGGCCATGTCGATCAACGACACGTTGTCGCTGTTGGTGACATAGAGGTGTTCACCGCCCAGCGGTAGCGAGACCTCCCACGGGTGGGTTCCGACGCCGACGGTGTCGGACACCGTGTTTGTCGCTGTGTCGATGACCGACACGCTGTTGCCGAAGTAGCTGGCGACGTACGCACGCGAGCCTTCGGGGGTCACCATCACCCCGTGCGGGCTGCAGCCGACGCCGATGGCTGTGATCACCGTGTTGGTGGCCGTGGCGATCACGTACACGCTGTCGTTGCCCGCGCTGGTGACGTAGGCGTGTGCGCCGTCCGGGGCGAGGGCGATGGAGCGGGGGTTGCCGCCGATGTCGATGCTCGCGGCCGCCGTGTGGTGGCGGTGTCGATAGCGGTCACGGTGCCGTTGCCGGCGATGAAGGCATATGTCCCCGGCGGTACCGCCGCCGGCCCCGATGGCACCGCGACTGCCGCCAGCGCCAGTGACGACAGCACGCTGATCGCGCGCTGCTTCCACCGTCCTCCGGTCGGCACCGCTCTGATGGGTCTGCGGTCGGCGACCCGCTCGTGCTCACATCGCTGATGCGTGGAAATCGTTTCCCCCTGACGTCCCGGACGCCGTCGAGACACGAACGGACCCGGCCGATAACGAGTTGACTATCCCTACAGAGGCGAGGTGTCGGTCGGTCGCGGTGATGCCTCACACGAAACGGAAATCCGGCGTGGTCGCCCCTGACGTCACGTTCTCGCGGCCTTCGCGATCGACGAGGGGCGTTGTCTGTTCACTGAGCAGGCGACGTAACGCGGTGTGGCGCGTACAGACGGGTGCGGGGTGCGGTGGATGCGCGCGGGGAGCGCACGCGGGGTGTGCCCCGGAGTGCGTCAGGCCGCAGGTGACTTCGGGTAGTGGTGACGGGATGCGGTTGAGCGTGCGGTCAGCCGGCCACGGGCCCGGGCGCATGATCAGGGCGGTGGTCCGGCCCACGATGTGCGGCTGCGCGGCCTGCGGGCCGTTGTGGCCGTCGGCGGTCAGCCCATACGGTGCCGGTGGCCATCAGCACCCAGCGGGTGCACATCGTTGCTCAGATGGCCCGGGGCTGGGGTACGTAGCGTGGTCGAGGTGCTGGCGCACGTCCGCTCAGCGTGCCTGAGCCGCCGAAGAACGGGAAGGGCGTTGCACGGTCGGCCCTCGTCCGGCATTGCTGGGAGTGGGGGGATTGCGCGTTCCTGCGTTCCGGTGAATTGCGGGCATCGGACGATCCGTACTGCCTCCGAAGATCGTTACCCGGGGGGCGCGAGTGCGCCCGGGCAGACGAGAAGCAAGGGTGTGAGGCAGCCGATGGCTGACATGGATCGCAGGAGCATTCTGCAGTTGACTTCCGCGGCGACCATCGCCGGGGGACTGGTGGTGGGAGCGGGTGGCGCCGCCCACGCGGCGCGCAAGGCTGCCCGCCAGATCAGCATGAAGGGGACGCGCACGGGCGCCAACATTCCGGACGTACTCACGGTGGGCCTCCCGTACTTCGTCCGGTACGACCTGACGGACGCCGAGGGTCGCAACGTGGGCACAGAGAACGCGCACTGTCTGCCCGTCACTGTGGGTCCGGACGGCTCGTTCGTCATGGCGACACTGGTTCTGAGCCTTGCCGACGGCATGATCACGGCTGCCACCGCTTTCCAGCGGCCGCTTCCTGCCGTGACCGAACTGTTGGCCAACTCGCGCCAGTGGTCGCATGTTTTCGCGATCACCGGAGGCATCGGGAGCTATGAGGGTGCGGCGGGTTCGGTCACGATCGAGCACCTCACTCGCGACGAGGACGCGCTGACTGTCGCCTTGGCCGACGCTTCCCTGTAACCGGCCGACCGGTGCAGCTTGCGGCCTCGGCGGGCCTGCGACCGTACGGGTGGGCTCCCCGGGCCTACCGAGTCCATCCGTACGTCGCAGAGTCAAGCGCTATGGCTCCGGACGGACGCCCGTATCCGGAGCCGTACCCCGCAGCTCGCTGACTCGGTACGTGCCTCCAAGTGGACCCGCACCAACGGGCTCTGTCGGGCGGCGGCAGTTGTGGCACCGGCCCGGTCCGTGGACGCTGTGGGCCCGCGTGTCCGGCGGCATGCCGAAGCCGCGCGCTGAGGCTGTGCCGGCAGCCTGGTCGAGGACGGTGAAGTTGCCTTGGCGAGCACCTCGACTGACGACCGGCGGAAGCGCCCGCACCCTCCCTCAAACAGCTCGAAAGTCGGGTTTTCCGGTGCTCAAGCGTTTTCGCCATCTGTGACCGATCGATGGCCAGGCTCACGGCGAGGAGGCCTTGGACGAAAACTGCACCGTCGCGTCGGCGCACACGGAGGCGGACGCAGTCGAATGCGGCGTGGAGTTCTGGGGCACCGCCGAGCTCAGATCATGCATGGTTGGAGGCGGGTGGGGGAGCGGTGGCCGCAGAGGCCATGGACGCCACTTCCTCGTGTGCGATGGGGACGGGTACGTGTCGGCACACGGTAGAAACATGCAGGTCAGGCGCACATGTGGCGGGGTGGCATAGTTCGGGGGCCGGCTACGCGTGCAACCGCTATGCCGACTCGCGGAAGGGCCGTTCAGCGACTCGGGGGCGGCCGAAACGAGTGCCTTCTGAAGGAGCACGGAGGAGCGTCCCGAAAACGACATTCAGAGACTGTGGCAACTTAACGCCAGAATTTCCGGCGCATCGCACTAGCTCGACGAACGCTGCGCCGACTGGATACTGACCGTCAAAGGCAACAGGCCCACGGTGCACCAGCAATTGGCCGGCCTGCTCTGGCGGGTCGGCCAGGACGCACCCGATGCGGTGAGGCGGTCCAGTATCGAGGAGCGGCAGGTGGGGTCGTCGGCGGGCGGTGCTGAATGTGCCGGGACCGGTTCGTCCTGGAAGACGAGTACCTGGCGGCACGGTGAGGCAGGGCCGAAGGTGGCGAGCTCCCGGACGGCCGACCACCCGGGAGCCCTTGCGCCGGCTGGGTCAGAGTGCGATCCATTCACGGGAGGTGGTGACGGCGTCGAGGATCTCGGGCAGCGGCTGGGTGCCGAGGCCGGGGCCGGTGGGGACGTCGAGGTGGCCGTCGGAGAGGACGAACGGTTCGGTGATGTCGGTGGCGAAGTAGCGGTTCGAGCCGGAGGTGTCGCCGGGGAGGGTGAAGCCGGGCAGGGCCGCGAGGGCGACGTTGGCGGCGCGGCCGATTCCGGTCTCGAGCATGCCGCCGCACCAGACGGGGATGCCGTGGGCGCGGGCGAGGTCATGGATGCGGCGGGCTTCGAGGTAGCCGCCGACCCGGGCCGGCTTGATGTTGATGATGGAGCAGGCACCCAGGGAGATGGCTGCTGCGGCGTCGGCGGCGGACTCGATGGATTCGTCCAGGCAGACCGGTGTGCGCAGCAGCTTCGCGAGCTGGGCGTGCTGCACCATGTCGTCGTTGGCCAGAGGCTGTTCGATCAGGAGCAGGCCGAAGTCGTCAAGTTTCGCCAGCTGTTGCGCGTCGACCAGGGTGTAGGCGGCGTTGGCGTCGACCTGGAGCAGCAGGTCGTCACCGAAGCGCTCGCGGACGGCGCGGACCGGCTCGACGTCCCAGCCGGGCTCGATCTTGAGCTTGATCCGGGCATAGCCCTCGGAGACGTACCCCTCGACGGCGTCGAGGAGTTCGGGGATGGAGTCCATGATGCCGACCGAGACGCCGCAGGGGACCCGGTCGCGGGCGGCGCCGAGATAGGAGCCGAACGATTCGCCGGAGGACCGGAGCTGGGCATCAAGGACGGCGCTCTCCAGCGCGGACTTGGCCATGTGGTGGCCGGTGAAGGGCTCCAGAATCCGTCCCACGGCGGCGGCGGCGTCGACGCCGCCGGTGGGCAGGGCGGGGATGAGGAACTTGCGCAGCACGTCCAGGGCTCCGTCGACGTACTCGGAGCAGTAGCGGGGCTCGGACATGGCCGCGCACTCGGCCCAGCCCTCGCCGTCGGAGGTGACGACGCGGACCAGCAGGACGTCGCGGCTGGTTTCGACGCCGAAGGAGGTGCGGAAGGGGGCGACGAGCGGCATCGCGATACGGCGCAGCTCGACGCCGGAGATCTTCGTCTTCATTGCGGGTGGCTCCTGGGAGTTGTTGCCTTTACGCGGCGGGGGCGCGGCGCAGAACGTAGCTGCGTCGGTCGTGGAAACCGACGACCTGCGCGCCGTCGGCGAGCAGGCCGCCGAGGGTGTGGCGTACGGCGAGCCGCCAGGCCCGGGCGGCGCCGGGATCCGAACGGCGAAGGGCCTCGATGTCGTCGGGCAGGTCGATGAGGATGGTGGTGGCGTCGGCCGTGCCCGTCGCGGGGCGGCCGTCGTCGTTGCGGATGGCGTGGACGGCATCGGCGGGCAGTTCGGGGGAGGAGGGCGCCGGCGGCTCGGGGGACGCGTCGAGATCCCAGGCCGTGAGGGCGCGGTCGGATTCGTCGCCGCCGTTGATGGCGTCGTCCATCTCGCCGTAGAAGGAAGTCAGGTACTCCTCGGGGCGGGCGCCGAGCTTGACCAGGTTGAAGTAGGCGTTGCGGCGGATGAGCGGGTCGTAGGTCCAGGTGATCCGTTTCAGGCCGCGGGTGAGTGCCCATTGGCGTTGGTGGAGCTTGAGGGCGAGGCCGGCGCCGCGGCTCTGGACGGCCCCGGTGATGTGGGAGTGCAGGCCGGTGCCTATGGGGTCGCTGTAGAAGGCGACGGACGCCCCGATCAGCCGGTCGTCCTCGTAGGCGCCGGCGATGTAGTTGCCGGCATGTGCCAGGGCTCGCATGATCTCGGCGGAGATGGGTGCGCCGTCCGGGGCTGTTCCCCATACGTGGGCGAAGAGCCGGGCGACGGTGTCGAGTTCCCGCATCGTGTGGAGTTCGCGGATGGCGGGCTGGTTCACTGCAGCGCTCCCACCAGGTGGGCCAGGAGCCTGGCGCGGGCCGGCATGGTGGCGGTGATCACGTGTTCGTGGTCGGCGTGCGCGCCGTCGCCGACCGCGCCGAGACCGTCGAGGGTGGGGCAGCCCGCGCCGGCGGTGTAGTTGCCGTCGGAGGCACCGCCGACGGCCGCCCGCTCCAGCGGGCCGAGGCCGAGCCGCGCTGCCTTCTCGTCGGCGAGGGCGAACAGCCTGCGGGAGGCATCGGGGTCCAGGGGCGGGCGGTTGGGGCCGCCGTCGATCTGCAGGCGGGCGCCGGGATTGTGCTGCTGCAAGGTTCTGATGAGCTGGTCGACCGCCTCCTGCGCGGCCGCGGTGGGGACACGGACGTCCACACTCAACTCGGCCCGTGCGGGAACCGTGTTGCTCGCTGTGCCGGCCGACATCAGCGTCGGGGTGATGGTCGTTCCCGGGCCGGTCGAGCCGTTGACCGAGTCGGCGACGGCCTGCAGGGCCAGGAGCTGGTGCGCGAGTTCCGTCGCGGCATTGACACCCTTCTCCGGTTCCAGTCCGGAGTGGGCGGCGCGGCCATGGACTGTGATGTCGTACAGGGAGACGCCTTTGCGGCTGGTCTTCAGGGCTCCGCCGGGTGCCGATGCCTCGAGGACGAGGGAGGCCGCGCACTGGCCGGCGAGCTCCTCGATGAGGGGGCGGGAGGTGTCCGAGCCGGTCTCCTCGTCTCCGGTGACCAGCACGCACACGCCGTCGAGGGAAGGCAGCAGGGTCAGGGCGTGGAACATCTGGACCAGGCCGGCCTTCATGTCGAAGACGCCGGGGCCGCGGGCGATGCCCTGTTCCACCGACCAGGGGTGGGTCTTGAGAGAGCCCGTCGGCCAGACGGTGTCGTGGTGGCCCAGGAGCAGGATGCGCGGCGTTCCGAAGGTCCACTGGACGTGGGTGACGCCCTCGACCACCAGCATCCGGGGTTCGGCGCCGAGCAGGCGCAGGCCCTGGGCGGCGACCACCTGGGCACTGCGGGCCACCGCTTCGTGGTCGGCGGAGTAGGACTCGTAGGTCACGAGTTCTCCGAGGTCGCTGAGCATGGCGTCGAGAGAGGGCCTGCGGTCCGCGGGCGCGAAGGGGGTTACGGGGTCATGCGGCACGGTGAGTCCTCCAAAGTGGGATGACCCTCACGCTAAATTCGCAGGCCGGGGTCGAGTTGGTGGTGCTGTGACAACCTGGGCGGCCGGTTCGTATCCAGAACCGAACAGGCTGAGCCGGGGCGGCGGCGGGCGGCCCGCCGGACGCCACCTCGCCACGTTGGCTCTTCTGCGGTCAGCCCATGTGCTTGCTCATGAGCCGCTGCGTGTTCCCGCCGAGGACCTTGACGATGTCGTCCTCGGCCAGGCCCCTCCGCAGCAGGGCTTCGGTGACCAGGGGCATCCCGGCCGGGCCCTCGAGGCCGGGGAAGTCGAACATCGGGTCCTCGTCGTCCAGGCTCTCGCAGCAGGGCGGGGTGACATCGGTCATGACCTCACGGACGAAGTCCGCGCCGAGCCCGACGTGGTCGATGCCGGCGATCGAGACGATGTGCTCGATGTGGTCGACGATGCGGTCGGCGCTCACCTTCTCCTGGTCGTCGGTGAGGAAGTCCGGAACGAAGTTCACGCACACCACGCCGCCGGTGGCGGCCACACCGCGGATCTGGTCGTCGGTCAGGTTGCGGTGGTGGTCGCGCAGCGCGCGGGCGCACGAGTGGGTCGCGATCAGCGGCCGGGTGGCGAGTTCCAGGACGTGGGTGACGCCGCTCGCGCTCAGATGGGAGATGTCGAAGAGCATGCCCAGGCGTTCCATCTCGCGCAGAGCCTCGATGCCGGGGGCGGGCAGCCTGCTGCGGGTGGCGTCCTCGCGGCTGCCGTCGGCGAGCGGAGTGCGTCCCCAGTGGGCGATGGACGCGATGCGCACGCCGAGGCGGAACAGCGTGGCGAACAGCTCGATGGAAGCGTCGATGCCGGGCGCGCTCTCCAGCGCGAGGACGAGGGCGATCTTGCCCTGGGCGAGCGCGGCGTCGATATCGGCGCCGTTCAGACACAGCGCGGCGTCGCCGGCGTTGTCCTCGGCCAGGCTGTGGGCGCATTCGATCATGCGGAGGGTCTGGCGCAGCGCTCCTTCGGGCCGGTACTGGTCGTCGATGAATACCGGCAGGACCTGGATGTCGATGCCGCCTTCGCGCAGTTGGGGCAGCCAGCGTTCGCGGAAGAAGCTGCCCCAGCGCCTGGGCGGGCGGGCGGCGACGGCCATGAGGAGATCGTTGTGTGCGTCGGCGACGACGGCGCGGTGGTGCAGGTCCAAGGTCACGAAGAGTGCCTCTCTGGTGATGAAGGAAGGGGCCCGACAGCCGTCCGGGGGAGGCCGTCGGCGGAAGGGGGGGCGGGATCAGGTGTGGTCGAGCCGGGGTACCGCGTCGAGGAGGGCGCGGGTGTAGGCGTGCCGCGGGGTGGTGATCACCTCGTCGACCGGGCCTGACTCCACCAGGCGGCCGTGGCGCATGACGGCGACCGCGTCGCACACGTAGCGCACGACGGCGAGGTTGTGCGAGATGAACAGCATGGTCAGGCCGAGTTCGGTCCGCAGATCACGCATCAGGTTGAGGACCGCGCCCTGTACGGACACGTCGAGGGCGGAGGTGATCTCGTCGGCGATGAGTACCTGCGGGCGGGCGGCCAGGGCCCGGGCGATGGCGACGCGCTGTCGCTGACCGCCGGAGAGCTCGCGCGGGTACTTGCCTGTGTAGGAGGCGGGCAGGGCGACGAGTTCGAGCAGTCGCGCGAGTTCTGTGGGCCGTTGGGCGCGCGGGACGCGGGTGCCTTCGGCGATGGCCTCGCCGATGCTCATGCGCGGGTTGAGGGAGGAGTAGGGGTCCTGGAAGACCATCTGGACCTGCCCGCGCTCGACACCGGAGATCGTGCCCCGGTACGGGGTGAGACCGGCGGCGGCCCGGGCCAGGGTCGACTTGCCCGAGCCGGACTCTCCGACCAGGCCGGTGACTTCGCCCCTTGCCACCTTCAGGCTGACGTTGTCCACGGCGGTGAAGGAACCGAACCGTACGGTCACGTCGGTGATGTTCACGGCGCCTCCCAGCAGGCCACCGCGTGTCCGTCGGTGGCGGTGCGCAGTTCGGGGCGGGTCGCGCACCGGTCGGTGGCGAGGGAGCAGCGGTCGGCGAAGGCGCAACCGTCGGTGACGTCGCCAGGGGCGGGCTGGCGCCCCGGGATGGTGGACAGGGGGCGGGAGCGGTCGGTGTCCATGTCGGGGAGCGAGCCGATCAGCGCCCGGGTGTAGGGATGGCGGGCGTCGCGCAGGGAGGCGGCCGGGAGTTCCTCGACGATGCGCCCGGCGTACATCACGGCGATGCGGTCGCACAGTTCGCTGACGACGGCGATGTCGTGGGAGATGAACAGGGCGCCGGCGCGGGTGCTGTCAACGGCTTCGCGCAGCACTTTGATCACTTCGCGCTGGACGGTCACGTCGAGTGCGGTGGTGGGTTCGTCGGCGATGATCAGGCGCGGGGTGCCCATCAATCCCATGGCGATGACGGCGCGTTGGCGCATGCCGCCGGACAGTTCGTGCGGGTACTGGCGCACGACCTGGGCGGGTTCCTTGATGTGTACCCGGGCAAGCCGCTCGACGGCGCGGGCCCGTGCCTCGGTGCGGGTGGCTCCGTCGTGCAGGGTGGCGACCTCGGTGAGCTGGCCGCCCACGCGCAGGGCGGGGTTGAGGGAGGACGTGGGGTCCTGGAAGACCATGGCCAGGGAGGTGCCGAGCAGTTTGCGGCGGTCGGCTTCCTTCAAGGAGCCGAGGTCCACACCGCACAGCCGGGTGCGGGCGCTGCCCACCAGCCCGGGGTAGGGCACGATCTGTCCGATCGCCGCGGCGGTCATGCTCTTGCCACTGCCCGACTCGCCGACCAGACCGACGATCTCCTGCTCACGTACGGTCAGCGACACCTGGCGGACGGGGGTGATGCCGCCGGGGAACGCGACGGTCAGCTCGCGCACTTCCAGGACCGCGTCAGGTAGCGGAGCGTCTGTGGCCAGGGCGATGAGGGGTGCGGCGGGTTGGCCGGCGGGGCCGCCGGAGCCGGCGGCGGCCCTGGCGAAGGTGTCGCCCACGAGCATGAAGCCGAGCCCCGCGAGTGCGACCGCGGTGGCTGGCGCGACGACGACGGAGGGGGTGATGTAGACGTGGCCGAAGGCTTCGTTGAGCAGGCGCCCCCAGTCGTAGGACGGGGCCTGGACGCCCATGCCGAGGAAGGACATCGCGGACAGGCCGAGCAGGGCGGAGCCCATGGCCTGGGCGGTGTTGAGGATGAGTGGTTCGGCGATGTTGGGAAGCAGGTGCCGGGTCAGAACGCGGCGGCGGGGCACCTGCAGCATGCGGGCGGCCGCGATGTAGTCGGCACCGGCGATGGACGCGGTCAGGGTGTGGGTGAGGCGGGCGAAGGTCGGCGCGATCGCCACGCCGATGCCCAGCACGGCGCCGCGGGCTCCCAGGCCGGTGACGACGGCGGTGAACATCGCCAGGAGCAGGGCGGGGAAGGCGACGAGGATGTCGACCCCGGCGATGACCACGCGTCCGGCCCGGTGCGGCAGGAGGGCGGGCAGTGCGCCCAGGACGATTCCGCAGACGGTGCCGATCAGGGTCGCGAGGAAGGCGAGGCCCAGGGTGAGGCGGGTGGCGACCAGGGCGCGCGCGAGCAGGTCGCGGCCGAGCGCGTCGGTGCCCAGCAGGTGCGCGCTCGATGCCCCTTGGTTGATCCGGCCGGGGTCTATGCGGGTCGCGGCGGCCTCCCATATCGGCGGGCCGATGAGAGCGAGCAGCACCATGACCGCGACCAGGGCGGCGCCGAGCAGACTCGCGGGGTTTCTCAGCAGGCGGCGCATCAGCCCTCTTGACGGTTGGTGGCGGACAGGGCGGACTTCGGGTCGAGGAGACCGAGGACGATGTCGACGAGGAAGTTGATGATCAGGACGAGCGCGCCGTAGACGAGGATCATGGCCTGGGCGACGGGATAGTCCTTCTGCGTGATGGCCTCGACCGTCCGCTGCCCGAGGCCGGGCCAGGCGAAGACGTTCTCGACCAGGACACTGCCGGTGATCAGCCCGCCGAGGAGCAGGCCGCCCATGGTCAGGGTCGCGGTGAGGGTGTTGGGCAGCAGATGCACCGCGTACAGCCGCACGGCGGGCAGCCGCTTGGCGTGCGCCAGGCGCATGTAGTCGGTGTCCAGTTCGCGCTGGGTCTCCACCCGGGCCAGTCGGGCGATCATCGCCGCGGGGGCGATCGAGAGCGCGGTGACGGGCATGAGGTAGGAGGTGGGCCCGGTCAGCCCCGCGGGCGGCAGCAGCCCCAGGCCGAGCGCGAAGACGAGCAGCAGCGCGAGGCCGTAGAGGTATTCGGGGATGGCGACGGCGGCGCCGGTGAGCGTGGTGAACGCGGTCTCCGTACCGCGTCGGCGTCCCTTGTGGGTGCGCACTCCGGCCCACATGCCCAGGGGGACCGCCACCACGAGGGCGACGAGGGTGGCGAGCAGCGCGAGCGCCAGCGTGTTGGGCAGGCCCGCGGCGATGATGCCGCTCACCGGCTGGGAGGAGAAGAACGAGGTTCCCAGGTCACCGCTGCACACGTGCTGGACGTAGTGCAGGAACTGGGTGGGCAGCGCGTCGTTCAGGCCGAGTTCGGCGCGGCGTGCATCGACGAGTTGCCTGGGGGCGGTGGGGCCGAGCATCTGTCGCAGCGGGTCGCCGGGGATCAGGTGGATCATCGCGAAGGACGCCACGACGAGCACGGCCAGGGAGATGGCAAGGCGCAGCAGGTGGCGGGCGAGGAACCGCGGGGTCAGGCGCCGCGCGCGTCGCAGGGGAGTGGTGCTCACTTGTCGGCTCCCGTCATCCGGATCGACGTCGGGTCGAGCAACCCGGCGGTGATGCGGAACGTCGCGTTGTGCGCCGCGGTGCTGAGGGTCTTGTCGACCACGGGGATGAGGTCGCCGCTGTCGAACAGCGCGCTCTCCGACGCTGACCATTGCGCACAGCCCGCTGCTCCGGGGAGCGTGCTGGCCTGGGCTGTGAGCTTGTCGTAGGTCCTGTTGGTGAGGTGGGCGAAGTTGCCGCCGTCGGGAGTGAAGGGACCCGACAGTGCGCCGAGCAGCTGGGTGGGCAGCGTGACGCCGAGCGGCGCCCAGTCCACGTCCCAGTCCTGGGTGACCGTCTCGATCTCGCCGTAGGCGGCGTCCGACAGGGCCCGCAGTCGTACGTCGACGCCGGCCTTCTTCCAGGCGTCGGCCAGGTACTCGGCCGCGGCCGCCATCGTCTCGCCGCCCGACGTGCCGTAGATCATGCGGAGGGTGAGCTTCTTGCCGCCCTTGCGGCGGACCCCGTCGCCGGAACGGTGCCAGCCCGCAGCCTCCAGGGCCGTCTCGGCGGCTTGCGGGTCGTGGGCGGGGAGGTGTCCGCTGACGGTGTCGGCGGGGCAGGTGCGCGGCTGCGTCACCAGGCCGGTGGGTCGCTCTCCGGTGCCGCCCGTGGCGATCGCCCCGAGGTCGTGCAGGTCGACTGCCTGGAGGAGGGCTGTGCGGACGGCCCGGCTGTGCCCGGGGTGTCCGGTGCCCTGGTGGAAGAAGAACTCCTGGGTGCCGTTGGGCTGGGCGGTGGCGGTGATGCCCGGGACGTTGGTCACCCGTGCACGGTCGGGTCCGGCGAACTGCGCGGCGTTCAGCTGGTGGGAGAGCAGCAGGTTCGCCGCGGTCGACTCGCTCCCGACGACCTTGAGGACGACCGAGTCCGGCATGGCGGGGTCGGAGGCGGTGGCTCCGCCGGGGCCCCAGGCGTAGTCCGTGCGCCGGGTGAAGGTGTAGCTCTGGTTCGGCCGGGCCGACGTGAGCCGGAAGGGGCCCGAACCGGACGTGCCGCTCTTGAGGAGGGAGCGGTCTTTGAGTCCTTTGCCGCAGACCATGAACAGGTACCGGGTGCTCTGCAGGATGAACGCGAACGGCGCGGGGGTGGACAGTGTCACCGTGCCGGCGGTGTCGTCGGCCTTCGCGGTCAGGCCGTCGGGGACCACGACGCCGTAGGCGGGCGACTTGGTTGCCGGGTCGGTGATGTGGTCGACATTCGCGGCGATCGTGCTCGCCCGCACCGGGCTGCCGTCGGAGCAGGTGGCGTTCCGGCGCAGCGTGAAGGTGACCGAGGACGGCTTGACCGCCCACTTTTCGGCCAGGCCCGAGACCACGCGACCGTCGGAGCCGATGTTCACCAGGGTGTCGTAGGCGAGCGACAGGGCGGTGTACGTGGTGGTGTTCTGCACCTGGGCCGGGTCGAGCAGACCGGGGTCGCTCTTGAGTGCGAAGCTGAAGGCGTCACCACCGGCCGATCCGGCCTGGCCGCCGGCACTGCCGCAGCCGGCCACCAGTAGCGACGCCGCGAGACACGCGGCAATCGCTCGGGCTCTGTTCATTCGGGGCTCCCTTGGGGCGGAAAGGTTGCCTCACATTCGCGGCTGCTGGCCGGAATTGATTCAGATCTGGCGACAAAGACGGCAGGTGGTTTTCGGACCGCTGTCCAAAAGCGGCAGGTCTGGTGTGTGCCGGGCACGCGGGCCGGCACACGCGAGAGCCCCGGACCACGTTCGTGGTCCGGGGCAGGCGGGGGCGCGGCTGGGGCAGTGCCGTGCGATCAGGCGCGCAGATGGTCGATGACTGCCCGGGCGGCCCGGCCGATCGCGCGGTCCGTGTGCGGCTGCCGGTCGGCCACGCGGGCGGAGCGCAGGAAAACCCCGACGGCGTAGCGCTTGCCGTCCGGATACTCCACGACTCCGGCCTCGTTGCGGATCGCGAAGTCGGTGCCCGTCTTGCCGGCGATCCGCACACCGCTCTCGGGAAACCCGGAGACCAGCCGGTGCTGCCACACCTGCCGGCCCATGATGCCGCGGACCTCCGCGCACGCCCGGGCCGGTCCCGCTTCGTCACGCCAGATGGCGGCCAGCAGCGCGGTCACCTCGCGCGGGGTGCTTGAGGGGCTGCGGTGCGGGTCGTTCACACCGAGGGCCAGCAGCCTTTCGTCGGGGATGCCGGGCAGCTGGTCATCGATGGAGGAGCCAGGGGCGAGGCCGAGTTCGCGGCGGATGTCGTCGTCCAGGGCGTGGCAGGAGGAGACGCCGAATCCCGTGAAGCCGAGCCCGTCCAGGAGAGTGCGGACCCGGTCGGGGCCGACGATGTCCAGGAGCAGGTCGGTCGCCGCGTTGTCGCTGATCGTCATCATCATGAAGGCCAGGTCGCGGGCGCTCATCTCGACGTCGTACAGGCATCCGTCGGTGCCGCTGCCACCCGCCCGGTAGGCGGAGGTCACGGTGTGCCGCGCGGCCGGATCCAGCTGTCCCGCAACTGCCTGGCGTGCGTACTCCAGCACGATCGGGATCTTGAAGACGGAGGCGAGAGAGACCCGGTCATCGGCTCGGTGGCCGAACTCGGCGCCGGTGTCGAGATCGCGGGCGTGGACGAACCCCTCCACCCCTGCTCGGGCGAAGACGTCGCAGAGCTCGGTGCGGACGCGGTCGGTGCCGGCTATGGGCATGTCGTCTCCGTACGGTGTGGGGCGGTTTTCTGGGCACGGGTGGCGCGCAGGTGGTCGACGGCGGTCCGGGCCGCGCGGGCGATCGCGGTGTCGGCTGCGGGGTTGCGGCCGCCGAGGGCGGGGGTGCGCAGGAAGACGGCGACGGCGAACCGGCCGCCGTCGGGGTACTCGACGACACCGGCCTCGTTGAGGACACCCCACAGGGAGCCGTTCTTAGCGGCGACCTTCACCTCACTGGCGAAGCCGGCGATGAGACGGTGGGTGGAGAGCTGCCGGCTCATCAGGTCGCGCACCTCGGCGCAGGCTTCGGCCGGGCCGGCCTCGTCGCGCCAGATCGCGGTGAGCAAAGCGGTGATCTCGCGGGGTGTGCTGGACGCGGAGCGGTGGGGGTCGAGCATGGCCAGGCCCCGGATGCGCTCCTCGCCGACCGCGTCGAGCTGGGCGTCGATGTCGCCGTTCGTATCGATGCCCAGCTCTTCCCAGACCGGGTTCCACAGGTCGCGGTAGCGGCCGACCGGTATCCGCGGACAGCCCAGCTCGGCGGCCACCTCGCGGACGTACTCGACGCCGAGGATCTCCATGAGCTTGTCGGTGGCCGCGTTGTCGCTCATCGAGAGCATGAAGAACGCCAGGTCACGGGTGCTCATCGTGACGTCGTGCAGGCAGCTGTCGGTGCCGATGCCGCCGCCTTCACGGTTGGTGGAGGCGATCGTGTGCCGCGCCGCCCGGTCCAGCCGCCCCGCGGCCGCCCGGCGGGCGTAGGCGAGCGCGATCGGGATCTTGCGCAGGGAGGCGACGATGACCGGTTCGTCGGCTCGCAGTACGACCTCGTGGTCGCTGTCGATGTCGCGGGCGTGTACGAAGCCGGCCACACCGGCCTCGTCGAAGACCGTCTTCAGGGCGTCGGTCACCGGGCCGGCCGTAGGGGTTGGGGACATGCAGGCGCTCCGATCGGTGTGGCGGCTTCAGCCGGTCCTGGGGGTGGCGCGGCCGCTGTAGTGCAGATACGACGGGCCGTCGACGCGGTTCTCGAACACCACCGCGTCCCACGTCGGGTCGCCTTCGGTGCGGCCGACGAACGTGGTGGCGTCGACCGCGGTGAGGTCCAGCGTCCGCGGCTGCGCGAGGCCGGCCAGGATCCCGGTCGGCTCGGTGCGCAGGCGCAGGCCGGCCTGGTGGGAGGTCACCTGGATCCTGCTTCCCGCCCGTTCGTAGACGCCGGTGAACGCCTCCACGTCCACGTCCACCGGTTCGGCGGGCGGCGCGAGCGGGTCAGGAACTCGTATGCCGTGCAGCGCGTCGAGGAGTTCACTGACCAGGCGGTGCTGGAAATCGGCGCTGCGACCGCCGTTGACCAGCAGGCAGATGACGGTCTCCAGGCCGGGCAGGACCCACAGCGCGGCGTGCTGGCCGATGGTGTCGCCGGTGTGGGCCGCCACCTGCTGGCCGTCCCACTCGTCCAGGCTCCAGCCGATGCCCCACTGCCGTCCGCCGCAGTGCGGGTTGGGCAGGTCGACCAAGGCCCTGCGCATCACGGCCGGGTCGGCGAGCAGCGCTCCGGGGGTGAGGTGGGCGCGGCCGAAAGAGACCACGTCCGCAGCGGTGGCGCAGATGAGCCCTGCGGGGCCGATCGACCGCGGCAGCCCCCACGCGGGCGCGACACTCCCGTCATCGCCATGGCCCATGGCGGCACCGAATCGCAGCACGTCCTCCGGCAGCGTCCAGGTGTGTGTCAGGCCCAGAGGCTCGCAGACCTGCTCACGCAGGGCCTGGTCCCAGACCTTGCCGGTGAGCTGTTCGACCACCCGGCCGGCGATGACGAAGCCCGAATTGCAGTACGAGTGGGAGTCCCCGACCGGGAAGGTCTGTTCCAGTGCGGCGCACGCCTCGACGTACCGCTCAAGGCAGTCGTCGCCCCGCCCGGTGTCCACGAAGAGGTCTCCGTCGATACCGGAGGTGTGAGTGAGCAGATGCCGCAGTGTGATCGCGGCGGTGGCCCGCCGGTTGCCGACCGTGAAGTCGGGCAGTACCTCCACGACGGGGGTGTCCAGCGTGGCAAGGCCCTGCTCGATCAGGAGCATCAGCTGGGTCGCGGTCCAGACCTTGGTGATCGAGCCGATCTGGAACAGCGAGTCGGTGTGCGCGGAGGCGCCGGTGGCGGTGTTCAGCACACCTGTGGCGCACTCGTACAGCTCGCCGCCGGACCAGAGCGCCAGGCTCGCGCCCGGCACCTCGCTCTCGGCGGCCAGCGCCGCGAGACGGCTCGCCCAGTGCTCCATATCGGCCATCACGCACACCTTCGCAAGTAGTTGGTGGAACCTGGCCCGCAGCGTACGCACGCCAGGCCCCGGGGCGGTTCGTCTCCTGGTACGAAACGGCTGGTCACGGCTTGAGCGGGCAGACGAATGCCGGACCCGGCGCGGTTCCTATGGTGGCGTCACCCTGGAGATCTTGAGGAGACGAGATGCCGCTGATCGACCGTGACGACTCCGCGCTGGTGATCATTGATGTGCAGAGCAACTTCTACCCGCCCACTCGGCTGGACGTGGACCGGCAACGGTTCCAGGAGATGGTGCGGCGCATCGCCTGGATCACCTCGGTGGCCGACCGCCTGGCCGTCCCGGTCGTGGTGACCGAGGAGGATCCTGCCGTCAGCGGCCACACCGTTGCGGAGATCCGTGAGGCACTGCCGGCGAAGGCCGTCACGCTGGCGAAGAACGCCTTCGCCGTGTGGGACAACCCCGGCATCGCCGCGGCGATCGAAGCCACCGGCCGCACCACGATGGTCCTGGTCGGGATCGAGACCGACATCTGCGTCGCCCATTCCGCGATCCAACTGCACGACGCGGGCAAGCGTGTAGTCGTCATCGACGACGCCGCCTACTCGCCCGGCCGGGCGCACGACCGGGGATTGCGACGCGTGACCGGACAGGGGATCGAGACCTTGTCCACCAAGGAACTGTTCTACGACTGGGTGCGCACCATCGAGTGCGCGGACACCTTCCACGACACTCACCGCGACCTCACGCCCCCACCAGGTGTCCGCCTCTGAACCCGGCGGGGCCGATCAAACGACCGAAGGCGTGGGGCCCGTTCCCCCGGAGCGGGCCCCACCGTCCTCGTCCATGGCCATCAAGCGCAGCTGGAGCATCGCGGCGAACCGGGCCGCGGGGTCCTGCAGGTCGATCTGCCCCACCTCGGCCACCCGGCGGATTCGATAGCGGAAGGTGTTGGGGTGGACGAACACGCTGGTGGAGGCGCCGATCACGTCTCCGAAGGCGTCCAGCCAGGCGCGCAGCGTCTCGACCAGGTGGGCGTTGTGCTTGGCGTCGTAGGCCGCGAGGCGGGCGAGTGGGCCGGAGACCTCGTCGCGGTTGCTGATCGCCAGATCCCGCATCTCCAGCAGGAGCGCGTCCACGTACACGTCGGCGATCGCGGCGACGCGCTGAGAGGCCCGGCCGCTGAACAGTACGCGCAGCGTGCGGTCGGCATTGGCCCGGGAGCGCGCGAGGCCGGCCGGTTCCGAGGCCACCGAACCGATCCCTATGACGGCGCCCGCTCGGCCGCCGGTGCGGTGCAGGAAGTTCGAGGCGACCTGTGCGGCGCGCTCGCGGGCGCGGGCCGTATCCGACGTCACCGGGAACAGCGCATACGCCACATCGCCGAGCAGGGCCACGGCGGAGCGTGGCTGGACCGCACTCAGGTGCACGGCCAGAGCCGCGGCCAGGCGTTGGTGCTCGGCGGTGACATGGGCGTGGTCCTCGCCATGGCCGGGCGCCAGTCCCATGGCCATGACGAGCGTGGGCTCATCGACCAGGCCCAGGCGGCCGAGCGCGGCGATCGCTCCGGCGCCGCCTTCCAGCGCGGTCGCGACGAGGTCGGCGCGTAGCCGGTACTCGGCGTCGGTGCCCGCCCTGAAGCGGAGCATGTGCAGGGCGACGAGCTTGGCCGCCTCCAGGAAAGCCTCCTCCCGCTCGCCGGTCAGCGGCTCGCGCAACGTTGCCCAGACCGAGCCGAGGAACTCGTCCCCGGCCCGCACCGCCACCGCTACCCGTGGCAACGCCACCTGGTCACCCAACGTGGGTGCCGGTACGTGCACAAGGCGCTCGCTGCGGTACAGCTCCTTGAATACGCCGTGTTCCTCGTGGTGGCGCAGATACCGCTCGGGCACCTGCCGGGCCAGGATGCTCTCCACCCGAGGGGCGTCGGCCGTGTCCTGCCCGCCCGAGAAGGCAAGGATCTTGGATCGGCGGTCCTCGATGGTGACGGGCGCGTTCAGCAGCGTGGCGATGGCGTTGGCGAGGGCGAACAGGTCGCCGGACGGCACCCCGCCCAGAGTGTGTTCCTCACCCTCACCGACGTCCCCCTCGGACAGCAGGGTGCGCAGCATCGCCGCCAACTGGGCCCAGGACGCCCCAGGGGTCAGTGCCAGCAGGGCGACGCCGGTCTCGGCCACCGCCCGCTCGATCCGGTCCGCGTCGTCGATCGGGCCCCTGACCACCAAGGCCGCGGCTTCATGGGCCTGGAGGTCGTACAGGAGCTCAGCGATCTGTTCGGGTCCGCTGACCGCGTTGCCGAGCACGATCGCGTGCGACGGGTAGTGCTGCTCGTCGTGAGGGTCGTGAATACCGACGCCACCGATTTCGACGGCCCGTCCGGTGTCGCCGTGCAGCAGGTCCAGGAGAGTGGAGCCGAGATCATCGAGCACCCGGCTGAGGCTCCTGGCGGGGTGTGTCGACATGTGCCTGATCATCTCCGCAGGTTAGGACCGTGAAAGCCCTGCGAATTCGTACCTGCGGACGAGGATACGTCAGGAGATCCGTGGCTCAGGACGAACAGGGTTGACCGGCTCGCCACAGCCGGGACACCGCGGTGTCCACCAGGGCGTCGGTGGAGTCGACCACCGGCATGATGCGCGCCGCCACTCCGCTGATCAGCGGGATCTCCGTGCATGCGGCGATGATGACCTGTGCTCCCTGCTTCTTGAGGGCCTTGGCGGCCGTTGCGATCTGCTGTTCGGGCTCGACCAGCTCTGCCCCGGCCTTGACCGCGCGGATGGCCGGATCGACCGACGTGATCTGCAGGCGGGCGGAAACCTGGAGTACCTCGATGCCGAGGCGGGAACCGGCACGCTCGTACAAGCCGGCCCGGCGCGTTCCCTGCGTCGCGAGAATGCCCACCCGTGTGGTGTCCGGTCCCGTGCTTGCCGCGGCGTGCAGCGCCGCCTGGATCATGTCCAGTACCTCGATGCCGGTGGCCTTCGCCACCTGCTCGACATAGGCATGCGCGGTGTTGCACGGGACGGCCAGGCACCGCGCGCCCGCTTGCTTCAGCCAGCGCGCGCCCGCGACGAGCGCCGGTACGGGGGAGGGACCGAGGCCCAGCAGCGCGGCGGTCCGGTCCGGGACCGCCGGATCGGCCCACATCAGCACCGGAATGTGCCCCTGATCGGAGTCGGCCGGGGTCCGCGCGACGAGCCGGCGGTAGAAGTCGGCCGTCGCCAGCGGCCCCATCCCCCCGAGGATGCCCAGAGCCGGGCGAGCCCGCCTCACCGCTCCGCCTTCACACAACGGGCGGACGCCGGAGCGCGGGGCAGACACTCGCGTGAGCGGTGGCAGGAAATCGGGACTACTCAAGGAAAGTCGGCCTTCCTGATCTCGGTGGCGGTATCTCGGTGGCGATACAGGAAAGATCCTGGTCTGCCACCGCGCCCGAGAAGTTGTCGCACGGGCCAAAACCACCGGCTCGCATTGGGCCGCTCATCCCGACCACGGCGCACACGCCACCCCAGTCGTCTGCCCGCCCAGCCCGTTCGGTCCTCACGACGAAGCAGGTGCCACAAGCATGTGCGTGCCCCCGAAGACCGTCCGCGCGCTCCCGGTTTCACTGGCCGTCAGCCATCTCGGCGGCCGGACGCGCCACTGCACGGTCACCCGCCGGCCGTCGTCGCACCCGCTGCGAAACCGGGCGGCCCACAGCCCATCAACGCGAAAGCCTCTCCATGCACACGCACGACGCTGCCCTGACCGACCTGATTCTTGAGCACGTACGCGACCGCCTCGAGACCGGATCCACGCCGCTCCACCACCCTGGCCAGCCGGACAAACTCGAACACGCTCTGGCAGGGCTCCTCGGACCCGAGGGCCAGGACCCGGCAGACGTCCTTCGCCTGTACGCCGAGCACCTCGCCCCCTCCTCCGTCGCCTGCGACAGCCCGCGTTTCCTGTCCTTCGTCCCCGCCGCTCCCACACAAGCCGCCGTGCTGTTCGACATGCTCGTCTCCTGCTCGTCGATCCAGGGCGTGTCCTGGAAACTGGCATCAGGACCGATCGCAGCCGAAAACCAGGTACTGCGACTCATCGCAGACCTGGCCGGAATGCCGGCCGCCACCGGTGGCTGCTTCGTCTCCGGCGGCTCAGCCGGAAACCTCTCCGCCCTCGTGACCGCCCGGGACACAGCCCGCCTCGAACGAGGCCTCGGCGACCACGACCCCGTCAGGATCGCCCTGTCCGATCAAGCCCACTCGTCCATACACAACACCCTGCGCATCATCGGCGCGGAACCGCTCGTGGTACCCACGACCGACCACCGCCTCACCGGCACGGCCCTGCAGGCCGCACTCGCCACGGCCCCCGACACTTCCAACGTCATCGGCGTGGTCGCCACGGCGGGCACGACCAACGCCGGCATCATCGACGACCTCGCCGGAATCGCCCGGACCGCGAGGGACTTCGAGCTGTGGTTCCACGTGGACGGCGCCTACGGCGGTGCCGGCCTGCTCGCTCCCACCGTCCGCCAGCGCTACCTGGGGATCGAGCACGCGGATTCCCTCGTCATCGACCCCCACAAGTGGCTGTTCGCCCCGTTCGACTGCGCCGCCCTGCTCTACCGCGACCCGACCCTGGCCAAGGCGGCCCACACCCAGCACGCTTCCTACCTCGACGCCTTGCAAACCGGCAGCCACGCCGAATGGAACCCGGCCGACTACGCCTACCACCTGACGCGCCGCGCCCGCGGCCTGCCGTTGTGGTTCTCCCTCGCTGTCAACGGCACCCGGGCCTACACGCAGGCCATCGAAAGCGCCCTCTCCCTGGCCGCCGACACCGCTGCGCTCATCCGCGACACCCCCCACCTCGAACTGATTCGTGACCCCGAGCTGTCCGTCGTCCTGTTCCACCGGACCGGGTGGACCCGCACCGACTACACGGCCTGGTCGAAGCGGCTCCTGGCCGACCAGACCGGCTTCGTTGCGCCAACGGGCTGGGAAGGCCGGACCGTCTGCCGTTTCGCGTTCCTGAATCCGGCAACCTCACTCGACCTGGTCCGGGAGATCCTCGACACCATGGTGTGAGAAAGACCAGTGAGGTCGCAGGGGCTCCGGTGCTCCGGGAAGGGCTTCAGATCGTCGGCGCGTGGCTCGGGGACGCCGGGCAGCCGGGGCGGGTGTAGTCAGCGGGTCCCGGCGTTCTCCGGTGGCCGCTGACCGGTCGGCAGGGCTTCACCCGCCGGTAGTTGCCGGTGAAGCCGTACGCCGCATCCAACCGCTCGTGGACGGTGAGGCGGGGGGACGGAGCGCGCGGCCGCCTCGGAGCGTCCTTCACGCATACCGCGCGCTCAGCAGCTCGGCCGGCACGGACGGGCCGGCCCGTACCGCGCTCAGCCGTCGGTCAAGGCTTCGGAGTGCGGTCCGCCGAGGAGCATGCGGTCCACGACCCGCGCTGTCGCGAGACCGTCCCCGGGCTCGCAGAAGTCCCTCTTGAACTGGGCGTACTTCTCCCGGAACTCCGCTTCGACGGCATCGACGTCGCGCAGGGCCTTGACCAGTTCTCCGGAGGTCTCCACCAGCGGGCCGGGCGCCCGGGTGGTGAAGTCGAAGTACAGGCCGCGCAGCGTGTCCCGGTAGTGCTCCAGGTCGTAGGTGAAGAACAGCATCGGCTTACCCGAGTGCGCGAAGTCGAAGAGCGCCGAGGAGTAGTCGGTGATCAGCACATCGGCGACGAGGTACAGATCGGCGATGTCCGGGTAGCGGGTGACATCCCACACGAAGCCCCGGCCGACACCCGGCACGCTCCCGTGGACCTTCGGGTGCTTGCGGAAGAGCAGCACATGATCGTGACCGAGTTCGGCCTGCGCCGCGGCCAGGTCGATCCGCAGATCGAGTTTGTACAGCTTGCTCGCGTGCCGCTGGTCCTCCCGCCAGGTCGGGGCGTAGAGCACCACCTTCTTGCCCTCGGGCAGGCCGAGCCGCTCCCTGACCCGCGCGGCCCGCGCGTCGCGGTCGGTGGCGTAGAAGACGTCGTTGCGCGGATATCCGCTCTCGAGCATGTCGCTCTCGATGGAGTACGCCCTGCGCATGATTTCCGTGGTGTACGCGTTCGGCGACACCACGAAGTCGAACTGCCGGTAGCTGTGCGGCAGGCCGGCGATATAGGAGGGGCTCGACTGGGGAGAGCCGAGCAGGTCCTTGCCGATCTTCTTCAGCGGAGTGCCGTGCCAGGTCTGCACGACCCGTTGTCCGGGGCGGGTGACGAACCAGTCGCCCACCGCGGTGTTGACGACGACGTAGCGGCTGCGCGCCAGTGCCTCGTACCACTCGCGGCTGCCCGCGGCCACCACACGTGCTTCCGGCGGCATCTCGGGCAGTCCGCCGTCCTGGGTCCAGATGTGTTCGACCTCCGCCCCCCGGCGCACCAGCTCCTCGTAGACCGACCGGGGCGAGTCCGAGAACTGCTTGCCGCCGAGGCTCAGGTAGACCACCGCGTCGCGCAGGGGGAGTTCGCGCTGCTCGTGGAAGTAGGCCTCGCGCAGTATGCGCTGCCGGTAGGCGCCGTGCTCATCGGGGCCCAGCAGCCGTTCCGGCTCGATGAAGATGCGGTCGAAGTAGCGGCGGTCCACGGTGTAAGCACGCTGCGGGCCGCTGAAGCGCATGGGCAGTTCCCCGACCTGCTCGGGCCGCAGGGTCACCGGGACGTCCCCGGACTTGTCCCAGGCGTCCACGTCGCGGAAGAACAGGTACCAGCGACCGGGGCACAGGGGAAGCTCGGGGCCGTTCACCTGAGGGGCTTGCTCGGGCGCGATCCGGAACGTGAACCGCCCGTCGGCGAGCTGGACCGGCAGTTCCTTCTCCTCGAAGCGGACGCCGTGCCGCAGGATGACCTTCTTCCGGGACGCCTCCTGGCTGGGATACGTACCCTCGATCACCAGCTCTCCCGACCCCGTCTCGGTCATGGCGTCGACCACGGGCCGGACGGCTCGGGTTGCCAGCATCAGCCTGCCGGGCCCGTCCCGGTGGACGGCCAGCTCGCGGCCGGGGGCAAGCCAGTGCCTGCTGGTCGTGAAGCCCTCGGCGAGGGGGGCCTCCTGGCCCCGGCCGTCGGCTCCCCTCAAGGTCACCTTGAACTGGCGGGTCTTGATTCCCGGCTGGTCGCTCGCGGCCAGCCGGTCAAGTCTGAAGACCGATTGGTAGCGCCGGAACGCGTCAGTGGAACCGGACAGGGCAGTGAGCGGGCTGTCGAGTCCGGTGTCGCCCTCGACGATGCTCACGGCGGTGGGGACCTCGGCGCCACTGCGCGCCCTGGCTACCAGGAGCAGTTCGCCGTCCGCGACGGTGCAGGACTCGATCTCGACAGGGGGCTGCTGCACCGTGATGCTCACGGCATTCTTGGTGAAGCCGACCACGAGGCGTGAGCCGTCCGCCAGATGACGGACCTGGTTGTGCCCGGCCGTGCCCGCGTCGCGCTGGCGCACCCGCGCGCCGTAGACCCCGCCCGGTCCCGGTATCCCGACGTACAGGAACCACTGGCCGGCACCGCGCCCGGCGAGTTCGCGCAGCCGACGAGCGGAGACGACGACTTCGAAACCCGTGTCGTCGTAGCAGTGGAGCGCCTGTCCGGAGGCGACGGTTGCCTGCTCGTTCCTGGTGCGGCGCAGGCGCAGCTTTATGCGGTCGCCGGTCTCGCCGTGCTCCAGCACCGCGAACCGGCCCATGATGCGGCCCGATCGACGTGGCAGGTTCGCGACAAACGCGTATCCTCCCCACACCAGATCGTCGCCCCGCCAGTCGACCGAGGTGAGCTGCGCCGTCACCGGCAGGTCCCGGCTCTTGAGCGCGGCTATCCGGTCCGGCAGCGCAAGGTCCCGCAGCCCCGGCAGCGCCAGCCGGGGGCGCCGGGTGCCTGTCACGAGGAAGGCGCCCGGGTCTCTGCGCTGGCTCCGGACCACCTTGACGAGATCCTCGGCACGTCCCTCGGAGGCGAGATGCCACATGACGCGCTCGCCCGGAGGGAGGCCGGTGAGTGCTCCCTCGCCGTGGGCGTCGAGGAGTTCCCGCGCCGCGGCACGCAACTCCTCGCGCTCGGCCTGTGAGCTCTCGGGAAAGAATCGCAAGATCCTCCGCACTCCTGCCGATGCGAGATCGGCGAGAGACTGCGCCATGAGTAACACCCTTCTTCAACCCTGACCATTCAACGGAATTGGTCGTTTGGGTGGACCGGTAGCAGAAAGGTGCCGCTGACCTGCAAGGATGCGAGTGTCTAGGTCGTATCCGTTGCGTGAGTCGGGGCACCTTTCCGGTGAGCGAGCGTACAGGGTGGCTCGGCGGTCACGTGTACGGGCCGACGATAAGGGGTTGTTCGGGTACGCCGGGGCGATACTGCCGCATCGGTGCGCGAACCGGGTGGAGTTGACCGGGGCCCTGACCGATGCGCTGCCCGTCGCCGTGCGGGTGGCCACCACTGGGGGATGACGAGGAGCCGGGCGTCCCGGTCCGATACGGACGGTTCGGTCCAGGCCGGTCATTTTGCCCGCGCATGGTTCCGGGCTCACTCTTGACATATATATAATTGGTGTATGCATCAATCGTCGTCCCCGCCAGGCCTCACCGACGAGCAGCGCATCGAGAGCGCTGCCAGGGGCCTCCTCAGAGGCATCGGACGACTCGCGCAGACACTCTTCCGCACCGGCGACTTCGGGCTCACCCGCAGCCAGGCGGCCGTACTCGACGCCCTGGAGGACGCCCCACGGCGGGTGACCGCACTCGCGGCGTACACGGGCATGGCCCAGCCGCGCGTGACCGTGGTCCTGCAGAGACTCGAAGAGCGCGGCCTCGCATCGCGCGAACGCCGCGCAGCCGACCGGCGCGTCGTGGAGGCGTCCCTCACACCGGCCGGCCGGGAACTGCTCTGCGAGGGGCGCCGCCGGATGGCAGCAGCGCTCCTGCGCGGCCTCGACGCCGGCGTCGAGGATTCCGAGCGCGCCGTGAGCGACGCCCGCGACGCCCTCACCACCCTGTTGAACGCGATCGAACCGGAGACCAGTTGATCAGCCCAGGCACCGCCCCGTCGGACACGACGGCGGAGCACGCACCGTCCGCACCTCCCACCGGTACCCCCGCACCAGCGGCAGGCGTTCCGCGCGCCGTCGCACCGCGCCGGGTGGGCGGACCCCGACGGCGCTGGGACTGGGTGCTCGCGGCAGATCCCGGCCTCGGCCAGCTGCAGGCGGGATGGCGCACGCTCGTCGCCATGGTGACCGCCCTCGCCGTCGGCTACGGGATGGCGCGGGCCCTCGACATCCCCGCCATGATCGGCATGATGGTCGGCGGCATGATGGGCCTGATGAGCGCCTTCGCCGTGGCCGAGAACACCTGGCAGCGACTCACCCGCGCCATCCTTTGGATGCCGTTCCCCTACGCCGCCGTCCTGTGGCTCGCCGCCGAGCTGCACGACGACCGCGGCCTGGAGATCAGCCTGATGGTCGGCGCCCTCGCGCTGACCTTCTTCCTCGCCCGGTTCGGACAGCTCTACCTGCTCACGGGCATGATGCTCTTCAACGGCCTGATGGTCGGCATGATGGCGAACATCCCGGCGGGCATGGCGGGCAAGGCGTTCGCCGTCGCCCTGGTGTCCGCCGTCGCGGTGCTCGTGACGCGGCTGCTGCTGTGCTACCCGATGCCCCGCGAGGACCTGCTGCGCACCCAGCGGGCCTTCGTCGTGGAAGCCCGCCGGGTGGCGGACGCGGCCATCGACGCCCTGGACCCCGACGCCGACCAGGAGCGGGCCGTGCGCCGCATGTCACGCTCCCTGCGCCGTCTCAACATCACCACCGTCACCATCGACGGCCGGCTCGCCCAGCCGGAGGTCGCAGCCGACCCCGACATGGCCGAGCTGCTGCACCGCCACCTCTTCGACGCGGAGCTGGCCCTGCGGGGGATCGGCCGGGCCGTGCAGGACCTGGCCGGACTCGACGTGCCGGCCCGCCTGCGCGAGGCGATGGCGGTCGGTCTCCTCGTCGCCCGGGACACCCCCCTCGGCAGCGCCCAGGGGCTGCGCCCCGCAGCCGGGATCATCCGCCGGCAGGCCGCTCAGGTGCTCCGTGACGCCGAGGCGGCGGGCCGGCGGGCGGACAGCGTCGAACCGGCCTACCGCGTGGCCCAGCTGCTGGACTCCCTGGCCGGCTCGCTCTCCAGGTGGCTCGCGCTGGGCTGGAGCTCCCCGCAGTCCCCGGCGAAGGTGCCCTTCCTGCCGACCGTGGCCCTGGAGCGCAACCGCCCCGCCGGATCGGGCGCCGCCGCACAGCGGGTGCTCGCGGCGGGCACGGAGACCAGCTGGCGCCGGGCCATTCCCTTCGCACGCGTACCGCTGCACGCAGGGGTCGCCGCCGCCATCGTGTGCCCGATCACCGACGCCATCGACCCGCACCGCTTCTACTGGGGGCTGGTCGGCGTGATGATCACCCTCTTCGGTACGAACACGACGCACGAGCGGCTGCGCAAGTTCGGCCACCGCATGGCGGGCACCGTGATCGGCGCGGTGATCGGTATCGCGCTGCTCCACCTGGTGGGCCACGGTCACGTCTACGTGATGCTCACGGTCATCGTGGCGGGTCTGTCCCTCGGCGCCTGGGGGATGCAGCGCGCGTACGCCTTCTGGGTCGCCGGACTCGTCGTCGCGCTGGTGCAGCTGTACGGGCTGACGACGCCCTACGGCGGCATGGACCACCTCCTCGGTGAGCGGCTGCTGGACAACGGCCTCGGCGTACTCGTCGCGACCGCGTGTGCGGCGGTGATCTTTCCGCTCTCCGGCCGCAGGATCACCCGTGAGGCGGAGCGTGGCTATGTGTCCGCCGTCGACGGCCTCGTCTCGCAGCTCGCCCTGCGCTGGGAGGACCCCGATGCGCCTGTCCGCCTGCGCGGCGCCGCACGCGCGGTGGACTCCGCGCTGTTCCAGGTCGTGAGCCTGGCCCGGCCGCTGGTCAGGATGCCGCTCGGGGTACGGGGCAGGGCGGCGGAACACCGCACCGCCCTGCTCTCCACGGCCACCGGTCACGCCCGCGCCCTCGCGGCGGCGGCCGACATCGACATCGACCTGGCGCCCCGGCAGGCCGAACGGTTCGCGCGCATCACCGCGACGCTGAACCGTTCGCTGCAGGCACTGGACCGCTCGCTCGCCGCCGGCGAACCCGAGGAGTCGTGGGAGCGGGTGAGCCCGCTGGTACGGGACCTGAAGGCGGAGCTGGACACGGCGCCCCCGGGCCCCCGGGCAGCGCGCATCCGCACGGCGCTGCGGGAGCTGTCCGCGCTCGACGAATCGCTCGCCGGGTACGCGGAGAGGTGCGGGCTCACCGTGCGCGGCACCCCGCCGGAGCACCGGGCGAGTTCACCGATGGAACGCCGCACGCAGGCACTGGTGGCGGAGTGGGCCACCCGCAGGTCGCCACGGGACACCGCGGTTCACGGGGACCCCGCCGTTCACGGGGATACCGCGCGCACCGGCCCGGCCGCCGCCGAACCCCGTACGGAACCGGCCCCGGTGGACCATGCCGCGCCGCACGGCGGGGTCACCGTCGCCGGCTCGGTACGGTGTGCCCGGCACCCGGCCGGCTGCGCCGGATGGGTCACCGTGATCAACGCGAAGGGGAAGCGGGTCGCGGCAGGACGGGTGCAGTCGGGCCGGTACCGCGTGGGCGGGCTGCGGCCAGGCCCTCACACGCTCGTCGTGTCGGCGGCCGCCCACGCCCCGCACGCGGAATTCCTGGCCGTGCCGCGCACGGAGCGGACCGGCGCGGTCGGGCACGACATGCGCCTGTAGCGGGGGCGGCCGCGGTCCGGAGCACGGCACGACGGCGGGGGACCGGAGGCGCCGTCCTCACGACAGCAGGCGCGCGTACCGGTCCCGCCAGGGGCACGCCTCCTCCAGCTGGGCGCTGACCGCGATCAACGTGGCTTCGTCGGCGGGCCGGCCCACGAGCTGGACCCCGACCGGAACCCGGCCACCGTCGGCCCAGTACAGCGGAAGGCTGACGGCCGGCTGGCCCGTCATATTGCAGGGGCTGGTGAACGCGCTGAACGCGCTCTGCCGGTGCAGGTTCACCAGCGGGTCGCCGGACTCGTCGAAGTGCTCGACGCTCTGCGGGAGCGTCGCGAGGGTCGGGGTCAGCACGACGTCGTACCGCTGCGTCGCGCGGATCGCACGCCGCGCCGCGGCGTGCATCCCGGTGACGGCGGCGGCGAACCGCTCGCCCGACACCGCGCGCCCGTACTCCCGCCAGGCCCGGGTCACCGGCCGCAGCAGCGCCTCCCGTCCGGAGTCCAGCGGACGCCCGAGCGACTGCACACCCCACGCGGTCACGAAGTGCTCGGAGATCTCCGGGCCGAAGGGCGTGTGCATGTCCTCCACGGTGTGTCCGAGGCTCTCCAGCAGGCGAGAGGCGTGCTCCCAGGCAGCCAGGCACGCCGGGTCGACCGCGACGCCCTCGGCGGCCGGAGCGGCGTACCGGCCGACGCGCAGCCGCCCCGGTGACCGCTCGGCGTGGCCGAGGAACGTCTCGCCGTCCGGCAACGGCGACGCCCAGTACGGATCGCCGGGCTCGGGCCCGGCCAGCACATCGAGCAGGGCCGCGGCATCGCGTACCGACCGCGCCAGCGGACCCTGCACCGCAAGGCCGGTGACCTCGGCGCCGGACGGCCCCGAACTCACCCGCCCCCGCGAGGGCTTGATGCCGACCAGGCCGCAGACGCTCGCCGGGATCCGGATGGAACCGCCGCCGTCACTGGCGTGCGCGACGGGCACCAGACCGAGCGCCACGGCCACCGCGGCTCCGCCGCTGGAGCCCCCGGCGGAGAGCGCCGGGTTCCAGGGGTTTCGGGCGGGGCCGGCGAGATCGTTGTCCGTGTAGCAACAGCATCCGAACTCGGGCGTGTTGGTCTTTCCGAGGCTGACCGTGCCGGCTTCGCGCAGCCGGGTCACAGTGTGGGCGTCGACGGCGGGGACGTGCCCGGCGAAGGCCTTGGACCCGTATGTGGTCGGTATCCCGGCCGTGTCGACGAGGTCCTTGACCGCGGTCGGCACACCGAACAGTGCCGACCGGTCAGCGGCCTCCCGCCCCCGCAGAGCAGCCGCCGCGGAGAGCGCCGCCGCGGGCGTGCGCGTCAGGAAGGCGCCGAAGCGCTCGTCGAACTGTTCCGTGCGGGCGAGGTGGTGGCGCACGAGATCCAGTGGGTCCACCTCGCCCCCGCGTACAGCGGCGGCCTGTTCGAGCGCGGTGAGTTCGTGCAGTCGCGTCGGGGTGGTCATGCGACGTGTCCTTTCCCGGCGGCTGCTTCCATCTCGGCGACCTGTCGCGCCACGGCCTCCTCGTGCACGCGGAGGTCACGGCGGGCGTCACTGGGCCGCCATCGGCCGGTCATGAGGAAGACGAAGGGAAGGAACAGCACTTGCCCGCCCAGGCACACCCACCACCAGATCTGCCACTTGCCCGGGTTGTCGGCACTGGCCTGCCGCACCTCGGCGCCGTGCTCGCGCAGGATCTTCAGCTGCGGCGCCGCCTCCCGCACCGTACGCAGCTGCTCGGCGCCGACCTCCTTCTGCGCACGGGCGAGCAGCGCGGGCGGCACCTTGTCCGGTGCGTAGGCGTCGAGCTCCGAGAAGAGCCGGGGATGCGCCCCGGTCACGGCGAGCGCCGGAGCGGCCTGGACCGAGGCCCGTTCCACCGCCGGCCCGTGCTCGATCAGCGGGGTCACCGTGTTCACCACGAGGGGTACGAAGGCGGCGGACAGGGCGACTGTGATGCGCACCGTCCAGCCCCAGATGGCGAGCCCCGTCGCGGTGGCGGCCGGGTTGTGCCGTTCCACGGTCTCGGTGAAGCCGGCCATCCACGGCGAGTAGGCGATGCCGCTGGTCACACCGATGCCGGCCACGATCACGGCGAACGTGTAGTACCCGGTGTGCGGCTCGGTGGCGCGCAGGGTGAACCACAGGGTGAACCCGATGGACCCGAGTCCGCCCAGCAGCATGAACGGTTTGCGCACGCGCAGCCGGTCCGAGACCAGACCCGCCACGACGAGCGTGACCGCGTTCGCTCCCCAGTACCAGTTCAACAGCGCGTTCGCGCGCTGCGCCGAGTAGCCGAAGGCCGTCGCGAAGTAGAGCACGAAGTTGCCGACGGCCGCGTAGTACAGCAGCAGATAGAAGCTGATCGCGACGGCCGACCCGATGACGTCGAGGCGCAGCATCTGACGCCACTGACCGCGCAGCGCGGAGTCGGTGTCGATGCCCTTGGCGCGGGCCTCGACCAGCGCGCGGTCCTGCAGGCTCACCATGATCTGGTCGCGCAGCGCCGGGGTGAGCTCGCGCAGGCCGACCAGGGCGGCGACGAACAGGACCAGGCCGCTGATGCCGGCGAAACGGATCTCGTCCTGCCACGTGGTGGTGCCGCCGTAGGTGCGCGAGGTGACGGCGGTGACGACGAGGCTGCCGATGACCGGGCCCATGGTCCAGTAGCCCATGGCCGAGGCGCGGCCCAGCTGAGGTGAGAAGTCACGGATGAGAGCGGGCGTGGCCACCAGGATCATGCCCTCGACGAACGCCACGGCGGAGTAGATGAGCAGGTAGCTCACCTTCCCCGGCGCGTTGGGCAGCGCGAACGTAGTGATCAGGCCGACCACCAGAAGGCCGTAGACCACGATGTTGGCCCGGCCCCAGCGGTCCGCGAGACCGGCCACCAGGGAGGAGAACGCCCCTACCGCGTTGGCGGCCACCGAGATGTACACGAAGTACATGAACGTCATGTGGTACTGGCTGATGATGGCGGTCGACACCGCGTACTGGATGTACAGCTGGTAGTAGAGAACGATCGTGACGAGTACGACGATCCCCAAGTACCAGTACCGCGCGCCGCGTTCGGGGTAGCGGTCGAGCCGTCGCGTGCCCAGGCCCCGCAGTACCGATACTGCCGTCCTGGTCGTGCGCGGCGCTGTCGCCGCCGGTGGCGAAATCGACACCTTGCCTCCAAGCGCTGGTCAACGGCGCGCCACAGTGCGGACCCGCCGGTCGCGAGGCTAGTACCGACCAGTCGGTACGGAGAAGGGGTCGAGCACGACTTTCGCATCGAGGCCCATGGCGAAGGGGTCTGGCACGACTTCCGCGTGGCCGCCGTGGAACGTCACCGTCCCTGTCGCCGTCTGCGGCCCGCCCGGCGTGGGCACGGTTGTGCGGACATCCGCTGTCCGCACAACCGTGCCCAGTGCGCGAGATCTACTCGGGGAGGACCGACAGCGCCCTGAGCTGTGCGTGCCCGTGGCTCCAGCCCGACACATCGAGCGCCACATAGCGAGCCGTGGCGCGGGTGGAGAGACTTCCGGTGGCGGCACGGACCCGCAGGCCCCCGCCGGACCGGTAGGTGATGCCGTCGGTGCTGAACTCGACCGCCGAACGGGGGATCCTGCCGGCGGTCCACTCCGCGAGGACGCGCGTGATGGGGAGGGACGCCCCGAGGTCCACCACCATCCGGGCGCGGTCCGGCCCCGGCGTCCACGAGGTCCGCGAGCTGCCGTCGACGGCGGCCGCGGGGTCCGACATGCCGGTGGGGAACGGGCCGTTGGGGAAGGTGTCGCAGCCGAGCGCGGCATCGGCGAGCGGATGGGCGACGGTGCCCGGCACCGACAGCCTGACGGTCCTGCCCCGGCGCAGCCGCACCTTCGCACGCCGGCCGTTGCTCGCGGTGACGACCAGCTCGCACGAGGGCCCGGTCAGCCGCAGCGTCGAGCCGTCGATCACCTCCGCCCGGATGCCCGCCGGGACCGCCCTTCCCGCCGCCGGCCGCAGGGTGAAGCGGGCCGCGACGACTGCCGCCGTCGCGCCGTCCAGCTCGGTGGCGAACTCCGAACCGGTGGCGGTCACGGTCTGGGTACCGGCGTAGAGCTGCACGCCGGTGCCCTGCCGGGGAACGGCGACCACGGTGGTCACGGGGTCCGCCGAGAGGTTGAACAGACTCAGGTGGCCTCCGGCGGTGCTGGCACGGACGGCGGAATTCGCGGCGCGCGGTGCGTCCAGGGACGCCGCCGCCCGCACCTCGGCGGGATCGCCGGACGGATGACCCTCCACGGTCAGGGCCTCGGCCGGACCGTCCGACAGCACGACCACGTCGCCGTAGACGGCCAGCGGATTGCCGGCACCCCTGACCACCAGCCCGGCCCTCCCGTCCACGGAGAGCCAGCCGCCGCGGCTGGTGAGGTCGGCCTCGGGGAACCGGATCAGATCGGTCCAGTTCTCGCCGTCGTCGGAGCCCTGCACCCGGTAGGCGGAGGCGGCTGCGGACTCCCAGGCCAGGGTGACGTGGTCGAACGCGGTGGTGGAGCCGAGGTCCACGCTCAACCAGCTGTCCTGGCGGCCCCGTTCGCCGACCGCTACGGCCCAGCGGCTCGCCTCGTCGCCGTCCACCGTACGTTCTGCCCCGCTGCCCTGCGCCGCCGACGAAGCGGTGGCGACACGGCCGAGGGCGAGGTCGCTACCGTCGGCGCCGTCCCGGACGGCGAAGGTGTAGAGGGAGTATCCGTACTGCGGATGGCCGAGGATCCCCTGCATCCGGACGTGACGGAAGGAGGTCCGGGGGAGTGCCAGCGTGTCGACGCGCGGCCCCGGGCCGGCCGCGGTGTTGCCACTGTCCGCGGAGTCGACCCGCGCGGATCCCTCGGCCGCGGTGTACGTGCGCCTGCCCTCCAGGCCCGCCAGCCCCGGCATGGTCAGGTTGTGGAGCCGCAGCTGCCCCTCACCGGCGGCCGTGCCACTGGTGGCGTAGACGACGGCGCCGGAGGGCAGAGTGGTGAACCCCGCGAAACCGGAGTCGAGCCTGAACAGCGTGGCCGTCGCGTCGAGGCCGTCGCGTATCTTCCGGTACGTCGTCACCGAACGCCCCTGGACCTTCGCGCCGGTGGAGGGCAGGAACATCGGGGTGTTCCCGCTGAGCGCGAACAGCCAGTCGTCATGCGCCGGTTGCCACGCGAACTTCACGAACCCCGGCTTGCTGACCGAAGCCGCCCAGGCGGCCGAGGTCTGCTGGACGACCAGGCCGGGACCCTCGGCGAAGTCCTTCACTCCTTCGGCCTGCGCGAAGAACTCCCGGCCGGACAGGGGCGCGACGACGCCCCCGTGTGCCGCGCGCCACCTGTGCAGCAGATAGCTGATGGCGATCTCGGCCCGTGCCTCCGGTTCGTACTTCGCCTCGCCCGAGAACTTGGCGAGCCGGTTGGCCGGGGCATAGGCCTGGTAGGGCAGCAGCCGCTCCGCCATGGCCGCCTCCGCCCAGGCGGCGGCACGGTCACCGGTCACCTGTGCCAGGAAGGCCAGCGGAATCACATCGCGCCCGTAGAGGTGTTCGCGGTCCGCCACCATCGGCATCAGCGGTTCGCCCGAGTCGCTCATGACCATCTGGAGCGTGCGCCACAGCGGTGCCGCGTTCGGCTGCGCGGTCAGCACCTCAGGCATGGGCTGTCCCGCGGTGATGAAGTGCGCGGCATTGCGGCCGGACGTACGCCACAACTCCGCCTGGTAGTGCGGGCCGAAGGAGTTGTGGTTCTCGACGATGAACGAGTCGTACAGGTTCGTAGCGGTATTGGCGCTCACGGCGACACCGTCGACCAGAGCCGGATTGGCCAGGTCCGCGGCGGGCAGCCCCGCCTCGTTCCTGGTCCACCGGCCGAAGGCCGCCGCCCAGTCGGCATGGCGGGGGTCGGCGGTGGCCCAGGCGAGGCCAGGAGCCAGCGACTGGGCGTAGACGCCCATCTCCTCCAGCTTCGTGTCACCGACATGTCCGCCCTTGAGGCCGTTGGGCGTCCAGTCGCCGGAGGCGGGGTCGTCATCGGTGCCGAGCGAAGCGGTGTACTGGGCCTGTCCCGCGACGATCGTGTCGACGTTCTTACGTGTTCCGGGGTCCAGCTGTTCCCAGAGCAACCTGGCCGCGAGCACGAAGTACAGCTGGAACGTCGTGTCGAAGAACAGGGTTCGCCCCCATTCCGTTCCGCCTGTCAGGCGGTTGGACGCGGCGAAGTGCTTGAGGGTGGCCAGTGTGCGGGCAAGGAGGACGTCCTTGGCGATACCGGCGCGCTCGGAGTCGTATGTCCCATGGGTCAGCAGTACGGCGTTGCCGAGTACCACCGCGAAGCCGAAGTCCTTGGCCGTGTAGTGGCCGAGAGCGGAGTCCCACTGCGTCTCCGCCCAGCGGGTGTGTGTCAGCAGCACCTGGTAGTAGGTGTCCGCGACGCTGCCGGGGTGCGTGTCGACGGGGTGGTGGCCGGTGGCGGGAGCTGGTGTTCCGGAGGCTGCCGCCTCACCCGCGAAGGGCAGTGGGCTTGCGGCCAGGAGGCTTGTGACACCGGCAAGCTGGAGAAACCTGCGCCTGTCGTAGCGGGTCGGATTGCTTGGCATGGGTGGTCTCCGAGTGTGACAACGTTGTCAAAGATTTTGAGCCATCCTGTCTCCCGACTCGATGGCAGTCAAGGGTTCTCGCTCGCCGTCAGTTCACGGCAGCCGACGCATCCGGGTCGTGAACGGGGCGAGATCGGGCAGGACGAGAGCCGAGTGGGCAGGTCGGGCCGGCGCGGCAGGCATGGTGACGAGGCCGCGCAGCATGGTGTCGCGCTGCTCCAGGGCCCGCGCCGTGACGGGGAACAGTAGGGCCGCGCCGTTGTCGGCCATGGCCTGATTCATGGCCACGAACCCGCGAAGGCCACGCTCGTAGGCGGCGAGGGCTGCCGAGTGGTCGCGGCAGGCGGCCAGGGCGCCGGAGAGCATGTAGGCCCCGACGAGTGCGAGGCTCGTGCCCTGTCCGGTGAGGAACGAGGGCGCGTACGCGGCGTCGCCGACCAGTGCGACGCGGCCGCTCGACCAGTGCGGCATACGGATCTGACCGGCCGTGTCGAAGAACAGGTCGTCGGCGTCGCGCATGGCATCGACCATGCCCGGTACTTCCCATCCCGCGCCTGCGAACACCTTGGCGACCAGGTCCCGTTGGGCGTCGGGATTCCGGAGCGCATCGAGCGGCGGTTCCGGCCGGTGGAAATTCAGGAAGGCGTGCAGTTCGTCGTTGTCCCCGACGGCGTACAGGGCTGCCGCTCTCCCGGGGGAATTCCACATCATGAGCTCGTGGGAAAACCCGAAGGTATTCGGCATGGTGAATATGGCGAAGCAGTACCCCAGGTACCGGTGGAACTGTTCCTCGGGGCCGAACAGGGACTCTCGGGTGTTCGAGTGCATGCCGTCGGCACCGACCACCAGGTCGAACGTGCGCTGACGCCCACTGCGAAAAGTGACGTCGACCGCCCGTCCCGCCTGGTCGAGGGTGTCGATGGAGTCGCCGAAAACGAATTCCACGTCGTCACGGACTTTCGCGTGGAGGAGCCCGGCCAGATCCCCGCGGCGCACTTCCAGATCCTGCCCCTCCGCACCTCCGGCAATGGAATGCGGCTTGACCTAGGCCACTTCGCCGCCGTCGGCGTCGAGGAAAGTACAACGGCGTGAGCCGATGTGCGCCTCCCGCAATTGCGGGAGTATTCCCATCCGCCGGACCGCCTCCACGGCGGTCCCGCGGATGCCGATCGGATATCCACCGCCGCGCGGCGCCTCTGCCTTCTCCACCACGGTGACCTCGAATCCTGACCGGTGCAGCCAGTACGCGAGCGCGGGTCCGGAGACGATGCGGAACGCGGTGAGGTCGACGCCGGGCGGCAGCGGCCCGGCCGGGCCCTCCTGGTGCACCGACACCTCCAGACCCGCGCGGCGGAAGGACTCCAGGAGGGTGGGCAGCCGGGGCAGTCCGGGTGCGGGTTCGGCGGGCGCGGCCGTGTCCCCGGACTGGCGCAGCAGACCGACCGTGGCCCGTAGCTCGTCGAGGGCCTGGCCGGTGGTCCCGACGAGTTCCCCCAGGCTCTTGCGGGTCTGTTCCGGGCGGATGTCGAAGAGGTGGGCGGCGACCGTGGCCTGCGCGTTGGCCAGGGTGATCTGGTGGGCCACCAGGTCGTGCAGCTCCCGGGCGATGCGCACCCGCTCCTCGGCCACGCGCCGGCGCGCCTCGCTGTCCCGGCTCTTCTCGGCCCGCAGCGCCCGCTCCTCCACGGCGGCCAGATAGGCCCGCCGGTTCCGCACCGAGTGACCGAGCACGCCGGCCACCGACACGGACACCGCCACCGACGCCATCCTGCTCGCGTCCTGCCACGAGAGCCCCCCGGACAAGGGGGTGGAGGCGACCAGCAGCACCAGCGAGGCGAGTGACACCGCGCCCACCGCGCGCCGTTCGGTGCGCGCGGTGAGCGAGCAGGAGTACGCGGTGATCACCGCGGGGGCCACGATCGGCGGACTGAGCAGCAGACCCAGGAGCGGGACCAGTACGCCGCTCGCGGTGGTGGCCGCCAGCGCCGCGAGCGGCGCCCGGTGTCGTACCGCCAGCGCCGCACAGGACACCACGGCGATCAGGTAGGCGGCGGCAGGCGGCGCCGAGAACGTGTCGTCGACCCGCACCACCCCACCGAGCAGACAGAGCGTGAACGCGGTCGCCGCGATCGCTGCCTCCCGCCACCCCGCGCCGCGCGGTCGCGGGCCACCGCCACCCGTACTCGTCATGGCCGCCTCAGCCCCGGCCGACGGGCAGCCGCCGCCCCGCCGACGCGTCCGGCGCGGCCCCGGGCGCCGGTGCGGGCCCGCTCAGTGCTTCACCCTCCATGTCCACATTCGGCAGCACGCGGTTCAGGATACGGGGCAGCCACCAGGCCCGATGGCCGAGCAGGGCCAGCACGGCGGGCACGATCGCCATCCGCACCACGAAGGCGTCGAACAGGACGGCGGCGGCCAGGCCGACACCCATCGTCTGGATGGTCGGGCTGCTCATCCCGATGAATCCGGCGAACACGCTGATCATGATGACCGCCGCGGCGGCCACCACGCGTCCGCTGTGCCGGAAGCCGTTGACGATCGCCTCGCCGGGGGACGCGCCGTGGACGTGGACCTCGCGCATCCGGCTGAGGAGGAAGACCTCGTAGTCCATGGCGAGGCCGAACACGATCCCGATGACCGGGATCGGCATCAGGGACATGACCGGTCCGGTCTGCTCGATGCCGGTCAGGTCCGCGCCCCAGCCCCACTGGAAGACGGCGACGAGCACGCCGAGCGCGGCGCCCACCGACAGCAGGAATCCGAGCGCGGCCTTGACCGGGACCAGGACGGAGCGGAAGACCACGAGGAGCAGGAGCACCGCCAGGCCGATCACCACGGCGAGGTAGGGGACGAGGGCGTCGGACATGGCTTCGGAGATGTCGATGTTCAGAGCGGTGGTGCCCGTCACCAGAACGCGGGCGCCCGTATCGGCCCCGACGCCGGAGACCGCGCCCCGGATCGCGTGCACCAGGTCCTTGGTCTCGTCGCTGTTGGGCGCGGTCCGCGGTACGGCGGTGAGCACGGCCGTGTCCGCGTTCTCGCTGAGGACCGGATCACCGACCGACGCGACTCCGTCCAACGCCCGTACGGTCCTGATCACCCGGTCCGTAATGGCCCGGCTGTCCTGGGACCCGGAGGTGTCCACGACCACGGTCAGCGGGCCGTTGAAGCCGGGGCCGAAGCCGTCCGACAGCAGGTCGTAGGCGCGGCGCTCGGTGGTTCGCACCGACTTGGACTCGTCCCCGGGCAGCCCGAGTTCGAGGCCCGGCGCCGGCAGGGCGACGGCGCCGAGCCCGAGTCCGGCGACCACCAGCACGGGCACCGGCCGGCGCACCACGAACCGCGCCCAGCGGGTGCCGAGCCCCGGTCTCCCGGCCGCGCCGGCCACCGTGCGGCGGCCGCCTCCGTGCCGCAGCGCCCTGCGGACGGCGCGCGGCAGCACACTCCGGCCGAAGAAGCAGAACAGCGCGGGCACCAGCGTCAGCGCGACGAGCACGGCAAGGGCCACGGCACCCGCGCCGCCCAGCCCCATCCTGGTCAGCTCGGGGATTCCGACGACCCCCAGTCCGGCCAGGGCGATGAAGACGGTCGCGCCGGCGAAGACGACGGCGGATCCGGCCGTGCCCACCGCCCGGCCCGCGGACTCCTCCGGCCCGGCGCCCGGGCCCGTTCGTCACGGAAACGGGAGGTGATGAAGAGCGCGTAGTCGATGCCGACCGCCAGCCCCAGCATCAGCGCCAGGACCGCGACGGTGGAGGTCAGGCCCAGCGGCACGGCGAGCGCCGAGACCAGGCCGAAGGCGATGGCCACGCCCACGAAGGCGGTCAGCAGCGACAGCCCGGCCGCGGCGAGTGATCCGAGGGCGAGGACCAGTACCACCGCGGCCACCGCCACGCCGATGATCTCTGTCGTGCCGCCCGGCTCCTCCTCCGAGTCCAGGGCCGAGCCGCCGGTCTCCACGGTCAGCCCCGCCTCGCGTGCCCGGCCGGCGGCGTCCCGCAGGGCGCCCTTCGCGGACGCGGTCAGGTCGGCGGCGTCCACGGCATAGGTGACCGTGGCGTAAGCGATGGTGCCGTCCTCGCTGACGGCGCCGCTCTCGAAGGGGTCGGTGGCCGACGCGATCTGGCCGCCGCCGTCCAGGGAGCCGAGCGCGGCCTCGACGACAGCCCTGTTCTCCGTGGCCGTCACCCGCTGTCCGTCCGGGGCCCGGAAGACCAGACGGGCCTCGGCACCCTGGGAATTGTTCTGGGGAAAGCGCTCGTCCAGCAGGTCGAACGCCTTCTGTGACTCGGTCCCGGGCATGGAGAGGTCCTCCTCCTGCCCGGCCGGCGCCACGGCGGCCGCGACCCCGGCCAGCACCAGGGCACTCAGCCAGAGGCCGGCCACGAGCCGGCGCCGCCGGAAGGCCCACCGTCCGATCCGGTAAAGGGTTTTCGCCACCTGTTGATCACTCCAGACACCGAGAGGCAAGGGGGATGCGCGTGATTTGCGCGCTTCCCACACTTCCCTCCGGCGCCCCGCCGGTCATCGTCCCGCGACACCGTCCTGTTCTGGTGCAACCGGACCGGCCGCTCGTGCGTCCTAGTACGTGCGCACCACAGGCCGACCGGGTTCAGCGGGGCTCCGCACGGAGTGACGGACAGGCTTGCCGGCGCTCGGGCTCCGTCCGGGCCATGCCCTGCGGGAGGGCCCCGACGGGCACACTCGACCGCAGCACCGCATGACAGGCCCCCGTCTCGACTTGGGGCTCGTGTGACTCGGTAAGCTATGCTCCGGCAATCGTCTCACCTGGCGCTGGCAGGCTCTGTGGCCGTCGCACATGCCTCGTAGAAGGCGTAACGGTTCACAAATTGGAAGGACGACGATGGCGCGTTGCTCAATAGCGACGATTTCCTGGGAGCGTGTGCACCTCAGTCTCGTTGTGGAGGTCTCGGACTTTACTGGGGATGCTAGTGCTCTCAGCTTCCTGATTGTTGACAACGGGCGCGAATTCCCGGTTAACTCTCGGCAAATCGACGCCGAACAGCACCGCTTGGATATCAACGTCACCAACTTTCAGGATCGGCGTCAAGTGCCCAACGGCACATGGCGGATTGTTCCGGTGCTCGGTGACGAGCATCTGCCGGGGGCCACTTTCGACCTCAAGGCGACGGATCGGCTCGACGTCAGTTCCCGCGTCTTCCTCTACGACCGCAACCGCTCGGTGTACGTCATTTCGTTCGGGCTTTCGGACGACGACGAGAGCCCCGAGTTCCTCATGCGGACATACCAGTTGTTCCGCGGCGGGGGCGGGGGCGGCGGCAAGAGCAAGACGAAGCAGCCCATACGTAAGCGAATGGCACTGAAGGTGCTTCCGCGAGCCCGGCGACGCAAGCTCGCCAACCGCTTCTACTGGGCCGCTCGCCGGCTGAACCCGCCGCGTGGGAACAAGATTCTCTTCGCCTCGGAAATGCGCACCGGCCTCGGTGGCAACCTGGCGCGGGTCCACGACCGGATGATCGAGCGGGACCTCGACAAGAAGTACAAGTTCAACCACTCGTTCCGAATACCGTCGACGGCGAACAAGTGGAGCACGCTCCGCCTCATCTATCTGCTCGCCACGTCGGACACCGTGCTGATGGACGACTACTTCGGGCTTCTCGGCAACCTGACCATTTCGCCGGAAACCAAGATAATTCAGCTCTGGCACGCCGGAAGCGGTTTCAAGGCGGTCGGCTACAGCCGGTTCGGAAAGTACGGCTCGCCGAAGCTGTCCAACGCCCACCGCAAGTACACCTACGTCATCACCGGGTCCAAGCACCTGGTGCCGGTGTACGCCGAGGCGTTCGGTGTCGAGGAGACGGCGGTCGTGCCGACCGGCCTTCCGCGTATCGACACCTTCCTCAACGAGGAGCACTCCCAGAAGGTCACGGACGACTTCTTCGCTTCCTACCCGCAGTTCCGGGGCAAGAAGATCGTGCTGTTCGCGCCGACCTTCCGAGGGAAGAGCATCAGCGACGCGCACTACGACTACGACCGCATCGACTTCGAGAAGCTCCACGAGGTCTGCGGCGAGAAGTACGTCGTGCTCTTCCGGATGCACCACTTCATCTCTGAGCCCCCGCCGATCCCCGCCGAGTACTCGGACCGGCTGGTCGACTTCGCGTCGTTCCCCGACACGAACGACCTGCTGCACGTGACCGACGTGCTCGTCACCGACTACTCGTCGGTCATCTACGAGTACACGCTGCTCGACAAGCCGATCCTGTTCTACGCGTACGACAAGGACACGTACTCGGTGATCCGCGGGTTCCACCGCGACTACGACAGCGTCGCACCCGGCAAGATCTGCGTGACCTTCGACGACCTGCTCAAGGCCCTGCAGGACGAGGACTTCGACCTCTCCAAGGTCGAGGAGTTCCGGCGGGAGAACTTCGACTACGTCGACACCAACTCGGCGGACCGCGTGATCGACTGGCTGGTCGTCGGAGATCACGGAGGCCGTGAAACAGGCGGTCAGCACCAGTGGCTGGACACCGTCCCGGACAACACCGCGGTGGGCGACCAGCCGCTCAGCGACCAGTCGGAGGAATGACCTGTGAACGTTGCCCTGCTTTTCGCCGGCGGCATTGGTTCGAGGATGAACAGCCGTGCTCTCCCCAAGCAGTTCCTGGAGATCCACGGCAAGCCGATCATCATCCACACCCTTGAGCACTTCGAGGCGCACCCCGAGATAGACGCCATAGCCATCGCGATACTCCCCGAGTACCGCGAACTGATGGAGAAGCTCCTCAAGCGGTACGAGATCCAGAAGGTCAAGTGGATCATCGACGGCGGCAAGACCGGTCAGGAGTCGCGGCACAACGCGCTCAGGACGGTCGCCGAGGAGTGCCCCGACGACACCGTCGTGCTCGTGCACGACGGCGTACGGCCGCTGATCGACGCCAAGTTGATCACTGCCAACATCGAGACGGTCCGCGAGCACGGCTCGGCCATCACCTGCACCAAGTTCAACGAGACCGTGGTGTCGAGTGAGTACGAGCACATCGACGACGTGATCCCGCGCGACCACATCTACGCCGCGCAGGCCCCGCAGAGCTTCCGGCTCGGCGAGATCCTCTCCCTGTACGACCGGGCGGTCGAGGAGGGCGAGCACGACACCATCGACTCCTGCTCCCTCATGCACCGCTACGGGCGCAAGATCTACCGGGTGGTCGGCCCCCGCTCGAACATCAAGATCACGACGTCCGAGGACTTCTACCTGTGCCGGACGTTCTTCGAGATCCTCGAAAACCAGCAGATCGTGGGTACGTGATTCCATTGACCACCGTTTCCAGTCCGGTCGTGGCGCACGACCTCGACGAGATCCTCGACCGTGACCTGCCGTGGGGCGAGCTCTCCGGCCGCACCGTGCTGGTCACCGGTGCGAGCGGCATGCTGCCGTCGTACGTCGTCTACACGCTGCTCGCACTGAACGACCGGCACGGCGCGGGCATCACCGTGCACGGCCTGGTGCGCAACGAGGAGAAGGCCCGGCTGCTGCTGGCGGACGTCCTGGACCGCCCGGACTTCAACCTGGTCGTCCAGGACGTCTCGGCTCCGCTCGAACTGCCGGGCCCCGTCGACTACGTGATCCACGGGGCGAGCGCGGCACGGCCCGCCCTGCACGGCAGCCAGCCCGTCATGACGATCAAGGCGAACCTGCTGGGCACCTTCAACCTGCTCGACCTCTGTGTGGAGAAGGCCAGCCGGGGATTCGTGCTGATGTCCTCGGCGGAGGTCTACGGGTCCCAGCCCCCGGAGACCGAACTGATCGACGAGCAGAGCTACGGCGGCTTCGACATCGTCAACCCCCGGGCCTGCTACGCCGAGGGCAAGCGCGCCGCCGAGACGATCTGCGCGACCTACCAGGCGCAGTACGGCATCGACAGCCGCGCCGTCAGGTTCGGTCACGTCTACGGGCCGGGGATGGCCCTCGACGACGGACGCGTGCAGGCCGACTTCGCGGCGAACGTCGTGGCCGGCAAGGACATCGTGCTGAACAGCGACGGTTCCGGCGTACGGACCTACACCTACGTGGCCGACGCCATCGCGGGACTGTTCTACGCCCTGCTCCGTGGCGATCAGGTGGCCTACAACGTGGCGGACCCGGCCGGTCTGGTCTCGATCCGGCGGCTGGCCGAGCTGTTCACCGAGGTGCGCCCGGAGCGCGGGCAGCAGCTCCGCTTCACCAACGAGTCCGACGCACGCGCCTACAGCCTGACCAAGAAGCAGGGGCTGGACAGCGCGCGGCTCGCCGCACTCGGCTGGAGCGCGGTCGTCGATCTGCCGACCGGGCTCAACCGCATGGTGACGCATCTCGAGACGAGCGCCCCGGCGCTCTAGCGACTCCGTACACCGCGAGTACGCGAAACGGCCTCGGGCCCCGGCCCCGGCGGGGTGCCCCCGGCCCCCCCCCCCCGGGCGCCCCCCACCCGGGGGGGTGGGGGGGAGGGCGTGGGGCGGGGGGGGGGCACGGCGGGGGCCG